>JAUXGL010000111.1 GCA_030622135.1 Deltaproteobacteria bacterium
GGCGAGCTACTGGCCTCGGTCGGCGTGGGAGCGGGTCCCATCGGCGTGGGCGTCGACGCCTGGGGCAACGCCTGGGTGGTCAGCCGAGATGCGGATATGGTAACCCGGATCAACGGTTTGGACACGAGTAAGACATTCGAGATCCAGGTAGGTCGCGGGCCGTATAGTTACAGTGACATGCTGGGCCTGTCGCTCCGCACCATCACCCACCAGAACGAGGCCTGGTGGATTGGAGACATCGACAGCGAGACGGACAACCCCGCCTGGAAGAGCATCAACTGGACCGCCCAGCCACCCACCGACACCCGGGTGCGGGTCCGCTTCCGCTGCCAGGCGACCCGGGACGCGCTCGCCACGGCGCCCTGGGGCCCGTTCCTGGATCAACCGGGCGATATCTCCTGTCCAGTCGCCGGTCGTTTCGGCCAAGTGGAGATCCGCATGTATGCATCGAGCACCGTGAATAGTCCGATCGTGGAGAGTGTGACGGTGTATTGGGAATAGTGGATTGATCATGTTCGTGGGGATCAACTCCCACGTTGGCACCGCCGAGCGCCGCCACCTCAGCCACGTTGATCATCTTCGCCATAGCTGTGGCCGTCCTCTGGCTCCGCCGGAGACGCCGGGCGTAAGGCGCGGCCACGGGCTACGGGTACCAGTGTTCTCTGAGATCGAAAGACAATTGAAGATGATGTTTTATAGACAGTAGGTATATCACATCCTTGCGAACAGCATAGAGCAGCAGGTACTCGCCGGTGATGTATTCCCGGATTTCAACTCTGGGGCCCAGGCGTTTTCCGAGCGCTTCTAGACGTTCGAGCCCTTCCACTGACTGAGGTCTCCTGGCGAGAAAGTCCAGCCCCATTCCGGGGAAGCGCTGGAGATTTGGAATAACGGTTTCTAAGAGCCGTTGAAGCAAGGCCTGGAATGCTTGTGGCGCGTCGCGCTCCTGAAGGAAGCGCTCGATCTCATCCAGGTTGTCGGCGAAGTTTCGAGTAGAATGAATGGTCCGGCGGACGTCCATGCAGGATCATCCCGCTACTTCTTCTTCGACTTCTTGTACCGCGAGCGGAGTTCCGACACATTAAACGTCCTGCCCGCCTCCACGTCGTCCCACCCTCGGCCGGATTCCTCCAGCAGCGCGAGATGGATGTTCTCCCGCTCCAGCCGGTGGTAGTGATCCAGCCGCCGGGCGTCGATGATCGCCACGTAGCTCTCACCGTTCTTGGTGATGATCTTCTCCTTTCCCGACCGGACCTGTTCCGCCAACTTCGTAAACCGCGCCCGAACCTGATTCAAAGGCACGATGTCTTCCGAGGTAATCGACATGTCCGACCTCCCTGATATGTTAATATATTCGTTACCATATACGTTAATATATTTCAACCCAGAAAATGGGGCCGATCGGAATCCTCAAGGGCTCATGACTCCTGGGTCCGGATGCGGAACAGTCACTCGTATCTTTCTGGTCGGATGCTTGAACTGAAAGTGTGTATGTTGTACGCACAAAGCTGTCGAGTGGCAAGACATTATCGAAGGGGTTGGTTGTCGGAGGTTTCACTCACGGGATCGCCGTCTCCTTCGTCGTGCGGTCCACCGAGCGGGAGCTTTCGGTGATACGCCTCATGTCCGTGTCCACGTCGTTCCTGACCATGAACGGTTTGTATCGCGGGTCCCGCCTGCGAGTCCGTGATTTGAAGGTTGGTGAATCCCGCGGATCGGCAGACGTCCAAGACGTACACCAGTTCCTGGAAACGAATGTCGTCGTCGCACTGGACGATGAAACCGGGCTTCTCCCTCCCCACTCGTCCCGCCCGCTCGAACTCCGTCCGGAGGGTCTCGGAGACGAGCCAGAGGTCCCCCCTCGGGATCTCGACGTGGATGCCATCGTGGGTGCAGAACTCGTACCTTTCTGGCGACACGATCAGGCGCCAGTCCCGCGCGCCGCGGTATTCGGTGTCATTACCGGGACCATGACGCGCCTCGAACCCGACGGGCAGCGCACAGACCAGGGGCTCCATGGACATTCCCATCATCAAGAAGAATGTAAGTATGCACAGCAGGCAGGCGACCGGCGCGAGCAGCAGGGTGGCATGACGGCTCGGGACCGACGGCGGCAACCCGGGCCGGCGTGCGAGGGTTGCCGCGACCCGATAGCGGCATGCGACGCTGAGCAGGCCGTGAAGCAGCATTGCCAGGACCGCGGTCGCCAGGCCGAACAGCGTGCAGCTCATGATCTCGGAGATGTGCTTTGCCAACAGCGCCGCCAACTCGTCCGCACTGTGGCAACCGCCGAAGGGCATAAACAGGTTCAAGACGGTGCCAAGCACGCCCAGCAGTACGGCTAGGCAGCCGAGAGCGGGAAGGTACCTGATCCCCCGCTCGGCACGCCTGAACTTGACTGTGGTGACCTGGTCGGTGACGAGCCGTGGGGCAGCGGGAACACGGGGTGTGCGGATCAGATACCAGGCCCTGTCGGCTGAGATGACGAGGATGACCAGGGCGATCCCGGCGACAGGGTACATGAGGTCCCCGCCTTCCCCGAAGAACTCGGTTATTGTGTCCAGCACCGCAATCCGCTCCTGCCTTCGTTAGGTACCTGAGACGGTCGTAGGTTCCCATAGGATTTCACTCCTTGCCAAGTACCACAAGGTCGAGCGGCGCCGCCTGCGCCGCCACCTCGGCCACCCTGGTCATATTCGCCCTCGCCCTAGCCGTCCTCGTCCCATAGGAATTTTTGACGGGACTCCTTTTGACTGAATTATCAAGGCATTGCGGTTGGACATGACAACCGGCTGATAGACTCGTACTGGTTTTACCTTGGAGAGACCACGGGCCGTGGCAGGCTGGATGCCTGGGGCGAAGCAGGGCTGCCGATCAAGTCGATCCTGGTCTACCCGCTGACAAGGCACTTCCGCCGCAAACTCTGCCGCTGAACCACCCGACTGGCTTGCATACACCTCCTCCGGCCGGATGTCCGACGGGTTCACCGAATGTTTACAGTGAAAAGAAACAGTAAATTGTTTTTCGTAAAGCACCCGCAGCATGCGAATAGCTTGACATGCAACTGCGTCGGTGCTACGAGTTTCGAAATGGTGTTACGTGGGTTACATACACGCCATGGAAAAACGGCGCCTAAAGAGGAGAGCGGGCTGTATTTCGCATTCCAGGGGGAGCGCAGCGACGGTTACACCGATCCGGGTCGCTTGGATGCCCTGCGCGCCTTCGCGCGCGGCCGGGCGGCGTTTACCGGGGGCTGGATCCTGGACGTACTCTATGCCGGCTACCGGGCCCGCTCCCGGGCCGCGGACGTGCTCCCCGAATCATGGATACGGCAGGGCCGCATCGGTCGTTTCGGTTCCCTGGACAAGTCAAATCGCGTGGACGTGGACCGGCACCTGGCCGGGCTGACTCTCCGGGGCCCGGCCGGCGGCGGCTGGCTGCGGGCGACCGGCTACTGCAACTTCAAGGATATGCGTATCTTCTCCAATTACACCTACTACTACTTCAACGAGGATCTCGGCGATCAGATCGAGCAATCGGACTTCAGGCACTATGGCGGACTGCACACCACATATACACGCGTGGACCCCTGGGAAGGCGTGGGGGAACTGGTATCGGACTGGGGGATCCAGTGGCGCATGGACGCCATACGGCAGACCCAGGCCAACACGGTGGAAAGAGTGCGCTTCAACTTGATGAACCATTATCGCATCCATGAGCATAACTTGGGATTCTACGCCCAGGAGAAGTTGCTGTTGAGCGAGCGCTGGATGCTGGTTGGGGCGGTTCGCTACGATCTGAACCTGATCGACGTGAATGGCACCCAGGATGTTCGGGAACTGGACATATACACCAACCGGGTGGTCGTTCGTCAGGACGTGCCGCGCGACGCCTTTGCTCATGCCCATGCCGTCTCGCCCAAGCTGTCGGCCGTCTGCTCCGTTTCGGATCGATGGAAAGCCTTTTTGAACTTCGGGCGAGGCTTCGTCACCCGCCCGGCACGCGACCAGGCCAACCGGCAAGAGGCGTTTTCGTACGCGGTTACCGGCGCCGAGTTGGGAACCCGCTGGTCGGACCGGGGTGGGAAGGTCGGTGTTTCTGGCGGCGTGTGGTGGATGCACAAGGATCGCGAGCTGGTTTTCGACTCGGAGTTCGGGGGCACGGTTTTTCGGGGACAGAGCCACCGGGTGGGCCTGGAGATCGAGTTTCGCTACGCACCGTTCTCATGGGCCTACCTGGCTACCGACCTCTTTTTCATTCATGCCCGTCTCGACTCCGGCTCCGGTTGGACAGTCGTTCCCAACACGCCTTCGCTGCTGATGACCAACGTGCTGGCTGTTCAACTCGAAGAGGGCCTGCACGCCTCGCTGCGTGGCCGCCTGCTCGGGTCCCGGGAGCACGATATCAAGTTTGACGAGGAGATGGCCTACACCGGCTGCGGCCCCAACGGGGACGCCGGTGTTCTGGCCGAGGGCGGCGAGGCGCACGCGGAGATGACCTTCCACTTCGACCACGTCTTCGGCGACATCGACGAGGGGCCGGCCGATCCCACCGACGAAGAGGCGGTAAACTTCCTGGCCGTGGGCTTTGGTCCTTTCGCGGAGTTGGCCACGGGCGGCAGCCTGGACGTCGACCAGGTCGCCATGGGCCAGCAGATGACCGGCGCGGTTTTCCAAAAGCTCATCGATGCCGTTCGCACCCTGGGCCACAGTGGCGAGGCCCACTGCCACCTCTAAAAGTAGTCGTTTGGGCAGTAACAACAAGGGATTGATAACATGTCTTCTGAACTGACGGTTTTGATGGCAACCGCCGCGACGATTGGCCTGGTGCACACGGTCGCCGGCCCGGATCACTACGTGCCCTTCATCATGATAGGGAGGGCCAGGAAACTCTCGCCCGGCAGACTTCTAGTCCTGACGGTGCTCTGTGGCCTGGGACACGTCCTGTCCTCCGTGGTTCTCGGTGCCATCGGCATCTCGGTCGGTCTGGCCATCGGGGCGATCGAGTCGATCGAGGGAATACGCGGCGAGGTGGCCAGCTATCTCATGATCGGTTTCGGTGTCGCCTATGCCGCCTGGGGACTTCGACTGGCGCTGCGCGGGCGTAGCCACGCTCACTCCCATGTACATGCGGATGGGTGCGAGCATGAGCACGCCCACGACCATGGCGTCGGACACGGCCACTTGCGCAAGGAGGGGCGCAAGATCACGATGTGGACCCTCTTCATCGTTTTTGTCCTAGGGCCTTGCGAGCCGCTGATCCCGATGCTCATGTATCCCGCCGCCCGGAGCGATGTCCTTGGCGTGGTCTTGATTACCTCGGTCTTCGGCCTGGTGACGATCTGTACGATGAGCATCATGGTCTTGCTTCTGCACCGGGGTGTGGCGCTCGTCCGGCTGGGGAGTTTGGAGCGCTACGTACACGTCATCGCCGGGGTAATGATAGCGGCGAGCGGCCTGGCCGTAATGGCCTTCGGTATCTGAATGAAAACGCACTTTCCATACCAATGTCGACATCCAGGGATCGGAAGAGTGCTAATATCATCAAGTGTTACAAGAGCATACGCGTGTTCGCCAAACTGATTAAACACCTAAAGACCCATACGCTGCGGAATTGTGGAATTGTGTTGACTTTAGTGTTTTCTCGTGGCAGGCTTCCCTACAGTTGTCCCACGAGGGCGGTCTTGTAGAAAGCAATTCACGCAAAACTGGGATGCGAAAAAGCCGTGAGGTTGCGGCGTATAACGAAGGTCACTATCGCGCACGAAAATGGTTTTCAGCGTTGGCAGTGGCACAAGAGGAAGAGGAGTAAAGAGTATGGCGACTGGAAGAGTAAAGTGGTTCAACAACTCGAAGGGTTTTGGATTCATCGAGCAGGAAGACGGCGAAGACGTGTTCGTCCACTTCTCGGCGATCAAAACGGAAGGCTTCAAGAGCCTCAACGAGAACGACGTCGTTGAGTTCGAGGTCGTCCAGGGGCAAAAGGGCCTGCAGGCACAGAACGTGACCGTGACTGTGCAGTAGTCCCTGTAATTTCTACAATACTGTAATCTACAGTCAAAGAGCCGGGTTTCGGCCCGGCTCTTTGACGTTTCGGAGGTTTTAGGCACTTGCTAATGGAAACGCGACAACATGTTGTAAGGTAGGTTGGTGATGGCAGCGAGTACCCATGTCGGTTAAGCCAACACTTTTTCCAATGGTGCCGGAGGTGCGTGATGAAGACGATTAAGGACTTTCTCTCGGTGGTGGACTACCAGACTCTGATCGTGTCCGTTCTGGCGTTGGGATCCACGTTTGCCTGCGAGCACTTCGGCCTGGTGGCGAATATTCCCACCTCGTTGATCGGCCTGGCGGTGGTCTTTCCCATCGTCTTCTCCATCAACGCCGCATACAAGCGCCGCGAGGAGGCGCTCAAATATTTCAGCGGCATCAAGGCCCACGCCGTGGCCCTGTACTACGCCCACCGGGACTGGGTGCCGGGTTCGGGCGGCAAGGAGTCCGCGCACGCCGGGCGGGTGCGTAGCCTCATCGAAAACCTGCTGGGTTGCATCAATGACGACCTGAGCGAGGGCGGCCGCCGGCAGGAGAGCTTCGAGAAGGTGATCGGGGAGTTCTCCAAGTTTTCCGGTTCTATCGAGAAGCTGCGCGAGGCCAAGGTGGCCACCAGCGAGATCTCCCGCGCCAACCAGTATGTCAGCAAGATGATGATCGACTTCGAGCGGATGCGGAACATCGCCACCTACCGGACCCCGGTCACCCTGCGCGCCTACAGCCGCGTTTTTCTCAATCTGTTCCCCATCGCCTTCGGGCCCTACTTCGCCCACCTCAACTGCGAGGCCTTCCCCCTCGTCGGCTACTTCGTGGCGGTGCTCTACTCCCTGGTTCTGGTTACCCTGGACAACCTTCAAGAAGACCTGGAAGACCCCTTCGATAAGCTGGGCCCCGATGACATCCGTCTCAACGTGGTCGCCGCCTACCGGCCGGTCGTTTCCGAGTAAAACATTTGACATTTCGCCGGAGTACGTGGGATACTGGGGCACTGGGATGCCGGGATAATAGGGTATTAAATTGGGGGAACCTGGGATGGAGCAAGCATCCACTGCCGATCAAACCACTGTCGATCAAACCATTGCCGAGCAAATTGCCGAGAAGCTGGGGCCCTACCTGGGGGTGCACAATGCCAAGAATGCGGTGAAGACTTTTTCCCGCAGCGTGTTCGGGCGGGACCCGGATACCCTCACGATCGAAGATCTGCCGGTCCTGCTCGAGGGGCTGCGCCCGATGCTGCGCACGCTGGTGGGAAAGGATTCCGCCGAGTCCGTGCTGCGGGCTATAGAACGTGAGGTGAAGGCATGAGTTTCCGTATCCTGGTAGCCATTCCCCTGGCCTGGGTGGCGGTGTTCAGCGTCTTGGATCAGCTGGTATCCGGAACCGCCGGCTACCGGATCTTCATGCGTACCGAGATCGAGTTGGTCAAGGGGATGGCGTTGATCGGCTGCCTGGCGGCGGCACTGGCGTTCGGCCGGGGGGAGTACATGCGGCGAGCCTGGTTGTTCATGGGCGGCTGCATGCTGTTTCTGCTGCTGCGTGACCTCACCATGGTTCCGGCCATCGAGAAGTCGTCGCTACCCATCGCTCCGATCCGGGGAAGCCTGGTGATTCTGGCGAACGCTTCCCTGATCGTTGGAATTTTATTGCTGGCGCGGGCCTGGAAGGTTGCCGGGCTGATGCTGCCCGGGACCCGCAGGCAGCGTTGGGTGGTCCTTTTGATTGCTATCTTTACGGCCGCGGCCCTGGGTGGTCCGGGGGTGGTGAAAAACCTCATCGAGTTGCTCGGCGGTGACTTGCGCGCGCTGTCCGGCATGGCCATGTCCCTGGGGGACAGCATCTCGCTCTGCCTGATCGCGCCGGTGTTGCTTACCGCGCTGGCCTTGCGCGGAGGTCTTTTCGAGTGGCCCTGGTGGTTGCTCGCCGCCAGCCTGCTGTCCTGGCTCATCTACGACTGCATATGGGAGCTAGGGCTGTACCTGGGCATGGGTGAGCATGCCTGGCGGTCGGTCTGCGAGATGTTCCGGGCACTGGCCTGCATGTTCGAGTTCTCCGCTGGCCTGGCGCAGTACCATATCGTCAAACGCACCAAGAAAGACACGCAGACGTCGACGGGAGCATGAAGGCTGGACCCTTCAGGGCGCTATGTCCCCCAGTGCGAGGACGGCGATGACCTCAATCGGGGTTCGCAGGGAGTTACTTTCTGCGGCGCATGCCGTCGATCAGCGACCGGAACGCATCCATGATCGGATCGGCGTCACGGATGTAGCGGACGTCGACCATCTCGGACAGCAGGCGTCGACCCTCCTGGAGCACCGCGGCCATCGTGTCGAGATCGCCGGTCTTCACCGTCTTCTCGATATCGGGCTGGCTGTACAGGGCGATGTCCGCGACGATATTGCGGGCGACCGTGTGGACCCTCTTGATCCCCTCCAGGTCTTCCCGCTGCTCCGCCACGCGGATCAAGTCCGCTCGCTTCAGAACCGCCGCGTCTCGCACGGCCTCGGCCTCGCCTAGCTTCAGGAGATTGATGAGCTTGACGGTCAGCTTGTCAGGAATGTGGTGCTGCTCGACGTAATCGTCGGCGCCGTAGAGCGACTGGGGTTTTCGCTTGTAGGCCGTCTTGCTGTACACGGACGCGATCAGGACGACTTTGGTGTCCTTCAGATCCGAACGGTTGCGCAGATAGTTGATGACCTGGAATGCCAGGACTTTTCCCAGGGCCACGTCCAGCACGGTCGCGGGGGGACGGTGGGATTCGAGGATGCGGATGGTTTCGTCGCCGTCCTTGGCTCGCAGGGGGCAGAAGCCGGCCTCGATGAGCACCTCGCCGGTCTGTCGGCTGATGTCTTCGGACTCGTGGCCGATGACCACCCGGGGACCATTCCCGGAGCGAAAGATCATGCCCTGGCAGGATGGGCAGCGCGCCCATACTGGGCCGTCGGCTGGTATCTCCAGGGCCTGATTGCACACGGGGCAGGTGGATGCGTTGATGTGGGGAACGATCATTTATTGGGCTTTCGTGGTGGCTTGGAGCGCATTTTCTCCCTTTCTTCTTCTTCGATCTGCTGCTTCAGCTCTTCCAGCTTGATGGGGCCCTTGCGCTTGTCGTCGATTTCGGTTTTCTTCAACTTCTGGCGCCGGTCGAGCTCTTCCTGGTAGTTCTCCGGGTTGTTCAGGATGTCGATCTTCTGCTGAACGGCGGTCTTGTCGGGGGCGCCGGGGCGTTCTTTTTGGTAGGTCTTGAAGGCGGCGATGGCCTCGGCGGGCGAGCCGGCCTCCTCGGGATTTTCGTGGAACTTGTCCAGATATAACTCGTAGAGTGATTCGGCCTTCAGCAGCCAGGCGTTGGCCCGGTTTTGTTTCTCCAGGTTGGTCGCGTGCTCGATGGCCTTCTCCAGTGCCGGCAGGGCTTCCTCCCAGCGCTGCTCGTTCCAGAGAACCTTGCCCTTGTTGAAGTAGGCGTTAGCCTCCTTGGGCTCCAGAGCGGTGGTCCGGTCGAAAGCGGCGATGGCCTCGTCGAAACGCCGCTTCTGCGCCAGGCAGATACCGCGGTGGTAGTTGGCCTGGATGTGGTTGGGATCCGCCTCCAGAGCTTGGTTGAGTATCTCCAGGGCGGTGTCGTAGTTGTCCTGGGTCATCTGCTCGACCGCATCGTCATTGAGCCGGGTGGCTGTATCGGCGTATCGGTAAACGAATCTCCCGACCACCAGGATCAGCAGAACGAGAAAGATGACCAGGCCCAGCTTGACTGTCCCGTCTGGCTTTTTCTTCCTAATGTGACGTATCAAGACATTCTTCCCGTTTTGATTCCAGGTGAGCCAATATCCGGTCGGCGCATTTCACCGAACGGCGTTCCCACTCGGCGACCAGCTCGGCCTGCTCGTCCGCGGTCAAATCCCCGAAGCGACCCAGCCGGCGCTCGCGCTCGCGGACTCCGACGGCCAAGGTGATTCCGGCGGCCACCGAGACATTCAGGCTTTGCGAAAATCCGTGCATGGGTATGCGGAAGCGCCCAAAAGCCGCCAGTCCCATCTGCGCGGACACGCCCTCGTGCTCGTTGCCGAACACCAGGGCAATCTTTTTCTCCCAGGGAAGCTGTTCCACCGGGATGCCGTCGGTCCCCGGATCGGCAACCCAGAGATCGAACCCGGCACTTACCAGCGATTCCGCGCAGGCACCCGGGTCGCGGTAGCGGTGAAGGTCCAGCCACTTCTCGGCCCCCTGGGTGATCTGGGATTTGATCCGGAAGCGGGCGTGGCTTTCGATCACCGACAGATCCAGAATGCCGAAGCCCTCGCAGGAACGAACCACCGCGCTCAGGTTGTGGGGATCGTGGGTTCCATCCAGAACCAACGTCACGGATCGGGTGCGGTGACCGACGGCCTGTTTGAGCCGCTCGATCCTGCTCTCGAGCAGGAAAGGTTTCAGGGAAAGGGTCGTCGCCATGACGCTTACAACATGCCAGCGCGACCCCTCATCTGTCAAGGAGACCCTGGGTTATTGGGCTATTAAAAAAAGGTTGATCGGAACCGGGGAGAAGGGCTAGATTTTTCTTGGCAATCTCAGAGAAAGGATGGGCCCATGGAACTCGAAATCCAGAAGATCGATCCCTCCAGGAAAAAACCTATACCCACCGACGACTCCAAGCTCGGTTTCGGGCAGGTGTTTTCCGATCACATGTTCATGATGGAATACGACGCCGGGAAGGGATGGCACAGTGCGCGCATCGAGCCCTACCGCAACCTGGATCTGGACCCGGCGTCCCTGGTGCTTCACTACGGCCAGGAAGCCTTCGAAGGCCTGAAGGCTTACCGCGGCAAGGACGAGGGGATTTACCTCTTCCGGTACCTTAACAACCTCCAGCGCCTCAACCGCTCGTGCGACCGCCTGGTGATGCCCAACCTGGACATTCCCTTCGTTGCCGAGGCGATGAAGCAACTGGTCCTGCTCGACCAGGATTGGATTCCCAAAAGCCCGGGCACCTCGCTGTACATCCGGCCCAACATCATCGCCACGGATCCTTTCGTGGGCGTGCGTCCCTCCAACCGCTACCTGTTCTACATCATCGTCGGTCCGGTGGGTGCCTACTACCCGGAGGGATTCAACCCGGTGAGCATCTTCGTATCCGATCAATACGTGCGCGCGGTGGTCGGTGGGATCGGCGCTTCCAAGACGGCCGGCAACTACGCCGCCAGTCTCCTGGCTCAGATGGAGGCCAAGGAGAAGGGTTTCACCCAGGTGTTGTGGCTGGATGCCAAGGAGCGCAAGTACATCGAGGAAGTGGGGACCATGAACATCTTCTTCAAGTTCGGCGACGAGGTGGTCACCAGCCCCCTGACCGGCAGCATACTCCCGGGCATTACCCGCGACTCGGTCATCCAGGTCCTGGAAAAATGGGGGATCCGGGTATCGGAGCGCCTCTTCAGCATCGACGACGTCGTTGCGGCGCAAAAGGACAAAACCCTCAAGGAGGTGTTCGGGACCGGGACCGCGGCCATCATCTCGCCGGTGGGCACCATCCAATACAAGAACGTGGACTACCAGGTGGCCGACGGGAAGATCGGGGAGCTTTCGCAGAAGCTCTACGACTACCTTCTGGCATTGCAATACGGCTACGAAGAGGATTCCTTCGGGTGGGTCGAGAAAATCGGCTAAGCTAGATTCATGACGGGAGTGGCGGGTCGTTCTGCCTCGTTGATGCTCGTCCGGTGGAAACGAGAAAGGGAGCAGGCGGAACAACCCTTTCACGCCTTCCCTCAAGCATCGTGCATCCCCGTCTTCTCTTCACAGGTCTTCCAGAAACCCGCGGGCTTCTCTGATTTCCACTCCTGTCTTCTGGCTTTCTCGCTTGAGATGGCGTACGAGCTGAACAGCCCTGATACCGTACTTCTTCTGGAAGCCGAGCAAGGAAGTGGACAAGTGGGCATGGGCGAACTTGGTCTCGATCATGAGCGTCGGGGTGTTGTTCTCGACGAGGCAGAAATCAACCTCCCGTCCGTCCTTGGTGCGCAGATAGCGCAGCTCGTGTATCTTGCCCAGGGTATCTATAAGGCCCATGACGTGTTTTTGCAGGCTCACCGCGACCATGTTTTCAAACCTTGCCCCGGGATCCTTCTTGACCAGGCCGTTATCGTAGAAATAGATCTTGGGCTCCTTCAGCAGCGAGCGGGCGATATTTCGCGAATGAGGAATGACGCGGAAGACAATGAATAGTGCCTCCAGAATCTGGATGTACTTCTTGACCGTGTTTGGCGCGGTGCCGACATCGCGGGCGATGGATGCGTAGGATACCGGAGAACCGACCCCGTTGCGGAGCAGCTCCATGACCAGCCTCATGGCGCGCAGATCGTGAATGCGTTCGAAGTCGAGAATGTCTTCCCGGATGAGACTGTCATGGTACTGCATACGCCAGCGGTCGGCGTCGACCGAATCTTCGGTAAGGAAAGGTTCCAAAAAGCCCCCCCGCTCGATTAGCCGATCGATTTCCGCGGCGTGATTGGTTCCCTTCAGCTCGGACAGGGACAAGGGCATGAGGTGGTGTGCGAAGAACCGGCCGGCCAGGGAGTCACCACCCCTCCTGAAAGTGTCGAGCCGGGCGCTGCCGGTGACCATTATGCGCATCGAGGCCGGTCGCGTGTCGTAAACACCTTTGAGAAAGCGTTTCCATCCCTGCATTTTGTGAATCTCGTCGAGGATGAGCAGCTCGGTGTCGCCCAGCCAGGCTTCCTCCCGGATGATGCGTCGATCCTCCATGCGGTCATAGTTGAGATAGACCATCTTCTTGAACGTCCGGCCGATATTAAGCGCCAGCCAGGTCTTTCCGACCTGGCGCGGTCCGACAATGAAGACGATCTTCTTTTCCAGATCCTTGCGGATTTGATCTTCCTGGAGCCTGCGCATGCGACTATTCTACACGCCATTGCAGTTTGGTCAAGACTATTTTGCAATCGCATTTATTTTAGACGCAATGATTTCACAGCGCGGCTCCGCCGCAACCCAATGACTCGCGCAGTACTCAGAAAATCTTTGCGGGCCGCGAAGATTTTCGGGGTCAGTAGTACAGAGGTCGAACGTGATGTAGATTAGTCCCCGTCTCAAGGTATTACACTCCTCCCGCGGGCCCGTACAGCGGCGGTAAATGTGGTGATTCCGAAGAGCGAACCCCGCTACGGATTGACCCAATATAATAGAAATGATATTTTCCATTCCCGGAACCAAGGCAAGCAGCGGAGATTACCTGCAACTGGGGTTGCTGTGTTCGTAGAACCCCATTTGGGAGAACCTTCATGGACGTATTTGACCTTCGAAACAAGGTCATAGAAGAGTACGGCTCCTACATCGACAGCTTCCTGACGGTCAAGAACGATAGAATTTCAGAGCTGGTGGATCGGGAGCTTGCCGGAGGGTTTCTTTGGCCCGACTCGTTGGTACAGCTCAATCCCGCTTTTCAGGCGGGAGATACATTTGAAGGGCTCGTTAGGGACGGGGTTCTTCACCCGGAGTGTGAGAAGATCTTTTGCGTCAAAGACCCTTCCGGAACCGTTGGCGAGAAGATACGGCCTCATCGACACCAGGTGGAAAGCATCCATGCCGCCAGGAGCGGCGACAACTACGTGCTGACGACCGGAACCGGATCGGGGAAGAGCCTGGCCTATATCGTTCCGATTGTCGACTGCGTGCTGCGAAACGGCAGCGGCAAGGGGATACAGGCGATCGTGGTCTACCCCATGAACGCCTTGGCCAACAGCCAGATGGGGGAGCTTGGGAAGTTTCTCTGTCGTGGATACCCGGAAGGACATCCTCCCGTAACATTCCGGCGATACACCGGCCAGGAATCCGAAGAAGAGCGCAAGGAGATCATCGCAAACCCGCCGGATATTTTGCTGACGAACTACGTCATGCTCGAGCTGGTTCTGACCCGCCCCTGGGAAAGCAACCTGGTCCAGTCCGCCAAGGGGCTGCGCTTCCTGGTGCTCGACGAGCTGCACACCTACCGGGGACGCCAAGGGGCCGACGTGGCCATGCTGGTTCGCCGGGTGCGCGAGGCCTGCCGGGCGGACAAACTGATCCACGTGGGAACCTCGGCAACGCTCGCGGGCGGAGGAAGTTGGGAGGAACAGCAAGAGGAAGTGGCCGACATGGCTTCCAGGTTGTTCGGGACCAAGGTCCGGCCGGAACGGATCATCGGGGAAACCCTGCGGAGGGTCACCCCCGACCACAAGCTCGACGATCCAAAATTCTCAAACGCCTTGAAAACCTGCATCCAGAACGACGACCTGCCAACGGCGGGCGAGTCCAATGCGTTCATCGATCATCCGCTCTCTTCGTGGATCGAGTCCACCCTTGGACTTACCAAAGAGAATGGGTCCGACCGCCTGGTCCGCTGCAAGCCCATGTCGCTCTCCGGATCGCAAGGCGCGGCGGCCAGGCTTTCTGAGATCACCAAGCTGGATGTCGAGCAATGCGACCTGGCCCTGCGAAAAGCCCTGCTTTCCGGGTACCAATGCCAAGACGAGCACGACCGGCCCATATTCGCATTTCGACTGAACCAGTTCGTATCCAAGGGCGAGTCCGTCTACGCCTCGCTGGAGTCCGAAGAAGACCGGCACGTGACCCTGCAGGTCCAGTGGTTCGTACCCAACGACCGGCACAAGATCCTCCTGCCGCTGGCGTTCTGCCGCGAGTGCGGCCAGGAGTATTACCTGGTTCGACGCAGCGAGTACGAAGAGGGTAAGATCCGCTACCTTCCCCGGGGACTCACCGACAACATCGACGACGACGGCGGCGAGCCGGGCTTCTTGCATATTGGAACGACAGATCCGTGGCCTTCCGAGGGAGCCCAGGTCCTCGAACGCCTGCCCGACGCCTGGCTGGAGGTCAGTGGGGAAAAGACCACCGTTCGCAAGGCCCGGCGGGACCGGTTGCCCAAGGAGATTTTCCTGTCCACCGCCGGCGTCGAGGGGGCGGGAAAACAGCGGGCGCACTACATGCGGGCGCCCTTCATCTTCTGCATGAACTGCAAGGTGGCCTACAGCCCCAACCAGCGTTCCGATTTCGGCAAGCTCGCAACCCTGGGCTCCGAGGGTAGAAGCACGGCCACCACGGTGATGACCCTCTCGACCATCCGAAGGTTGCGTCACGACCAGGATCTAAAGAAAAACGCCAAGAAGCTATTGAGCTTCACCGACAACCGGCAAGACGCCTCGTTGCAGGCCGGGCACTTCAACGACTTCGTTGAGATTGGCCTGCTACGCTCCGCCTTGTGGCAGGCGGTGCACACGGCCCAGGCAGAAGGCATCCGCCACGAAAACCTGACCCAGCGCGTGTTCGGAGCCCTCAACCTACCCCTGAAACTGTACGCCTCCAACCCCTCGGTTGAATACCACCAGCTCGAAGAGACCAACCGGGCACTGAGGCAAGCCATCGGATACTGCCTCTACCGGGACCTGCGCAGGGGTTGGCGGGTCACCTCGCCCAACCTGGAGCAATGCGGACTGCTCGAAATCGACTACTCTTCTCTCCGACCCTTTTGCGAAGACCAGGCCAAGTGGGAGTCCCTGCACCCCGCGCTGGCCGCGGCAACACCCGAACAAAGAGAGGAAATTTGCCGCGTTTTCCTCGATCACCTCAGGCGCGAGCTGGCCATCCGGGTCAACTTCCTAGATCCGATCGAGCAAGAAAGCATACGACAGCTTTCGGGACAGTATCTGGTTCCACCTTGGTCACTGGACGAACTAGAGCAGCTCGAGCGAAGCCGAATCGCCTTCCCCCGATCGGCTGGAAAGTCCCGAGGGCCCAAGGACTACTTCGTGTACATCTCCCCCCGCGGCGGCCTGGGCTTTTTCCTGAAGCGCCCGGACACCTTCGCCGGGTTCGAAGGCATCTTGAAGACACAAGACGCGGAACAGATCATCCGCCAGCTTCTCCAGGCGCTGACCATTCCGGGCCTGGTGCATGAAGCCATGCCGCCCAGAGACGCAGACGACGTGCCCGGCTACCAGCTTAACGCCTCCGCCATGATCTGGAGGGCGGGAGACGGCCAGAAAGCCTTCCACGATCCGGTCCGCGTGCCCAACGCTCCCAAAGAAGGCCTGCGCCCCAACCCCTTCTTCAAGGAGTTCTACCGGCAAGACCTCGGCGACCTTAAGGACCTAAAAGCCCACGAGCACACCGCCCAGGTTCCCTACGAGGTGCGGGAAGAACGGGAAGAAGCCTTCCGGGAGGCCCGGCTTCCCATCCTCTACTGCTCTCCCACCATGGAACTCGGCGTGGACATCGCCCAGCTCAACGTGGTGAACATGAGAAACATTCCCCCCACCCCGGCCAACTACGCGCAACGAAGCGGCCGGGCCGGGCGAAGCGGTCAGCCCGCGTTCGTCTTCGCTTACTGCTCCGCGGGAAGCCCGCACGACCAGTACTTCTTCAAGCACCCGGACGATATGGTTTCCGGCGCGGTCACGACGCCCAGGCTGGATCTCGCCAACGAGGACCTGATCATGGCCCATGTCCACGCCGTCTGGCTGAGCGTGGTCGGCCTGCCCCTCGGCAGCAACCTCGCCGAAGTCCTTGACGTGGAGGGCGAGGATCCCACGTTGGATCTTTTGCCCAAGGTCAAAGATGCGCTGGCCGACACCCAGGCCAGGGAAAAGGTCCTGCAAAGGGCCCAAAAGGCGCTGGGCGAGGCCATCGAAGGGCTCATCGACCCGGAAGGAAGCGTCGAGGACTGGCTCAAGCGGGTTTTGGACAGTCTGCCTCGAAGCTTCGACAAGGCCTGCGAGCGTTGGGGGAACCTCTTCCTCTCGGCTCTCATCCAGGCGAAGCGCCACACCAAGATAGTCCACGACGCCCCCCGCGAACCCGAGGACCGGAAAAGAGCCAA
>JAUXGL010000060.1 GCA_030622135.1 Deltaproteobacteria bacterium
CCTACTCTCAGATCTGAAGAAGGGAGTTCCCTCGATCATCTGCACCCATTACAACGATCAACCCGACACCACCGAGCACTTTCGGCTGGTGCTGGGCTACGACAACGATTCCGACCAAGTCATCTACCACGAGCCGGCCGAGTCCGACGGCGCCTACCGGCGCATGGACCGGGAGCTGTTTCTGAAGCTGTGGCCACTGAAGTACAACCAGGACATCTGGACGGTCATACGCTTTGGGATGGTGCCGGAGCGCATCGTTCACAAAAAGGCGGGGGTGTTCGAGGAGAAGGACTTTAAACAACACATCCAGGAGCTTGCCCAAAAGATCCCCTCGGATGATTTCCACGTGGTTGTCCAGCCGCCCTTCGTGGTGATCGGAGACGAGTCGGAAATCATGGTGAAGCGTCGGGCCAAGCACACGGTTGCCTGGGCGGTGAGGCTGCTGAAGAAGGCCTACTTCGAGAAGGATCCCGAGCACATCATCGACATCTGGCTGTTTAAGGACGACGAGAGCTACCAGAAGCACGCCAAGGAGATATTCGGCGACGAGCCCGACACGCCCTTCGGGTACTACTCGGAGTCCGAAAAGGCGCTGGTCGTGAACATCGCCACCGGGGGCGGCACCCTGGTGCACGAGATCGTGCATCCCTTCGTCAAGTCGAATTTTTCCAACTGCCCCGCCTGGTTCAACGAGGGCCTGGGATCGCTCTACGAGCAGTGCGGGGAGCGGGACGGGAAGATCATGGGATTCATCAACTGGCGGCTGGCCGGCCTCAAGCGGGCCATCAAAAGAGGGGTTGTGCCGACATTCAAGGAGCTGACCGCGACCACCGAGCGGGAGTTCTACGTCGAGGACCCAGGCAGCAACTACGGCCAATCGCGGTACCTGTGCTACTACCTCCAGCAGCAGGGGCTGCTGCGCAAGTTCTACCGGGAGTTCCACGCTAACCGCAAGGACGATCCCACTGGTTACCAGACCCTGAAAAAGGTCCTGGACGTGGACGATATGGGAGAGTTCCAGGAGATGTGGGAAAAGTGGGTCCAAAAGATCGGTATATAATCGGGACCTCCTCCCACCTGCGTCCCCTCGATCACCTTCCGGAATTATTGGCGTTTCTAACTGGCACAACTTCCCCACTTCCGACCCTGTTAGAAATCTGGAGCCGGTATGTCCACTGCGGCAACCCAATAGAAAACTACTTCATCCGTATCGAGCGGAACTTGCTCTATAGCCCGGCGATGCCGCTCCGTGAGAGGAACGGTCACCACTGTGGTAGGCTCCGGCGCAAGACCCAGGGCCACCAGAGATGGATGGACAGCATCCTCAATGCCTGTGTGCAGGAAATCGGGTCGAGGGTGATCGACATCTCCCGGCCTCCACATTGGCAGAACGAAAAGGAGAAAGACAGCCGCACCTGACAGGATTGAGCCGGCCAAAATCACAGGCCTATACCAGCGATGCTTTGACCGGTAAGTGTTGTTATCTTCAATCAGACGCCGGCGCAGCTTCGCCCAGCCACCTGCAGGTGGCACAAGCCTCTCAAACAGCTCTTTCGGCAATTTCTTCATCCGCATCACCCTTGTACATCAATGGTTCGAGACTTTGGCGTAACATTTTCAACGCCTGGTTCCTCCGGGATGCAACAGTACCGTGTGGTATCGATAATATCTCGGCGATTTGATTGTAGGTGAGGACCGAGAACTCGCAGAGCAGAACTACCCGCTTCAGTCGTTTGGGCAACCCTTCGATGGCTTTTCGCAACAACATGCTTTGTTCCTTGCTGGTTAACTTCTCCTCTGTATCTATAGGCCCGGAACGGTTCATTACCGCATCCAGCGAGACCCATTTCCATAGATTCTTGGCCCTCCGGCGATTTGTTGCCAGGTTAAGCAAGATCTTATATACAAGCGGTTCTACCGTATCTATCGTCACCCGGTCGCGCATGCCCCACAACCGAAAAAAAGCATCCTGCACGGCTTCGTGAGCCTCCTCGGTATCCCACAGACAGCGATAAGCCACATTGTACATCGACTTTTCTAGTCGGTTGTATAACAACTCAAAACATTGCTCATCTAGTCCTTCCATTACGTTGCCGGGCGATGCGGTTTGCTGGAAAGCGGGAAGCTATTTCAGGATCTTGGCGCGAATGATGATAAACAGGGTGGTCGGTTTTCCCTTCACAGACTCAAATTCCGACGATTGAATAGCCCGTTCTCTCCCGGTCAGATGATAGCCGCTTTCGCCGAGAACCAATAGCTTTCCTGATTCGATCCAGATCCGCGTGTTTATATCCGTCCGTTTCATCCCTCTCTTTCTAATTCCAAGCTCGGCGACGATTTTGCCATTGTTTTCGGCAGCCGTGTGCATCACTCTGAATAAATTTCCTGAAAAGTCGGTTCCATGACCGCTGATTGAGATCACATTAATTTTCTCTAGTAGGCGAAACTCCATTGGCCCTTGATTATTTGCCAGCAAGTCCAGGGCATGTGCAATCTCTTTGAAAGAACTAGTTTTCGAGGGCTGGTTGCTTTGCCAGCCAAGTACGAACCAGTATGTAAACTCGATGGTCGGTGGGGGGCCGGAAGGCTCAAGCTGGTTGATGTCGTCAAGTAACTTGGCAATCCCCTGGTGAATACGGGCAGGAGCAACCACAACCAGTTGCCCACCCGGTCCCGCTTCCACTTTCCCCAATTTCTTGTCACCGGTATAGTACAACAAACTTGTGAGAATTGACTCAACCTCGGAGATATGGTTGTGTCCCCCGGGAACTTTGTATGTCTTGAGAACCATCTCAGGATTCCATTCGCCGGTCGTTTGGTTGGATGCCGCACTCGGTTGACAGGCGGGCAGTATCCACGCGACGCAAAGGACGACAATAAGGCTTAATTTCTTACGCTTGTTCATCGTTACTCCTCCTTGTTTTTGGTTCTACTATATAATACACCCGAGCAAGGACTTTCTTCGCGAAGTGGAGTACTTTTTTGAAAAAATCGATTGTAGACATCTGCCCAACAGCTGGTGTGAACGGCAAACCGGTTGCCAACCTCAGTCAGAACGACTCGCACTGGTGGCTGGCCCCGGAAGTCAGGCGGGCAAAGCGGAGTGTCGTGCTTCCGGGACTGTCGAACCAGGCCCAGACGATATCTTTGTTGTAGTGTTGGCGCATCGGATCGTCGCGGCGACCCCATTGGGCCACTGAAGATATATCCAGCGGGCCTTCGAGAAAAGTCCCCGCGGCGTCCACGCGCGCCAACCAATAGACGTTGGACGCTTTCCAACCGACGACGTACTGTTCGGCGGTATCCCCGGCGGGTTGCCAGCGTGCAATCGTCGAGTCGGCCTCATTGATGGAGTCGGTATCGGTCAGCCAGACGACGGCGCCGGCGCTGAGATTCTGAGCTATGGTCGAAAAGCCGATGTCCTGATTCATCGTCGACGAATTGTAAGAGTTCTGGCCCCTGGTCATCGGATTCTGATGGGTGTTGAAGACCAGGGCCCAGCCGCTCGGCGCAAGAGCGGCGCCTCCGATTTCGCCGGCAACTTTGACGTTACAGCCGGCATCCAGATCGATTACTTTGCCGCTCCTGTGGTTCAAGTAGATGCCCCCCTGGGAGTTGGTTGTAAAATCACCCGATGTTCCCGGAAAGCAGTCGGTCACGCAGACCGGCAGAAAGCTGTTTGTGGCCGGGTTGAACCTGAGCAGGTTGCTCATGCTGTGCGAGCAGCCCCAGTTCCAGCCGGTCGATTCGTTGCCGGCAATGCTTGCCCATTTCAGGGTGTCGCCCTCGTGACCCGAGTCGGAGTGTACGTGGTAGTATGCGCCGTACTTGCCGCCGCCGTACTCCATGCGGCTTTCTCCGACTCGAAAGTCGGTGGGAGCGTTGTCTGAGTTGACCAGCTCGGTGGTCCAGCTCTCCGAGCCGGTCAGGTCGAATCGCCTGATATGGATCTTGTTGGCTCCATCGTTCCACAAAAGGGCGGCGAAGTGGCCGTCCGGTTCGGCCGCCAGTCCGCGTAACTCATAACCCGAACCGAGCTCGAAGGTATTGACCTGCTGATCGTTAGCATCCAGGCGGGTTGCCCGGGCAGTCAAGTTACCGCCTGCGCTGGTCGTGTAGCCGACCAGGGTTTGACAGTTGGCCAGCGGGACGCTGAAGACCGGAGCGATATAAAGCGAACCCATGCCCCAAATTCTCCAGTTGGAGACACCCGCTTTGACGCCCTCGGGAGTAGTTATACTAACCGAGTTGAGCCGTTCAATCAGCGTGGCGTTCGGGTCGATGTCTGCTCCCGGATCGCCGCCGGCATCCTGTCCCGGATCGGCCCCCGGATCGGCTCCGGCGTCGCTGCCGGTATCCGCGGGAGCATCTATCGATGCGTCAGCGTCATTGCCTGTTCCGGCATCGTTGTCGACTTCGATGATGCTGCCTGTACAACCGGCGATGACAACCAGCATGACGAGAAAGACTACTGATTCGCAAAGGCGCATGGCTTCAACCCCTCGAGGCAATTCATACCTATGTAATATTATCGGGTATTCGAGAATCAGTCAAAACGGGGTCACTTCCCTGGTTTGGGTGGCACGTCGGCAGGGCAGAACTACCGCCTAAATTGGTGAGAAATGGCGGTTAGAAACTAATCTCCAGCGCGCTCTTGTTGCCGGACTGGAGGCTCTCGGCGATGCCGGCGGCCGCGGGCAGGTAGGTGTCTATGAAGAATTTCATGCTGTGCAACTTGCCGTCGTAGTACTTGGCCTCGGAGTTTTCGTCGATCAGCTTCTTTTGGTCCTCGTCGCTGGCGGCGCCCTTGTCCTTGAAGATGGCCTGGAGCTTCAAATCGGCGATGATGCTCTGGCTCAGCAGCATGTAAGCCATGACGATGTGACCGAACATCTCCAGAAACGGCGTGGCGCACAGGACCGGGTAATAGAGGTCGCCCTCCATTCCGGCCTTCTGGAAACCCATGACCACCTGGGAGAGGACGTTCCGGGCCTTTTCCAGCTTTTTCACGTAGTCGCCCAGGTTTTGGTGCTCATGGTTTTCGCTGATGAAGTCGTTCATGTGCATCAGGAAGGTCATGAACAATAGGCCGCCCTTGCCGGAGACCTTGCGGCCCAGCAGGTCGAGGGCCTGGATGCCGTTGGTGCCCTCGTAGATGGTAGCGATGACCGAGTCGCGGCAGTACTGCTCCTGGGGATATTCCTGGCAGTAGCCGTAGCCGCCCAGGACCTGGATGCCGACCAGGGACATTCTCACACCCCATTCGGAGCAGTAGGCCTTGACGACGGGAGTAAGCAACCCAAGCATGTTCTGGTTCTTGGTGCGGTCTTCTTCTTCCTTGGCGTTGATGGACAGGTCGGCGCACTTGGCGGTGAAGTACACCAGGGCCCGCATGCCCTCCGAAAAGGCCTTCATGTTCAACAGCATGCGCCGGACATCCGGGTGCTGGATTATGGGGATTCGGGGTGCGTCGACGTTCTTCATCTGGGTGATGTCCACACCCTGGATGCGCTCCCGGGCGTATTGGAGGGCCTCGTTGTAGGAAGCCGAGGTTACCCCCAGTCCCTGGAGCCCCACGCCGATGCGCGCCCCGTTCATCATTTGGAACATGAAGAAGATGCCCTTGTTTTCCTCACCCAGGAGGTATCCATGGCACGGCCCATCGCCGCCGAACACCAGGGTACAGGTGGGAGAGCCCTTGATGCCCATCTTGTGCTCGATGTTCGAGCAGATCACGTTGTTGGGCTCGCCCAAAGAACCGTCATCTTTCACCCGGATCTTCGGCACGACGAACAGGCTTATACCCTTCATTCCCTTGGGGGCGCCCTCGGTGCGGGCCAGCACCAGGTGGATGATGTTTTCGGTGAGATCGTGATCGCCGGAGGAAACGAATATCTTCTCGCCCTCGATCAGGTAGTGATCGCCTTCTTTCTTTGCCTTGGTCCTCAGATCGCCCACGGCGGAGCCCGCGCCGGACTCGGTCAGACACATGGTGCCGCTCCAGTGCCCGGTGTAGAGGTTCTCCAGATACTTATTCTTCACATCGTCGGTGCCGTGCATCTCGATCACGTGACCGGCCGCCCGGGTCAGGCCCGGAGTCATGAGGAAAGCCGTGGAAGCCGCCCCCTGAACCTCGGAGACCGCGACGTTTACGAGAAGCGGAAGCCCCTGACCGCCGAATTCCTGGCTGCCGGAGAGGGAAACCCACCCAGCATCCTTGAAGGCATTGTAGGCTTTGTGACAGGCATCGGGGGTGGTCACTTTACCCTGGTCGAACCCGACGCCTTCGCGGTCAAGGATGGTGTTGAGCGGGGCCAGGATGTTCGTGGAAAACTTGATGGCCTCGTCGAGGATCATGTCAAAGAGTTCCCGGTTAAACTCTTTGTACTTTGGCAACTTGCACAAATCTTCCGCGTTTAGAAACTCGTAAAGACAAAACTGGATGTCACGCTTGTCAACAGCGAACGGACTCATTACGGACCCTCCTTTCAAACACCCAATGACGCAGTGAGTCTAACAGAAATTGACATTTAAGTCAATTGGTTTTGTAACTAGCTATTTATTCACGGATTTTTTGGTTGGTGGATTCTTTGTCGATCCGATCGCACCGGCTTTTATCAGCCTGAACAGGTGCGGCCAGCCTAAGATCAGCGGGTGCCTCCGCTGGCGGGGGGTGACCTCGAGCTTGATGCCCTTGGTCCTCTCGATCTTGGCCAAGATGATGTCTACCCACTCGTCGACGGTTACCAGGAACTTGGGCCAGCGCAGGATCCCGCGTATGCGGCTGCGCTTGAGGAACCACCACAAGCGCACCCGGCGCAGCCAGCGAAGCATTCCGCCTCCCGAGGGGTAGAAGCGGCCATCTTCCCCCCGGTCGACCATCTTCATGGCCGTGGGATGATGCTTCAAGAGCACCGGATAGACCTGCATGTAGAGATCGCGCTCCGACTCGAACAACTTGGGAACTTTCGACGTCGCTTCCACGCGGGTTTCGCCGGCGTAGGAGAGGTTCAAGCAGGCTAGGGCGAACTCGGTTTCGTCGAAGGGCTTGTCCATTCCCCTCAGCGTCCAGGGAACCACGTTGGACATGGCCGAGTAGCAGCAGTCCACCAATTGCCGGCGGGCGTCCTCATCGCGGGCGTAAGCCAGGGCCACCCGCTTTCCGAAACGGCCCAGGATGTACACGTCCTTGGCGCGGCGGGAGCACTCCCGGCGGAAGCGCCGCAGGGATACCAGGTTGTACTTGCAGCGGCGGCCTTCGTCCAGGCGCAAGTGGTAAATGTGCGGGGGGAGCGGATAGGCCAACAGCCAATGGGACATGCGCCGGAAGACCCGCCGGTATCCATCGGTTATGACAAAGAAATCCGGGAAACTGGTGGCCGACTTGGTCACCGAGCTCAAGACACTCCCGTACATGAAGATGCCTATCACCTTGTTGCCGTAACGCTGGAGAATCTTCTCGACAAACGCGGCGATGTTCGCTTTGGGCCGCGTCAGTGTACGTTTTTCAACCGCCTGCCTAAGCTCCTGCATGGGGCCCGTGTAGCAGCGCGGAAAAGAAGTGTCAAGGGTCCGTTTTTGTGCCGTCCGATGAAACGGACGGTGCAAGCGTGCGTTGTACTACCGAAGATTTTCTGAGTACTGCGCGGGTCATTGGGTTGCGGTGGAGCCGCGTTGTAGCGTAAAATAGAAAATGGAGGTCAGGTGGGCTGGTCGAGCGAAATTGGCTGGGTTCTGCTGATGGTGCTAGTGATGGGGCTGGTGGCCATCACCGTCACCCTGGTGGTCACCTGGCGCAAGCGCAGGGGACTGGTTGACTCGGTCAAGTACCTACTCGACCGGCTTCAGGTAACCGAGAACGACCTGTGCAGGGAAAGGGAAGAACTGTTGGTGCTCAAGGAGTACCTGAGAAGGAAGGGTATCCTAGACGACGAGGATCTGGCCATGCTGCGCCGGGAACTCATCGACATTCCCCGACAACGGGAAGCAGAGAAGGAAGAGTTGTTCAAGGAAGCCCTGGGGGAAGGGGACCAAGACCGGATCATCAAGAACACACCGGATACTATTCACTGATTTGATTCTTATTTTCTTCTCCAGGATTTTTTCTTTTCCTCCCGCATGGACAGCAGCCTGAGCTCACTGGCTACTTCTGCGTGTTTTGGTTCTATACTGAGCGCCTTATTGAACATATTCTTGGCGTTCTGCATGTTGCCCAGTTTTTTATGAATGCGGCCTAGAAAGAGGAACCCCGAGGCGACGTTGTTGCCGCGCATCTTCAGCCCTTTGCCTATGTCTCGAATACAGAGATTGACGTGGGAATCGTCCGCACCGGGCTTGGCCATGAACATTGCGTACCCGCGGTATATATAAAACTCTCCTTCTTCCGGGTTGCGCTTGAGGGCCTCCTCGAATTGCTCTAAAGCCTGGGGGTACTTCCTGGCATTGAGCAGCGCCTCGCCCTTGGCGAATACGTTCTCGGCCTCGATAATGTAGCCGACATCCACCTGGTCGTCCTTGAAACCGGACTCCAGGGCATCCAGATAAGCCGCCCGGCTTTGGTCGTCGGTGAGTTTCTGCTGGGCATCGTTGAGCAGCGAGAGAATATCCGAATACAGGCTGCGAACACGCTCGGGGGCGTCCTGGGGGACGTTGTCGGGATGGTAGGTTCGGGCAACGTCGAGAAACGCCTGGCTAACCTCCGAAGACCCCGTCGTGGTCTCCAAGCCCAGGCGCTCGAATAAATTCAATTCTTTTAGTTCGTTCATGAATTTTAGAAGGTTTTCCTCCTCGGAGTTCAAAGGCGGCGTGGCCATGAAGCCCCCGGGAACTTCCCGCTCCACAGCGACCTCGCTCGAGTTTATTTCCTGGTCCCACTGCTCGGCCGCTTCCATGTTTTCCGGTGTCGAGTCGATCTCCTGCAACTCCTCTCCCAGGACCAGCAAGCCCAACTCCAGGCCCAGGTACATCATGGAAAGCACGCTCCTGGCCGCATTCTGGTCCACCCCGATGTGCTTTAGCAATCCGTTGATGGTGCGCTGCGCACCCGTAATATTGAATACCTTGAGTTCTATGGGCAAAAGCCCCAGCTGGCTTGGATGCACGTGCTTGTTTTCTCCAGGGAGGATCAAGCGATTTAAATATGGTTCGAAAACTTCCTTTAACTCCCCGTATTCATAGCCTTCTCGTACGCCCTCGACTATAATTTCCCAGGGGTTCATGTTCATGGGCAACATGAACCCGGAGTATTCCTGTCCGTCGTAGAAAGAATACCGACCCACTCTCCAGAAAAAGACCTCGTAAATTTTCTGAAGCATTTGTTCCCGGAGATGGCCAACCAATTCGTGGGGACTGACGACCCCGCGCTGAACCAGATAGTCCCCCAAACGCTGTTTGTTTTGGGAAGCTTCCACCAGGAATTGCTTGAGTTGCTCCCCCGTAACGACCTTGTTCCTGACCAGGTGTTGTCCCAGTTGCTCCCTCTCCATCGAGGAGGTTGCGGCAACCGGCTTGCCGTTGATCAGGTAGATCTCTTTCTTCACCGTCTGGTTATAAAGTATCAGACGGCCGGTGGTTTTCGAAACGATGAAGTGAAACAACAGCTTGGGGAAACTAACCTCGGCCAGAGTACCCAAATATGTGGGCGAGTTGTCCATGACCACGGCCTCGTCCGGCGCGCCAGGCATGGCCGATTCCACGTCCACGGAAAGTAGCGTGGCCAGTTCCGGGAATGACTTCATGGGGCGAAAATCATCACCGTCGACGGAGACGGGAGTTTTGGGCTTGACTTTATCGGAGCGGATCATCTCCGCGACCACATTGAGGCTGACCGGTCCCAGTGTCCGGCCATCTTTTGAGCGGAAATAGTATCGTCTCGGTGGCATACCACCCCTGTAAATTCGGTGAAGGCCGCAAGATAGCACAGTGAACCCCAATCCACCACCCATGCCCGCAATAAAATACGTAACTTGTTGACTGCGCAAAGGAATCACTGATGCCCGGCGCCACAGATACGGTGTGTGGAATAAGCTCGTGGGCCTCTCGTAAGTTGTCAAAGTTACTCGGTGGATTGGGGTTGCCGTGAAAGGGGGGTGGGAGATCCTGGGTGAATATGTAGGTTCCACCAAAAATTACAGCCAAAGCAGGAAGTTGACCACCGGTATGCTTGCGGGTTAGCCTGTCGGCATGAAGTCACGGCATTCAAAAAAGCGGTTTAGCGTGGTGTGGATGCCGTTGCTGGCCGTGATTCTGGCAACTTGTACAGTTCATCGGGTTGCCCGGGCTGATGATGAATTCGCGTGGAGGTTGCCCGAATCGGGCAGGTTCATCCTATCTCCCGAGATAGGATGGTCTGCCGGAAACCAGATGGATGGCGTTATGGTGGGCCTCCGTGGCTTGTTCTCCTTCGATTATTTCTTGGGAGGCCTGCACGGGCAGGCCATCTTTATCGACACAGGCAGCACGTACACGCTCGGACTGGATCTCCAGGGTCGCTATGGGCCGCTGTACCTGGGGTTGGGGCCGTGCAGTCACTATTTCCCCGTAAAGACCGGCGCCCCCATCTGGGGAATCTCGTTTCAGGGCGGGGTGCACCTGCCATCCCCCTTCGAGGGAGTCTTCATCGATCTCTCATACCGACCGGTGGTCTTTCTGTCCAAATCTAAACGTGGCGTATATCACACTTTCTTGCTGGGAGTAGCCTTCGAGACCTGAACATGAGCGATAACGACAAAGACGAATTCGTGTTCAAGGCCATCGTGACTTGCAAGAATCCGATGGAAGCGGAGATTTATCCGGCCACGCTACGGGAAGGGGAGATTCCCCACCGGACGGAGTGGAAGCTCGGAGGCGAGCTGACCATTCTGGTTCCGGAGGAATGGGAGACAGACGCGCTCGACGCCGTGGCCAAAGCCTCCCAGGTGTTTTTCGGGGAAGCGCTAAAAGACCAGCCGTCCGGCGGAGAGGTTCAATCCCAGCAAGGCAACCAACTGGAGAAGCAGGAGCCGGCGGCGAAGCCGTCGTTGGGAGCAGGCGCGGACGAGGAAGAGTTGTATTCCCCCCACGGCCAACCCAGTTTCTTCGACCAAGATGGTCTGCCTTCGCCCGATGAAACCAAGGTCCGAGCCGTGTGGCCCGCCTGGGTCCTGGCCAGCCTTCCGGGAACCGGCCTGGGCCACCTGTACGCGGGTAAGTTCCAGATGTGGCTCTACCTGACTTTTCTTTCTCTCCTGGGTCTTCTGTTTTCCGAGTTCACCGATTTGTATTTTTCCTTCGTTCTGGTCCTGTTTTCCTGGTCCATTGACCTGGGTTTCGCGGCGTACCACGTCAAGGAGCACAACCGCCGGGCCGTAAGAGCCAAGCAGCGCGCCGAACAGGCCGAAAAATCCTTCCTGCGCTCGCTGGATCGTAGCTCATGACACGCCCGCCCAAGAGAGGCAAGCAGTACGAGCAATCCAAAACAACCCAGTCGGCCGGCGCGACGGCGAAGCTCAACAAAACCACAGAGGCAACGCCTAAATCTGAAAAATCCGTAGGCCTGCTCGATCCGGCCGCTTTCTGGGAGTCCGGCGGCCTGGCTCGGGGTGGCCAGGACGCTGTGCCGGAGCCCGAAAAAGACACCGCCGGAGAGGAGGTGAGCGGAGAGGCCGTGGTGATTTCCGTACCCGTCGGCCGGCCCAACGAACTTTTCCTGTCCGAGTCGAAGCAAATTGCGGTGGTCACGCCCAAACCTACATCCGGGATTACGTCATCTCCCACTCCTCCGGTTTTGCAGGAAGATTTCCAGAAGCGGGGACCCAACAAGCGACCGGCCCGCTTGGCGGTGGTGGGTGTCGCCGCGGGCCTATGCCTCCTGGTGGGCATCCTGGTCTGGTCGCTATACGGCGACGGGGACCCGGCGGCAACAAGCGCTTCAATTACCGGCTCGGTTCCGGCGGGCGGTGGCCGAGTTGACCAGAGCAGATCCAAAGAGAATACTGCCGCGGAAAAAAAGACACTCGCTCCCCCGCAGCCGTCAGGCACCCGAACCGCATCGCTGAAACTAAACTCGAATCCCCCCGGCGCATTGGTTTATATCGACGACGAGAGGAGAGGGGTCACCCCGCTCACGGTGAAGGACGCCGCCGTCGGCACCCAGGTGTCCATTCGCATCGAGTTGGAAGGCCACCGGTCATGGACACAAACCGTTGTTCTGGACGGGAGCCGGAAGGTCCGGGAGTTTACCGCGGGCTTGTTCAAGGAGGAAATATGCAAGCTCGGCACCGGATGGATATACGTCACCACGGTACCGGAAGGCGCCACGGTGGAAATGGACGATAAGCGTCTGCCGGGAAAAACTCCCATGATTATCAATGATATATGCGCCGGCGTAAAGCACGAGGTTCGCGTGCAAGCCAGCGGTTTCCGGGCCTGGAGAAAGGTGGTGTCGGTCCGGTCCCAGCAGGTACTCAACCTGGACGTAGAGTTAGAACGTTAGTCCTGCCCTTTACCCACTGCATAGGACTATTCCGGTTTATTCAGGGCGGCGGACAATTCGGCGCCGATGGTCAAGGCCACCATCCGCCTCTCCAAACTCTCGTCTATCACCCGGTTCAAATCCGCAACCACCGACAGGTCATCGGCGATGCCTTTGGAGCCACCGATGAAGCAGAGAGTTACCAGAAACAGCGTGATACCGATGAGCAACCGTTTCATATCCTACCTCCTGAGGTAAAGTAAGACCTTGTCTTACATAGTACTACACACGCAATCTAGGTCAAGTTTTGTTGCCATTTTTTTTGCGGCTGGTGTCAAATGGAGTGAAAAATGGCTACCACATAGGAGGTGTTTTATGCTTAAGTATCTGTTTATTCTGACTTTTCTAGTCTCAGGGTGTGCGGACCTCACTCTTGAGGAGGCCAAACAAGTCCTCGATGAAATCAAGCTTGCTTCCCAGACCTCGGCCCTGACTTCATCGAGCATCGAGATCAGCACCAACTTTACCATCGGCGACGCCACACGGCAGGCGGCCGAGAAGCTGCGGGACTTCATCGCGAGCCAGTTGCCCTGCGCCGAGATCACACTAGAGGATGCCACCCTTACCATCACCTACGGCGCAAACCCGGGTGACTGCAAGCACAACGGCCATACCTTCTCCGGCTCCCATTCGATAACCATCGAGAGAAACGAGAGAGCCGCGGTGCAGGTAGAACATATCTGGACCGACTTTTCCAACCAAGCGGTGGAGCTGAACGGAACCGCCACGGTCACCTGGGACTTCGAGTCACTAACCCGCCAGGTCGTGCACACCGCCAACTGGACTCGCCTTTCCGACGGTCGCACCGGGCAGGGCAGCGGCGACCGCATCCAGGAGGCCCTGGATGAAGGCATCCTGTCGGGATTCCGGGTCGACGGCCAGCGTACCTGGATTGGTGAAGGCGGTGAGTGGAACCTGGACATCGACAAGGTGGAAATGCGTTGGATCGACGCGGTTCCCCAGTCGGGCTCCTACAAGCTGGACGCCCCCTTCGGCAAGAGCGTCACCATCCGCTTCAACCGCATTTCCAACAACCAGATCGAGGTCACCATCGAAGGCCCCAACAAATCGTTCGATTTCAAGGTGAACACGATCTGACCGCCATTTCTCACCGATTTCCGCGGTAGTCCTCGTTTCTCAGCAGCCACAAATATATGCTGCGTTGTGTTAAAAACACCACATACCAACGTGCCTCGCGATTTTCACCACATAATAATGATGCTGATGAGAAATGAGGGCTACAGGTACTTCTCGATCGTTTTGAACAGGTCCAGGCGGTCGACCAAATCGGTAAGATAGTCGATGCGGTCGCTCTCTATCTCGATGGTGGGGGAAAGATCATAGCTTCCAAACCACTCCTCGTAGAGCTTATCGAGTCTTTTCAGGTAGCTTGCCGGGATGGCCTTCTCCATGTCTCGTCCCCGCTGGCGGATGCGCTTGCGCATGGTGGGTACCGAGCAGCGCAGGAAGATCATCACGTCGGGAGGAGTGAGATCACGCAGGATGGTCTCGTAAAGCTCCCGGTAAGTGGCATAGTCTCGCTTGTTAATGTAGCGGGAGCGGTGGAGGTTCTTGGCGAAGATCTCGGCGTCCTCGTAGATGGTGCGATCCTGGATGACCGTGCCCGGGTAACGCTCCAACTCCCTATGCAGGCGGAACTTGTGGGTGAGAAAGTAGATTTGGGACTGGAAGGCCCAGCTACGCATGTCTTTGTAGAAGTCGGCCAGGTATGGGTTGGTATCGTTGGGCTCGTAGAAGGGTTTTAATCCGTAGCGCTTGGTTAGAAATTCCACCAGCGAGGTTTTGCCGACCCCCACGTTACCAACTACAGCAATATACTTTTTCATATCAAGGCGTTGTACGCAATGCTTGGGGTATTACATTAATCCTGAATGGGCGATTTAGCCGGTTCTTCGGGTTCATCCTTGCCGTGCGTTTCCTTATTCCACATGATGGCCCGGCGGTGGATGACCTTGAAGAAGGCCAGGCCCACCGAGGCGATGGGCACGGCGAAGAGAGCTCCGACGATGCCGTAGAAATGTTCCCCGGCCACCAGGGCAAAAACCACCAGGGCAGGGTGGATTTTGGCCGATTCGCCCATGATCTTGGGATTGAGCAGGTTGGCCTCCACCAGGTGGATGCCGATGATCCAGAGCAGGGCACCCAGGCCGGTCATGAAGCCGGTGGTCAGCGCCACGATCACTATAGGGATGGACGAGAGAATGGAGCCGAAAATGGGGATCAGGCTCATGACCGCGGCCAGGGTGGAAAGCATGACCGGAAACTTCACCCCCAGGATGATCATCCCGATGAAGGTGAGCACTCCGTTGACCAGGCAGATGAGCACCTGACCGCGCACCACGCCCGACAGGCCGATGTCGATCTCCCGGGCGACCTCCGTATAACCCTCGTGGAGACGCTTGGGAAACAGGCTGCGCATTAACCCCAGGGGTTTTTGGGGATTGGTCATGAGGAAGGCGGCCACCATCAATATCAAGAACGTCATCAGGATGAACTGGAAGGTCTTCACCGCGAACCTGGGCCCCAGCGTCAAGAAGGCGAAGAAGTTGCTGCGCAGGGTGTCGGTCAGCTCGTGGACCGATTGGTGGATCACCTCGTCAAGGTTGAGAACGAAGCCGGGCCGGGGCTCGCCTCCGTTTTCCTCCATTACCGGAGTGACGATGTGAACCGGCAAGCCGCTCTCCTCCAACCAGGTCCTGGCCTTTTCCACGTACTCCTCGATCTTTTCGGGCGTCAGCGACATGAACAGCTTCTCGCCCTCCTTGGCCAGCTTGCCGAACTCGGCGCCAATCTTGGGGACGGCCACCATCCCGTAGCCCCAGATCGACAGGCCCAGCACCGCGTAGATCAGCAGCACCCCCACCCAACGGGGAACGGCCAGACTCCGCTCCTTGAGCGTCAGCCGGTTGAGCCGGGCAACCAGGGGAGCCAGCAGGTAGGCGATCAGCAACGCACCGATGAAGGGGGCCAGAATCTCCCTCAGCAGGAACAGAGCAGCGAGAATAAAGGCCCAGAGCAGCGGGAAGGCATACTTGCGATAATCCCTCCAGGGTGTCAGCCTTGGTGATTGATCGGTCATAGGGATGACAGTGTGCAACGGCTTCGGTTGACATTCAACCATTAAAAAAACCAATCTATACCGTAAATACTCGAAAGGAGTCGCTCAAATGGGTTTTGTCCTTAGCCGGTTGCTTGGCGTCGAGGTAATCCTTGCACTGTTTTTGTGCATGCCCGTGCAGGCCGCGGATCCGTTGGACGACGCCGACGGTACCGAAGGCTGGGACCAAGTGATTCAACCGCGCCAGGAAAAGAGACGCGACATGCAGACAGAGCGGGATGTCTTAAAGAGAGAAGTGGCGAACTGGGAAAACATCCGGCAGCTTTGGCACGAGCAGCGCAAAAAATACATCGCGGAGAAAACCGTTCACCAGAGACACTTCAAACGCCTGAAGTCGTTACGACGGAGAGAACGCCGACTTCCTCCGCGGGCCGACATCACCGAGGCGAATATCCCGTCGCCTTCCAGCAAGGGCAACCCAGTGCCCGATTCCGAGGCGACGGCAGCCCAGGAGGAGATCCGACGCATGCGGGAAGCCGAGGAACACAAGCGCCGGGAGTTGGAACAACGCCGGCGCCGGGAGGAAGAAGCCCGGCGCAAGAAGGAAAAGGAGGCCGCCGCGGGAGCGGCGGCAGCCGAGGCATTATTGAAGCAACAGGGAGAAGAGATAAAACGAGAACAGGAGGCCATCCGCAAGAAGGCCAAGCTTGAGGTGGATGCGGAGGGACAGGTGGTCGATCCCGCGCTAAAGAAGGAAATGGAAGCGGAAGACTAAGAATCCTGTCTATTTGCAAGCTCCGGGGCGCACTTTCTTGTCCGGGCCGGTCAACTTGTTTTCACACCCCTTGATCTTGTTGAAACGGCAGAAGTTGCTCTTGATCCGCTCGGGATCGATGCCCGAAAACTTGTGCTTGCCGTTGGTGAACCAGGTGGGGCTGGCGGAAACGCCCAGGCCCGCGGCCACCTTGATGTCCACACGGAGCAGCCGCTTGCCCTCAGAACCATTGAAGCATTTCGCGATCAGCTTGGTGTCGATACCGGTCTTGCCGCCGGTGCAGGCCTGCCAGTTCTTGTCGCGGATCTTCTTGTCGCGGCACCAGATGTAATCCATGTACTTGTAGTTCTTCTTGTAGTACTTGATGGCGCACAACTCGCGGATGTTTTCGTCCACCTCGGGTTGCCCGTGGAGCGCCTTGAACCCGTCCCCTTCCTGGTCGGCGATGAAATGCACCTCGAACTTGATGTCCTGCTTGAAGTTGTCCAGGACCTCTTTCATGGCGTCCAAGGCCTTGGTCCCATAGGGGCACATGGACATTACGAACAGCTCCAGCTTGTTCTTCTCTTCCTTGCGGCAGTCCAGGGAGTGCCGGCATTCAGGGTCCTGGCAGTCGACCTTGCCGGTGCCGGTGTCATCCTTCTGATTGTCGCAGATCTCCTTGGTAGGGTCGAAACGTCCCCAGCGGGCGTGCACCAGTAAATCCCCCATGGGTTGCAGCGAGCGTTGCATGCGGTTATAGTTCTCGGCCTTCTCCACCTCCTTGCCGAACAAGATGACCGGCAGCTTCTTGAGCTTGTACTCCTTGTACATCTTCTGGCCCTCGTCGGTGGCGAAGTCCACCATCTTGATCACACCGCCGGGGAAGAGGCTCTTCATCTGCTGCTCGATCACGTCGGTACGGCAATCCTTGCAGCGGGCGTCGCTGAGGACGGTGATGGGCACCTTCACCGGGGGAGGGATGTCCCCGCAGAGCTTGGGTTTGTCCTTGGAGTAGGCGTTGCAAATTGCCCGGGTGAAAGCCTTCTCGGTCCGGCCACCGCGGTAAAGCTGTCCCCCGATGTATATGGTGGGGCTGCCCGAGGCCCGCTTGGCCTGGGCCTTTTTGAAGGAGGCCTTGAGCAACTCCTTGCCCTCGCCGCCCTCGTAGCACTCGCGGATCTTCTCGACCGGCATGCCGGTGGAGTCGGCGCACTCTTTCCAGTTGCCCGGAATCGCCCGGTAGTTCTTGTTCATGCACTCGATCATATCCATGTACCGATAGTTGTCCGGAGCGTGCTTGACGGCGCAGATCTGCACCATGTCTCCCTTAACTTCGGGCTCCTTGTGGAGCGAAGTCAGCTTGTCGCCCTGTATCTTACCGATAAAGTCCAGGGTAAAGTCGACATCCCCACCGATCTTCTTGAGCACCGGAGCAATACCCGCCTCTACCTGGGTGCCGAAGGGGCACTGGGACATGATGAAGAACTCGACCTTGGCCCGATCGGACACGGTTTGCTCGGCTGCCTCGACCTTCACCTGCTTGCGGGGCTTGGCCTTTTTGGCCTTGGACTTGAAGTTCCACTTCTCCCTGCCGGTGGCGGCGTCCAGGGCGAAAAGACTCCCGTCTTTGGCACCAAAATACACCACTCCGCCGGAGACCACTGGATCGGAGGTCAAGCCTCCCTTCACGTCGAAGTCCCACTTCTTCTTGCCCGTATTTACGTCTACCGCGTAGAGGTTCCCGCCGGGGCTTTCGTAGTAGGCCACACCCTGGACCACTGTCACGGTGGATTTATCCCCGCCCTGGGTGCAGGCCATGGTTGTCATTGACAAAACCGCCAGGACTCCCACTAGATTTCGTACTCTTCGCATTTGTCACACTCCTCTGTATCGCTGTTAGAATCCCCTTATCGCGCTACCAGGCTAACTCTCGTAGCACAATGTGAAATTACCGCGCAAGAAAAAAGTTTTTGAGTTGGGCGGTTGACAGTCCAGCCGGCGCGGAATATGCTATACATATGTACAGTACCGGCGCGCAGACGGGGCCTTTCTCGGCCCGGATAATCAAGGTGGAGGCGGACCAAGCCACCGAGCGCGCCCGCCGGTCCTGTATCCGCGGAATGGCCGTCTGCAATCCGGCCGACGGGTGCATTTTCGGATGTACGTTCTGTCCGGTGCTTCCCCGGGGACGGGAGCGCGAAACCAACGAAATTCGCATACGGGTCAACCTGCCCGCGCTGCTGCGTCGCGAGCTTACATCACGCAGCCGCCAGAATCTCCTCCCCAGCGGCGTCTACTTCGGCACGATCTCGGATCCATTCCAGCCCATCGAGCCCCTGCTCGAAATCACCCACGAGTGCATGCGCGCCGCGCTCGAATCGGGCGTGGATGTGCATTTCCAAACGCGCGGAGTGGTTCCGGAGAGTTTCGGCACCCTGTTTAGGCGCTTCCCCGGGCAAGTGCATGCCCAGGTGACGCTTTTCTCCATGGACGAAAACCTTATCCCTCACTACGAATTCAACACTCCCCGCTCCCAGGAGCGGATTGAGTCCATCCGCAGGCTGATCGCCTGGGGAGTAGACGTGCTTGCGCGCATCGAACCCCTGGTTCCCTTCGTTTCGGACACCGCCGGGCACCTGGAAGGGTTGGTAAGAAACCTGACCTCCGCCGGGTTGACCCGGGCTTCGGCTGCCTACCTGGTGCTTCGGCCCCACATGCTCGAGTTGTTCCAAGAAGTCCTACCCGCCGCCCACTACCACTCCATCAAGGGCAGCTTCAAGGGCCAGGCTTGGCGTACCGTGGGCATCCAGCAGATGACCAAGCTGTTGCCCGAACGTACCCGGTTGAAGGGCTACCGGAGACTGCAAAGCATCGGTGCGCGCCTGGGAGTAGAGGTGACCATCTGCGCCTGCCAGAACCCGTCGTTGGGCACTTCCTGCCTCACCGCACGATCTTCTGGGAACACCGGTCCCAAAGACCGATCCGGACAGCTGCAACTATTTCAACCTAACAATTGACCTCATGGGCCACCTTTGGTATTTTTTGGCTCATGAAACTCAAGTCATTCGGTCAGACCGATGTAGGAAAGCGGCGAGATCACAACGAGGATTGCATCTTCATTGATGAGCAAACGGGATTGTACGTGGTCGCCGACGGAATGGGTGGTCATGCGGCGGGCGAGGTGGCCTCGGCAACCTCGGTGGATGTGTTGAAGGAAGAGTTCAAGAAAAACGCCGCGCTCATCGAATCATTCAAGAGTAACGGGCCGGACGAGGTTCGGGAACAGATCCTCAAGATGATCGAGGCGGCAGTCCAGAAGGCCTGCGCAACGGTGTACAAGATGGGCCAGGAGGACTTGCAACAACACGGAATGGGCACCACCCTGTCGGTGATGCTGATTTCGGACTCGGGGGGGTTCATCGCCCACGTGGGGGATTCGCGCATCTACCTTGTTCGCGAAGATCAAGTGCACCAACTCAGCATCGATCACACCCTGGTCAACGAACAACTGAAACGTGGAACCATCACCAAGGAGGATGCCCACAAGGCCCGGTACAAAAACGTAATCACCCGGGCACTGGGTATCCAGGAAAGCGTGCGGGTAGACACTCTGCACCTAGACATCCTGCCCGAAGACAAGTTTCTACTCTGCTCGGACGGTTTGCACGGGTATCTCAAACCCGGAGAAGTGAAGCAGATCATCAAGTCCGGGCCGGACGCGGATGTTTGTCAGAAGTTCATCGATCTGGCCAACGAGAGGGGAGGCAAGGACAACATCTCGATCGTTTACATCGACGTGGCCGAGGACAAGGACAGCACCACCGAAGAACTTCGTCAGCGTATGACCATCATGCGCGATGCACCCATGTTCAAGTACCTCTCCTACCGGGAGCTGGTCACTCTCATGAACCTCACCTATATTCGCACGGTGCGGGATCAGGAGATCATCATTGAAGAAAACATCACCGGCGACGAGATGTTCATCCTGGTGCAGGGGAGTGCCCAGGTTCTAAAGAGCGAGCAGGAGATCGCCAATCTGCCTCACGGAAGCCACTTCGGCGAGATGGCGCTCATCGACAACGCTCCGCGCTCGGCCACCATCAAGGCCTTAGGGCCGACCCGGCTGCTGGTCATCGGCCGGAAGCAGTTTTACGAGTACATCCGCAAAGACGCCGCCGCCGGCGTCAAGCTGCTGTGGAGCTTCTTGCAGATTCTGACCATTCGCCTGCGCAGCACCGACGAGCGGCTGCGCGAGGTGCAGGAAGAACTCTCCATTCAGGAGATCCAGCCCGAGTGGATCCTGTCTGAAGACTAGCGCCTACAAACAGGGCCAGGCATTTGACCCCAATCTCCCATTGGTATGCCGAGCCGCCTTTCGGCGAGGTGCTAGAAGTCGTCCGCTTCGTCGTTGTCGATTAGAAAATCGTAGGCGCGTTTCCTGTCCGGCTTGCTGAGTATGGCGAATGCCTTGCGGATCTTGCCCAGGGCCGCGGACAAGTCCCTCAATAACTCACCGGGCAGGGAATCGGGCGAACCTGAAGGTTTGAGCCGATTGATAAGTTCCTGGTAGGCAGCCTCGATGTCCTCGACGGAAGCCTTCATGTCAATCCCCAAGATATCGTAGTAGGTGTCTCCCTGGATGCCGCTCTTGTACTCAGACAAGGTCGCCTGGAGACCCTCGAAACTGCCCTGCTTCTCGGCAGCCGGTGCGGGCCTGGTCTCCGGCTGGGCTGCTTCCTGGGCGGGTTCCTCGGACGGCGACTCCAGATCGATCACTTCCACGCCCTCGATTGAGATCTCTTCCTTCCCGGTCTCTTTTACTTCTGTATCGCCCTGATCCTTATCCTTGGTTTCAACTTCGATCTCACCCTCTACGGAACCGATCAGCTCATCGAGCTCACTCAACAGATCATCGGTTGATTTGTCCTCCCGAGTCATTGGCTCAGGAGGCTTGGGAAGCTCCGGCTGCTTGGCGACTGGCGGAGCTTGCTTCGCTTTCTTTTCCTCCTTATCCAGACGCCGGGCGCACAGATCCAGGACCAGGGCAACCAGCTCCTTGCGTTTCCCGCGGGATACCTCGTCGAAAGCGACGGCCATCCCGGGCGGGTGATTCTTGGCACGGGCCTTGTCCTTGGGTACGCTGCGCACCACCTCCCCGCTGACTTCGAAGGTGCCACCGTCCGGCAACGAGAGCATCAGCCTGACCTTGCTCCAAAGATCTGCCGGCTCATCGGTACGCAGGAAGATTCCGCCCGCTCCGATGTCCTGGCTGACCAGACGCACCCTGCGCCGCTTGCCAGCCACCTCGACTTCAACGTCCAGCGCAGCCACAGCCCGGGGGCTGGTTCGGGTAACGCGGTAGGATTGCTGGTCTGGTTGCTTGGACATATTGGTTACGAATTTTTTTTACCCAAGCTGCGTTTTGCTTTCAACTGTCGTTTGGCGCCTAGACTTATTCTTACGGCGGCGGCGTTTCCGCTTCGGCTTGACCGTACCGGGATCTTTGGGATCTTTGGGATCTTTCGATTCTTTGGGATCTTTCGGCTTGGCTACCTTGGGCACGAACTCTATGTTTTCCGAGGACAAGTCCAACTCGGGTACCGCCTCGATTTCCACTTTTACATCGTATTCCCTCTCCAGGGCCAGGATGTCGCTGCGGTGCTTATTCTGGAGATGGTTGGCCAGGGTGGGGTGGAGGGATACGCACACGGCCTGGGTGGAGCCGTCGGCCAGGCCGGCCTGCAAGGAGCGAATCAGCCGAACGGCCGTGGCGTCCGGTGCCCGGATAATCCCGTCACCCTGGCAAGTGGGGCACTCGCGGTACCCAACCAGCCGGATGGCCTGGTCCAGACGTTGGCGAGTCAAGGTGCCCAGGCCAAAGGCAGATATCTTGCCGATCTGATGACGGGCCTTGTCATAACGCATGCCGTCCCGCAGTATTCGTTCCACCGCAGTTCTATGGCCGGAGACAGTCATATCGATAAAATCGATAACTATGATTCCACCGAGGTTTCTCAAACGCAGCTGGCGGGCGATCTCGACCGCGGCTTCCTTGTTGGTCTCGTAGGCGTTTTCCTCCTGGTCGCGGCATCCCCGGGTTTTTCCCGAATTGACGTCGATGGCTACCAGCGCTTCGGTCTGCTCGATGACCAGGCCGCCCCCCGAGGGCAGGGACACCTTACGGTTGTGGATGGCTTCTATTTGCCGCTCGATCTCGAAGTGAGTGAAGATCGGCGTCCGGTCGGTGTACATCTTCAACTTGTTTTGCTTACGAGGGAGGTAGAGCTTTACAAACATCTTCGCCTGCTTGTGGGCGTTGGTCTCATCGATCCAGATGCGATCCATGTCATTGGTGTAGTAGTCTCGCAGAACCCGCCGGATCAAGTTAACCTCCGAATGCAACAGACCGGGTTGAGAGGCCTGCTTGGCCTTGGCCTGGAGATCTTTCCACAGTCGGATCAGGTAGTTCAGATCCCGGGCCAGGTCACGCTTTGACGTCCCGAAGGCCGCGGTTCGAAGAATGATCCCAGAGTCCTTCGGAGGATCGAGATTGGCAACCAACTTCCGGTGTTTCTGGCGCTCCTCGGGATCCTCGATCTTCCTCGACACTCCCCGGGTGGTGCTGTACGGAGTCAAGACCAGGTACCGGCCGGCCAGCGAAATGTAGGTAGTCAGGCGAGAGCCCTTCTCACCCACGGGCTCCTTGTCGACTTGAACGATCAGGGTTTGACTGTGCCGGACCGGCTGCTTGGAACGTCGGGAGTTATTTCCCTTTCCGCCCTGCTCATCCGACCGGTAGATGGGCAGGATCTCATCGAAGGGGAGAAATCCCTGCTTGCTTTCCCCAAAGTCCACGAAGCAAGCTTCCAGAGAAGACTCGACGCTGACAACCTTACCTAGGTAGATGTTGCTGCGGGTATTGAACCTATCCTGGGTTTCTTCGAAGAAATGCTCCAGCCGACCGTCCTGAAGAACCGCGACGCGAACGTCCTCGGGAACCACTGCGTTGATAACCAATTCTTTCGACATTAACTCTCCGGACGACATGGTTTCCTATTTTGGGTTATCCTCAAATCCCCAGTCGTGTCAAGTTGATACGGCTTTTAAAAAGTTGGTTCGGCGTTTATTTTTCTATTGACATCACATCAGTGACAATGTATCGTAGTGTCACTTCATGTGTGCTTTGAAAATGAAAGCGTTTTTTACGAAATGGTAGCAGTTGGGAAAGCGTTTAGCCCTCAATAAAGGGGGCGGGACAGCGACTGGCCACGAAGACAGGCCAAGGAGGAGGAGTTATGGCAAAGAAGAAGGCCACAAAGAAAAAGGTTGCAAAGAAGGTCACAAAGAAGAAGGTAGCGAAGAAGAAAGTCGCAAAGAAGAAGGTAGCAAAGAAAAAGGCCACAAAGAAGAAAGTCACAAAGAAGAAGTAAGCATGATAGAACCCTGGAGTGAGAGGTAGCCGCAAGGTAAATCAGCTTTACGCAACGAAAGTTCGAAAGTTTGCGTATTGACGTTTACTCGGTTGTTGCTATCACACGAAGGGGCCTGGCCGAAATGGCCGGGTCCCTTTGTTTTTACTTGCATTTCAGGGGATTCAATGTCCGGCGTCCAGGAAATAGCCCGCGAAGCTGGGGCCACGCGGGCTTATTAGTTGAAACGCCGGGAAAACTGGGATACGAAGATCCGGATAGTCAATCATTCAAGGAGGGATCGGGACAATGAAAAAAGCTATGTTTCCTTTGATCCTAATTGTTGCGTCGGTGGTCTTGTCGGCAATGATTACTTCCTGGGTAGTTACCGCGGATGCCCGGGAGGAAGGCAGTTTCAAGGCGGGGCTGTTGAACATGCGGATGGAGTTTATGCGGAATAACTCCGTTCTCCGCCCGGTGACCGACCACGAGGGTCGTCCGGACCTGCAGAAGTACCTCAACGAGGTCAACACACTGGCGAGTTGGCATTTTAAGAATCCGGCCTCCAAGTTCTGGGCGCAACACCCCAACCTGTACGATCCCGAAAGCATCATCAAGAAAAAGCGCCGGCTGGCATCGGAGGAAGGTAAGCGGCAACGCACCGCCAAGGGCAACCTCCCTATCTGGGAAGAGTGCTTCGAATTGGTCAAGGAGGTCTACGACCAGTTCAAGAAGGGCAACTACAATGCCCTGGCCAGTGATTTCCAGGGCTCGGTGCGGCTGGATGTCCACGCGGTCAAGCGGGAAGGCAACAAGCTCAAGTGGGTCGTTCTGGTATGGGGCGGGATCGGCCCCATCGTATATGCCGGCTGGCATATGAAGCTGTTCAAGTCTCCCACCGCGGAAGAGAAGGCCGAGTATGAAAAAGAGG
>JAUXGL010000138.1 GCA_030622135.1 Deltaproteobacteria bacterium
GCCGGAAGTTTCCCAGCACCCCCCGGATCAGGCTTTCCTTGCAAGGCCGGGAAAACACCGACGAGTGCATGGCCTTCGTGGCTTCCCGGCAAGAGCTCGTCACGGCGTTGACGTGTCTGCCCGAGGAACTGCGCGAGGCCGTGAGCCAGGCATCCGGCAACGCGGACGAGCTCACCCGCATGTTTAGGATTCAGGCCTCCTGGTCGAGAGGGAACGGGTCCACGTCAGTCGACGTCACGACGACCTTCAAGCTCGAGATGAGACACGCGCTGGTCTGGATGCAGCCGACCGATCGGGCTACCCTGGGGAACCTGGGCCGGATGATGCGCGATTGCGGTGCCGACAAGTTCATCTTGCCCGCCGAGATCGGGGCGGATGTCTGGTACGTGGATCCGCCCCGCCGGTACCGCCGGGCCACACTCGACATCCAGAGCGAGAAGGGCGGTGGACTCCTGAGCGGTTACAACCCCCTGTACAGGCCGGTGCCGGGCACGTCACTCCTCAACCAACGGGGCCGCTTTATCGGCATGGTCACCAGCAAAGCCGGGCAGGAAGACCAGGAAAAGGACAAGGTGTACGTGGCTCTGATGAAGATGGATGTATCCCCCGGTCCCTCGGTGGTGCCGGCAGAGTTCAGAAGCCTGAACGGGAAGAAGCTGGTGAGTGGCATGGCCGGTTGTTTTCGTACCCGGCGAAATTTCTTGCCGGACGTAATTACCGGTGCGGGCGTTTGTGAGGATCCCCGAGCCTGCTGCGACGAGCTGATCACGGCGCCCTCGGTCGTCTTCGGGCTGGATGACGAAACGCGGCAGGTGATCGCGCTGCTTCAGCACTTCGACAAATCGCTCCACATGCTTGATGCCGCTTCCAGGTGGGATCAGGCCGTGCAAATGCCCCTGGCATTACCCGACCCCGGCCTGTGCCAGGATGTCTGCACGGTGTACCGGGACCTTCTGGATATGCAGACGCACGCCGCGGATCTCGTGGAGAAGTACGGCATCAAGAAACCGGCGTTGGCCGGCGAGAAGCCCCTGGAGATCTCGACGGGGGGACGGTTCGACTGGAAGGAACTGAAGCAGATCGAAGCCGGGAACGACATCAAGGCCATGCTCTGGGTCATCAACCAGGTATTGAGCCACCAGGAGTTCACCGCGGAGATCCACCGCGTTTTCAGGGTACGCAACGATTTGTGCCAGCAGCCCTGCTTCGACTTCGAACAGCTTAAAAGCCGGACGCAGAGGAGGTGAGCCGTGAGACCACCGCAAGTATCTCTACTGGTTCCCTTGGTTGGATGCCTGTCCCTCGTGGTTGGTCTTGGCGCTTGCAGCCTCAAGGTGAACGTCCAGGTCACTCCCGAAAACGTCAAGTTCGACAGCTTCCACGCGACCGAGGCACAGTACTACTCTTCCGATCTGGGCCAGGGAACACCTACGTGGCGACCCGATCTCCTCTACATCGGACCCTATGGAGTCCGGGAGTGCGCAGACGATGCGGTATGGTACGAGATGACCGGGGGACCCAATCGCCTGGCCAAGATCAAGGAGGTTGCCGAGGCACGCAACCTCTGGAATCCAGCCCAGGGGGGAGAACTCCACCAGAGCCGCTTGATAAGCTTTGTGCACATGAGTGACGCCCAGATTCGAAACGAGAATGCCACCATTCTGAGCCCCGAAGAAAGCGAGTTCTTCGACAAGTACATCGGCGGGCTCGTGCATCACCGTGTCCAGGAGATCGCCGACCGGTACATCTACATGGCTCTGGTCGGCACGGTGAATGCGTACTTCGAGGGTGCCCAGAACATCGACAAGCCGCTCTTCATGATCCACACCGGAGATGCGGTGGATGCGGGTCTGATGGACGAGCTATACGACTTCATCGCAATCAGCGACGGGCTCGAGGTGCCCTGGTTCAACGTGGTGGGCAACCACGACGTGTTGGCGTTCGGCACCATGATCCCCGGCAAAGAGACCAGACTGAGCGCCGGGAGCCTGTCTGCCAAGGTGACCATGGATCCTCGCGTCAAGCCGGCGGACGGTCACGATTTGTTGCCACAGGAGCTTGGTTCGGGACGGTTCATCTGTGACTGGCGGAACGCGGGAAGTGGCACCGGCGAGATACACCGGCTCTTCACCCGTGCACACCTGAAGCCGGACCGTCAGGGTGGAATGATCGGAAATTTCACCGAGCAGGATCCCCTGTACCTGCGCTGGGGGAGAACTCGAATGGAGATGGGTCACGGGTTCGGACTCAACCTGGGACCCCGCGAGGGCAACTACCACTTGCCGGTCAAGCGGCCCGACGGGGGAGACCGGTTCCAGTGGAAGGCCGAGAACGGTAAGTGTCTGGAGTTCCGTGTGCGCATGGTGGGGTTGCAAACCTCCAGAATTCGCGACGGAGGGCCGGAAGGCGTGTTCGACGACGATGCCATGGCCGTGTTGGCGGAAGCTCTGGATGAGGCCGAGCGCAACAAGGAGCTCGTATTGGTATTCGGGCACCATCCACTCAACAAGTTTGTCGAAGGTGGCCGGGGGGAAGACCTCGCAAATACCCTGCATGAGCATCCCAACGTGGTGGCCTACTTCTCGGGGCACACCCACAAGCACCGCATCACACGACACGTGGACAGGGACGAAGTCGACAAGAGGTTCTGGGAGGTGGTGACCGGCTCGATTCTGGAGTACCCCCAACAAGCCAGACTGGTGACATTGGGTTACATCGGGGGCGGAATCGGGTACCTGCAGACTTCGGTGTTTGGACACACCTTCCAGTCGGACGCGTGCCAGGATTCGACGGCCTGCAAGCGTTTCGGTCAGATCATCGAGGCGGGTTTCCGCTCGGCCAGCGTGGATCGGGAAAACTACGGGGAGAAGAAGCGGGTTCGCAGACAGGTACGATCCCAGGTGGAGATGGGCATCGATTTCCCCGTCGTGGTCGGATCGGGGGCGGATACCAACGCCGTGCTGTTCTTCAAGCTGCCTGACGAATATCTGTCAGAGTGCACGAACTAGGAAACCCTTTCCTTGCACTGATTGTTCTTTGAGGAAGTCTTGGCGGCAGGCAGGTGTTTCCCCTGTAGCTTGCGGCCAACAAACTTGATGCCGTTCTGGTCGAGTCGAAGGCGTGCCTTCTCTGTGTCCGCGAAGTGGACCTTCCCCGAGGCGACCCACAGCCATGCCACGATCCGTGCGCTCGGCTTCAAGTGCTCGGTCAACTGCTGTTTGGCAGCCGCCTTCTTCTTGATGACGGTGCTGATCTCGTCTTGCTTTGCCGAGTGGGGCTCCAGACCGATCACCTTACCGCTGGAGGTGTGACCCAACAGGTAGTCCCAGCGGTTCTCCTGCTCGTGTCCGACATGCATCGCCTTGTCCAGATCGATGCTGTCGGCGAAGGAGCTTCGAATGACATCGGCGATATAGCCTCGGTGGGGTTTCTCCAGGGCGTCGATACCGTCCTTCACTTCGCTATAAAGAGCCGAGGACTTCTTGAGGGACGACCGAATCGGGGTCCGTTTCGGCCTTCCCTTCATCGATCACCCTCGTTCACCGCGTCGCGGACCGCGTCCCCGAATCGTGAGCTGTACTCGGTCAGACCTCCCCAGCCGGAGATCCGCTCGTCGTCCGAATCGGGGTCGAGTTCGGAGATATCCGTGGACCAGACCTTGCCGTCGTCGCCGAACGCGAACAGGTGAACGTGGTAACTCTTCGTCAGCGCTGAGCTCGCGACCTTTTGAAGCTGCTGAGACGCGTCAACGCCAAAGGCGCGACACACGAGTTCCCCACGAGCCTGGTTCTCCTTCAGCCGGCGCAACATCCAGAGCGCTGTCAGGACATGGGGGGAGTGTGTGGAAAGGACAACCCGGTATCCGCGCCACAAAAGATCGAGCGCCAGGAGCAGGAACACCGTGATAGCCTGCGGGTGAAGCCCCATCTCCGGCTCTTCGACGATCACCCAGTCGATGTCGGACTGCTTCAACATCTTTCTCGGAGGCAGCAAATGGTACAGTCCAAGAAGCAGCGGTGTGAACTCTCGCTGGCCCGCGGTCCAGGTCATGAAAGGAAGCTGCGACTTACCGTGGGTGAGCTTGAGTCGCTTGGCGTGCTGGCGATCCTGTTCGAGACTGACTGTGCCACCATGAAACACCGAGGAGTTGATCAGGTCTCGGTATTCCCTCTTGAGCACACGGTCGAGCGGAAACAGCTTGTCGCCACCGCGGGCACTGAAGCGATCGAAGAGGTTCTGGCTGAAGATGCGAGCTACCACGGGGGTGTCGGACGTGAGCTTCTGAAATGGTGCCGCCCAGCCATCGCTGATGAGCATCGAGCGGTGGGCTGGAATGAAGAACACCTTCTCCTTTCCGTTGCCGAGCCTACCGATGCCCTTGGGCTGAATCTGCTTGCGGTTGAACGTGACTACTGAGTCGGACCGCCAAGCCGAACCCATTCCGACACCGAAAATGAGGTCGACGATGACTTCAGGTTTCTCGGTGCTGTGGCCGGCATCGTGCAGCGCGGAGATGATCTGCCGGCCATCCATAGCGGTCTTCAGCCACTGCAAGGCGAGACTCTTGCCGGTTCCCTGTGCGCCGACGAACACGGTCAAATCCCCAAAGCGGATATCGGCCTCCGCGATCTGCGCGAAGTTATGTATCAAGAGTCGGTCTACCTTTGGCATGGTGAGTCTCCTGTTACGGGTCTCTGATGTGGCGCCACTGCGAGCAGGATCCGCGGTTCAGAACGCGTGAACTCCAGGAATGCGGTCATCGCGAACCCTCCGGGCGGATGCCTGTGGACGGGGTTATTGAGAACTTACGACATATCATGAGGGCAACGCAACCTTCCCGAAGCCCTTCCCGAAGCACCTAGCGCTGCCCCCGCGCTATTTTGTCATGTTGTCACTTGGTGCCCCTATTACCTCTGGAAGAAGAGGGTTCCGGAGCCGTAACTCAACCCGCAGACAGGGTGTTATACGGCCGGTTTCTGTTTGGGTGGAATGCCGATTTGCTCGGTGGCGTGCTCATCTCCGGGGATTCGCAGGATTTCCCTGATGGCGGCCTCGTCGTGCTTCATTACCATGGTGGTCGTGTTCTCGATCTCGGTTTGATGCTCTACCGAGGCGACTTCCAGGAGGCCTTCCCGATCCAGGTTGAAGGTGACTTTCAGTTGAACCTTGCCTTTGGGAGACGGGGAGATTTCGCTTATGGTGACTGTGCCCAGGTACTCGTTGTTGAGCACCCGATCGCTATCGCCCTGGAAGACCAGCAGGTCCAGGGACTTCTGCTGGTCCTGCTCGGTCCGGATGACGAAGGTTACGCTGGAAGGCAGCGTGTTACCGGCCATCAGCACGGGCCGAAAGCCGCCACCGGGCAATCCGTAGCCGATGCTTACCGCCAGCACGTCGATGAGCAACACGTTGTCGATCTTTCCCAGGGCGTTTCCCAGCAAGGCGGCGCCGATGGCCACGGCCTCGTCGGGATGGACCCCTTTCTGGGGCTCCTTTTTGAATTTCTGGACCAGGTGGCGTCGGACCAGTGGCATCCGGGTTTGCCCGCCCACCAGAATGACGTCGTCTGGTTTGGCGGCCTGCTCCTTGGCCTTTTCCAGAACCGCTTCCACCACTTGCATGGACCGTTCCACCAGCGGTGCCACCAGCATTTCTTGTGTTTCCCGGTTCAGATCGATCTTGAGATCCCGGGGCTGGTCAGCGACCTTCACGAAAAAAGGCACATGCACGGTCGTGGATTCTTTCTCGCTCAGCTCGCACTTGGCGTGCTCGACCGCATTGCGCAGGCGCTGCATGGCGACCCGGTTCAGCTCGGGAACTTGGCCGATTTCCTGGCAGAACTCGTTTAGGACATGGTCGATTAGCTGGTTGTCGAAGTCGACGCCTCCCAGGAAGGAGTCGCCACCGGTCGATATGACCTCGAAAACGTCCTCGTAAAGGTCGAGCAGAGATGCGTCAAAGGTACCGCCGCCCAGATCGTAGACCAGGATCCGCTTCTCCAGCCCCTGCTTGTATCCGTAGGCCAGTGCCGCCGCGGTGGGTTCGTTGACGATGCGGTCCACGGCTAGCCCGGCCAGGTTTCCGGCCTCGCGGACGGCCTGCCGCTGGTTTTCGTTGTAGTAGGCCGGAACGCTGATCACCGCCCGGTTGACCTCCTGCCGCAGCATCTCCTCGGCAAGTTCCTTGAATTCTTTCAGAATAAAGGCGGACACCTTTTTGAGATCCAGCATCTGGCCCCGGATCTCGACATATGCTTCGTGATTGGGCCCATTTACGATTTTGTAATGGAAGCGGTCCTTCACCTGCTGCACGGCGGGAGAACTGTAGTGTCGGCCGATCAGGCGCTTCGATCCATATATGGTGTTGATTGGGTTAAGTTCCATCTGGGCCTTGGCCTCGTGGCCGACTAACAGCTTGCCTTCTTCCGAGTAGGCCACGACGGAGGGAGTGGTGTTGTAGCCCCGGTGGGAGGGGATGATACGAGGCTTGCCGTCGATCACCACCGCGGCGCAGGAGTTGGTGGTTCCCAGATCGATGCCGATGACCGGTGAAGAGCTTGTACCGACGGGCGGATCCTCCTCGGCCGACTCCAGGAAATCGTCCACCGAAACATCCACCTGGATGTCGTCCAGTTCTTCCTCTTCGCTCTCTTCGGCGGGAGCCACCTCGATGTCGAAATTCATTGCCACCGGTTCTTCGTCGGGCTTCCCCTGGGGAGGAATAGATCCGACCGACGGCCGAGGCTGGGCTTTGATGGTATCCTTACCCGCCTTGATCTCTAAAATGCGCTTGACTACCGCCTTGGAGAACTTGTCCAGTGCCAGAAACTTCACTCCCATGCCGGGCGGCTTGGTGGAGGGCTCATCCTCCGAGCGGGAGCGGGTCCAGATCACTTCCCCTTTCCCTCGGATGGCCACCCGGCCACCCTTGAGCTGGATCTCGAACAGCAGGACGGTGCCCTTGGGCTTGGGCTCGATGCACTGGATGAAGATCCCGCCCCGACTGATGTTGGTGGCGAAATGCTTTACAAACTCGTCGACATCCAGGGAGGATACCCTCACCTGGATACTGACACCCACCCGGGTGTGCTGTCTTTTCATAATCTGCCTCGAAAATTTCGCGGCAACCCCAATACGCCGAGTAAAATGGGCACCTTACCAGAGGCCAAAGAGCCTCCTTCACTCACCGTATCTATGATGCCGGGCACCAGTGATTCCCTTGCGTAGTCAATTGGTTAACCCGGATCTCAAGGGCACCGGTGGCGTATTGGGGTCTTTTCGAATCGTTATTTTCGACCATGCTTCCGCCTAGTATGCAACACTCCAGTCAATATGCCAGAATACTCGATACCGGATCGGGCTCGAGCTTTTTCCGGCCATCTAGAAACTTCAGCTCCACCACGAAGGCGTGGCCCGCCACTATACCCTGCTGGTCGCGGACCAGCTTGGCGCAGGCGGCGGCGGTGCCGCCGGTGGCCAGGAGGTCGTCTACAATCAGCACCCGTTGTCCCTTCGAGATTGCGTCTTTGTGCAACTCCAGAGTGGCGGAGCCGTACTCCAGATCGTAGGAAACGCTGTCGGTGTCGTAGGGAAGCTTGCCCGGCTTGCGAGCGATTATCAGGCCCCGGTCCATCTTGTAGCTCAGGGCTCCGCCAAAGAGGAAGCCGCGGCTTTCGATTCCCAGCAGAAGGTCGGGGTCGAGGGGCCGGATCTGCTCCTCGAGGATCTCCACGGTGCGCCGGAATGCACCCGGGTCCTTCAGTAGCGGGGTGATGTCCTTGAATACTATGCCGGGCTTGGGAAAGTCCGGGATGTCGCGGATGTGTTTCTCCAACTCGTGCATGTTACAACCTCCTCACGGTGGTTTGGGTAGGAAAAATAGCGGATTGCGGGGTTTGGTGCGCTTGCGGATCTCGAAGTGGAGATGGGGCCCCGTGGATCTGCCGGTCCGGCCCACCAAGCCGATCACCTGTCCGCGCTTGACCTCGTTCTTTTCCTTGACCAGATTCTTCTGATTGTGGGCGTAAACGGTAATCATGTCGTTGGCATGGCTGATGATGATCAGGTTTCCGTAGCCGGTCTGTTGGTTTCCCGCATACATGACGGTTCCGTTCGCCGCCGCCCGTATTTCGGTTCCCTCCGGGGCGCCGATGTCGATTCCGTCGTGGCGCCTCCCCCCACGGATGCCGAACTTTGAGGTCAACACTCCGTCCACCGGCCAGATGAATTGGCCGGTCCATTTCTCGATTGCGACCTTTTGCCGGGTTTTCGGCGGTTGCCGGTCCAAGACGACTTTCTCCGCATCGGGAATGAAAATCGTCTGGCCGACTTGTATGTGATCGGCGTCGGTGATGCCGTTGATCTCGGCGACCTCCTGCAAGTCGGCTTGGTAGGTCCTGCAAATGGAAATGAGCGTCTCTTTCTCGACGACCTGGTGGAAGATGCCCACGGCCTCCGCATCTTGGACCGGAGTGAAGATGTCCGGAGGGGGATGCCTTTCGCATGACACCAGAATCAACGCGGGCAGAACCATAATCTCCCACTCCCATTTCATGGCAACCCCAATACGCCGAGTAAAATGGGTACCTTACCAGAGGCCAAAGAGTTTCTTTCACTCATCGTATCTACAGCGAAGCAGTCCTCGTTTCTTGAGGATGACGCCGAGCACCAGTGATTCCCTTGCGCAGTCAACTGGTTAACCCGGATCTCAAGGGCACCAGTGGCGGATTGGGGCAGAACCAGTCCGATTGCCAACCGCCATTTCTCACCAAATTGTGCGGTAGTCCTCATTTAGCGACAGCCACAAATAGATGCTGCGGTGTGAGGGCAAAACGCATCTTTACTTCTCTTCCTCGCCGGGCTTTTCGAGGGCCTTGCCCATGTAGAACATGCCCGCCGAGCAGATCAGGCCGACGAGCAGTGCCCCCATCGACCAGAGAGTCCCGGAGTCGAATGCCTGGGGCAGTACATTCGTTCCCGTGACGATCTTGGCGCCCGCGGCCACCTGCTTGAAGGGCCACAGCACCCACAACGATCCTAAAATCAGCCCGATCAGGAAGGCCATGGTGGTCGAGTGGTAGCGCCTGAGCAAGAAGTTGAGCAGGCGCACGAAGGCGATGATGCCCACCAGGCAACCCAGGGCGAACACCAGGAGCCTGGGAATGTCCCCGGTGTTGATGGCTTCGAGCACGGTGCGATACTGGCCCATCATCATGAGCACGAACGATCCGGAGATTCCCGGCAGGATCATGGCGGAGATGGCGATCACCCCGGAGAGGAACAGGACGATCATCCCGGTGCTTTCTCCGGTAGCGGGTTTGGGCAAGACGGTAAGCGCGATCAAAAACGCCAACGCGACCAGGCAGGCCAGCACTTCCTTCCAGCCTCGTCTCTGAAGCAAGCCATAGGGAACCAGGATGGATGGGACGATCAGGCCCACGAAGAAGGCCAAGGTCGGGGCGCGGTGTTCGTCGAGCAGGTAGGCAATCAGCCTGGAACTGGCCAGTATGGCCGCCGCCGCACCCACCAGGAGAATCAGCAACCAGGCGGTGTCGGTTCGTTTGATCTCGTGCTTGAAGTCTTGGCGGCGCTGTGTGTCCCCGGGTTTTGCGAGCAGTTGAAAGAGCAACCTGGCCGTCTGCATCCCGAAGGCCCCGATGGAGGTAATCAAGCGCTCGTAGATGCCCAGGATGAGTGCGAAGGTGCCCCCGCTGACACCGGGAATGATGTTGGCTATGCCCATCAGCATTCCCTGTATGCAGGTCAGAAAGGTTGCCAATGTTCAACTCCAGCCGTGCTTGCCGATGAGATTGACGAACCGGCAGGCGGTTTCGCGGTGGACCTTGTACTTGTCCTTCTCTTGGCGGGTGTGGATCTCCAGGATCTGGGTGTGCCGTTCTCCCACCGGGACCACCAGACGGCCGCCCACGTCGAGCTGTTGAAGCAGGGGCGTGGGGGCCGAGGGGGCACCGGCGGTCACCATGACTCCCTGGTAGGGAGCGCCATCGGGCCAGCCCAGCGTGCCGTCCCCGACTATGACCTCCACGTTGCCGTACCCCAACTCGGCCAGGCGTTTTCTGGCTGCGTTTCCCAGGCTTTCCACGCGTTCGATGGTGATCACTTCCTGGGCCAACTCTGAAAGGACGGCCGCCTGATACCCCGATCCCGTGCCGATTTCCAGTACTCGTTCGTTGCCCGAAAGTCCCAGAGACTCGGTCATGGTGGCCACCATGTAGGGTTGGGAGATGGTTTGGCCCTCGCCGATGGGCAGGGGAAAGTCGCCGTAGGCCGACGACAGTCGCGACTCGGACACGAAAAGGTGCCGGGGAATCCGGGCCATGGTGTCCAAGACCCTTCGATCGTGCACACCTCGGGCCTGGATCTGCCGGGTAACCATGAGCATGCGTTGTTCGTCGAAATTCAAGGCCTGTTCTCCCTGAAACCGGAGTGGGCGACCGGCGGGGGCGACCAGGCGCCGTGGAAATTGCGATCCAGCGTCAGCAGGGACAGCGAGATGCATCCAGCTCCCACCGAACCCCGGTCGGTGTCGGGCGGCGGGTGATCTTCGTTCGGGCGTTCGGCGATCCAGTAGTATTTCTTTCCGCGGGGATCCGTACCCGCCTCCACGTAGCCGGCGGGAAGCGGATTGCCCTGCCGGGTCCAGCGGAAGCGGTTCTGGTGGTCCGGCGGCACGTTCACGTTGACGCAGCAACCGGGCGGGTGTGGATGTTCCATCAGTGTATGGATCAGGTGGCGGGCAAACTCCGCGGCGTTTTCCACGATGCGGGAGGCATTCTCCGCCTCCACACTGACCGCCACGCTCACCCGGGCCCCCTGGAGCGCCGCCTCGGCGGCGGCGCCGACGGTCCCGGAGTAGTCAACGTCCTCGCCGACGTTGTAGCCGCGATTGATGCCCGAGACCACCACGTCCGGCTGCGGGGACAATAATTTTCTGAAAGCCAGGAGCACGCAGTCCGCCGGAGTACCGTCCACGGCCAGTCTTTGCTCACCCGCCGGTTCGACCCTCAGCGGTCGGTTCAGCGTGACCGATCGCCCGCAGGCGCTACGTTCTACGTGGGGCGCCACCACCCAGATGTCTGCGTCCAATCCGGAGAAAGCCGTCTCCAGGGCCCGCAGACCCGGTGCATGGATGCCGTCGTCGTTGGTCAAGAGGATTACCGACATGGGCAGTAACCTACTGATACGCCTAAATTTTGTCAAATACAGTCTGCATTAAAAAAAAGACGCTCTTGGAAAGAGCGCCTTTCTTATCGGGGCGACTGGATTTGAACCAGCGACCACTTGCACCCCAAGCAAGTGCGCTACCAGGCTGCGCTACGCCCCGGCTACAGGAGGGGTTTGTAACACCAGGTACGAAAGCTGTCAAGCGGGCTGGCGGAAGTTTACGGTGACCTACACCCGCTCAGAATAAGTGACTATTTGACTTTTTTATTGGCCGGTGCTTCTTGGTCCACGGCCGCGGGGGGAGCGGTCACCGCTTTGTTCCCGTGTGTTGCCAGGATGATCTTGCGCAGTTCGGCGATGTTCCAGTGGATCTGATCGGTTCTGGCGGTTATCTTGGCGTTCAACTCGTTGAACCGGGCGTCCATGGACTTTCCCGTCATCCATAGCCCGGCGACCAGGATGCCGAGTATGACCAGGACCATCAGCAATGTTCCAAGCTCAAAACCTCTTTTTCCCTCCGCCATGACGTGGCCTCCTTTCAGAACCCTTTTAACGTTCGGTAAGATTTGCCGAGCATATCCCAAACCTTCTCCGGCTGCTAGCAACGAATAACGAATGTCGATTTAATGGGCGTCGCCTTAGCCTTCGATGGCTTTCATGAGATCGTGCAACTCATTTTCGACTTTGCGGAGGGTTTCGGAATCCCGGGGTTCGGGAAGCTTCAGGTACATCTGGGAAGAAAGAGTTCTCTCGCCGCTCTTGCCAAGTTGTTTCTTCGCGCCCGCAATGGTGTACATCTCGTCGTAAAGCAGCCTCTTGATCTCAATCAAGAGTTCCACGTCGCGTTTACGGTACATGCGTTGCTGGGATCGCGATTTGGAGGGTTTCAAGGCTGGGAACTCGGTTTCCCAGTAACGCAGCACGTAGGGCTCCACTCCGATGATCTCGCTTACTTCGCCAATCTTGAAGTAGAGCTTGTCGGGTAGTGCACCTGATTTCGGTGCAGCCATCGATCAGCCGCTTGCCATTTCAACCAGTTTGGAGAATCCCTCGAAGTCGTTGGTTGCGATGTCGGCCAGGATCTTCCGATCCAACTCGACGTTCTTCTGCGACAGCTTGTGGATGAGTCGGCTGTATGTAGTGCCGCACATCCTGGCGGCAGCATTGATGCGGATGTTCCACAGGGCGCGGTAGTCCCTTTTCTTGATCTTGCGGCCCTCGTAGGCGTAGGCCAGAGCCCGCATGACCTTACCGGAAGCCACCCGGAAGGAACTCTTCTGTACGCCGTAGAAACCGCGCGCTCTCTTCAATACCTTCTTTCGCCGGCGTCTTCTCGCCGGCGCGTTAGTCGCTCGTGGCATAGCTCACCTCACTTACCCGAACCATAGGGAAGCAGACGTTTCGCCTGTTTGAGGTCGGACCCCTCGAGATGCTTGCCCTTCCTCAGTTGGCGTTTTCGTTTCCGGTTCTTGGTGGTCAATATGTGCCTGAGGTTGCCCTGCTTGGCCTTGACCTTCCCTTTTTTTTTCACCTTGAAGCGCTTTGCCGCTCCGCGGTTTGTTTTCAACTTGGGCATAACAATCTCCAATCTACTCGCCTTCGCCAGGACGCCCCGCGACTTGCCGTAGGGAGGGAATGGCGAAGCGACCCGACGTAGCCTTGGCGAAGTCGGGTTCTTGGCTACGTCGAGCTTCGCATGTTCTCATGAAAATGCTCCGTGGCTTGCCTCGGGAAGCTTCACTTCATGCGCCCGGGGACTCACTCTTGCTGCCCGATGCAGCTTTTTCTCTGTCTTTTTTTTCTTCTTCTTTCTTGGACCGACGTTGTTCGTCCTTCGAGCGTTTTAATACCAATGCCCTGGGAGAAGGCGCCAGCACCATCTGCAACAGTCGTCCTTCCATCGCCGGATTGCTGGCGACGGTGGCCAGATCGCCCACGTCCTTAATAATACGCTTGAGCATTTCCAGGCCGATGTCCTTGTGGGCCATCTCGCGTCCCCTGAATCGCACGGTAACCTTGGCCTTGTCCCCGTCCTGCAGGAAGCGATGGATGTGCTTGAGCTTGAACTGGTAATCGTGCTCTTCCGTCTTGGGGCGCAGTTTGACCTCTTTCATCGACTGGGTCGTGGCCTTCTTCTTGGCGCTTTGAGCCTTTTTCTTCTGTGTATACTTATATTTGCCGTAGTCCATGATGCGACAGACAGGCGGCCGCGATGTAGGGGAAACCTCGACCAGGTCCATGCCTTGCTCTCCGGCTTGGCGAATGGCGTCCTCGGTGGGCATGATTCCAAGCTGTTCGCTATCCCCCCCGATAACTCTCACTTCTCTGGCAACAATCCTTGCATTTACCCTGGTGTTATCGTTTTTACCCCTACCTCTTGATTTTGGATCAAATGCGATGGCTACACCTCCTTGATGACAGGTCGGTCAGGCCAGGCAGCCTCTTCGACCAGCAGTTTTACGGTTTTGTCCATCGAAACGAAACCCAGGTCTTTGCCTGCCCGGGTTCGTGGGGCGACACCGCCTTGCTCTACCTCTCGTTTGCCCACCACCAGCATGAACGGGATCTTGGCCAACTGGGCTTCACGGATCTTGTATCCCAGTTTTTCGTTGCGTTCGTCCGCGTTGACTCTTAGATCCTGGTCTGCCAGGGTTTTCTTGACCTTGCGGGCAAACTCGTTTTGCTCCGGCGTGACCGGGAGCACCACCGCCTGTACGGGAGCCAGCCACAGGGGGAACGCGCCGGCGTGATGTTCCAGGAGAACGCCGAAGAAGCGTTCAATGGATCCCAAAAGCGCGCGGTGGATCATGAACGGCTGGACCCTTTGACTTTCGCGGTCCACGTATTCGATGCAGAAACGCCCGGGCAGGTTGAAATCCACTTGCACCGTGGTGCACTGCCAGGTCCGGCTCAGGCTGTCGCGTATCTTGATGTCGATCTTCGGGCCGTAGAATACTCCCTCGCCCGGATCGACCTCGAAGGGCAATCCCATCGACTCCAGCGCTTGCTTCAGGGAGGCAGTGGCCATTTCCCAGTCTTCCACCAATCCCACGAACTTATCCGGCCGGGTGCTGAGAAAGATCTCGTATTCTTCGAAGCCGAACGAACGCAGCAGGTAGAAGGTTAGATCGAGGCAGCGTTTGATCTCCGCATCCAGCTGCTCTTTCGTGCAAAAGATATGAGCGTCGTCCTGGGTGAAGCCCCGCACTCGCATCAATCCGTGCAAGACGCCCGAAGGCTCGTAGCGATATACCGTACCCAACTCCGCGTACCGGATGGGGAGATCCCGGTAGCTGCGCAGCTGGTTTTTGTAGATCTCGATGTGGAACGGGCAGTTCATCGGCCTTACGTAGAAGGGGTTACCCTCGATGTCCATGGGCGAATACATGTGCTCGCTGTAAAAGTCGAGATGCCCGCTGGTGCGCCAGAGCTCAGCCTTGCCGATGTGGGGGCTGTAGACCAGTTCGTAGCCGTAGTCGAAGTGGGAACGCCGCCAGAACTCCTCGATGATCGAACGGATTCGGGCGCCTTTCGGGTGCCACAGCACCAAGCCGCCGCCGACTGACTGGCTGAAGCTGAACAGGTCCAACTGTTTGCCGAGCAGGCGGTGGTCCCGCTTCTTGGCTTGCTCCACCCGATCGAGA
>JAUXGL010000239.1 GCA_030622135.1 Deltaproteobacteria bacterium
CTCCGCGGGAGTCCATGTCATCCCGAACACCTGCGGGACGGTGGAAGAGGTGATCGAGGCGTTTTTATCGGGTCAATTGACCGAGCAAGCATTCTTGATGCCGGGCTGCTGCGGCAAGCGCCGTCGACGCCAAAACGGGCATCTCCGGGGCAGCCAGTGAAGCTCCCCGTGGCCAAGAACCCGACTTCGCCAAGGCTGCGTCGGGTCGATGACGAATGAAAAGACTGTGGAGAAAACCCATACCGGAAACAGTGAATAGGGAGGTAAAAAATGACGACGGATGAAAACATTGTACATGCCAACGGCGAGACGTTCGAGGAAGTGGTTGTCAAGAGCGAGATACCCGCGCTGGTGGATTTCTGGGCGCCCTGGTGCGCTCCCTGCCACATGATTTCCCCAATCGTCGAAGACCTGTCGAGGGATTACACCGGCCGGGTGAAGTTCGTGAAGGTCAATGTCGATGAGGCCCAAAACGTCGCGACTTCGTTGGGTATCATGAGCATCCCGACCATCGCGATCTTCAATAAAGGGAAAGTAATGAATCAGCTAATCGGCGTGCAGCCCAAAGCCGCCCTGGAGAAGATGATAGATGATTCTATCAAGAGATAGATGATTCTATCAAGATAAGGGATTGACCATGAACAAACTGTTCTAACCGTACTCACTCGATTCTCTCAACTTGGTGAATCGGATCGAAACAATCGGAAACACCCGGGAAGTCCGGGACATCTACACTGCCGTGCATGCCGGGTACCATTTGGCTCAAAGCTACTGACTGAATGCGGGCGGGGACCATTTGGGGAGCGTGACATGAAAAACAAGGAGTTCCTGTTCACATCTGAGTCGGTAACCGAAGGGCACCCGGACAAGATGGCGGACCAGATCTCGGACGCGGTGCTTGACGCCTTACTGGAGCAGGATCCGCGCTGCCGGGTGGCATGCGAGACATTGGTTAAGACCGGTATGGTAATCATCTCCGGCGAGATCACGACCGCCGGATACGCCAACCTGTCAAATGTAGCCCGTGGAGTCGTCCGCGATATCGGTTACGAAAACTCCTCCATGGGATTCGATTGGGAGACCTGCTCCGTGGTCTCGGCGATCTACCACCAGTCTCCCGACATCTCCCAGGGAGTCACCACGGGAGCAGGCCTGCACGTAGAGCAAGGTGCCGGGGACCAGGGCATGATGTTCGGCTACGCGACCGATGAAACCGAGGAGTTCATGCCCCTGCCGATCGTGCTGGCTCACAGAATCACCCGTCGCCTTTCCAAGCTTAGGCACGACAACGTCCTGCCCTTCCTGCGCCCGGACGGAAAGAGCCAGGTCACCGTTCACTACCGGGACGGCCGGCCCCAAAAGGCCACGACGGTGGTGGTTTCCACCCAGCACTCTCCGGAGGTGGAGCACGGACCCCTGCGCGAAGCCGTCATCGAGGAAGTGGTCAAACCGGTCATCCCACCGGACCTGAGAGATGACGGGATCGTCTACCACGTCAACCCTACGGGTCGCTTCGTGGTCGGAGGCCCGGCGGGCGATTGCGGGCTAACCGGGCGAAAGATTATCGTCGACACCTACGGTGGCTGGGCCCGGCACGGCGGCGGATGCTTCTCGGGCAAGGACCCGAGCAAGGTGGACCGGAGCGCGGCCTATGCCGCCCGGTACATCGCCAAGAACATCGTGGCGGCGGGACTTGCGCGGCAGGCGGAGGTCCAGCTGGCCTACGCAATCGGCGTGGCCAAGCCGGTCTCCCTGATGGTGACCACCTTCGGGACCGGCAGGCTCCCGGACGAAAAGATAGCGGAGCTGGTCCGACGGCACTTTCCGCTGAAGCCGACGGAGATCATCGAAGATCTCGATCTGCTGCGCCCGATCTACCGGGCCACCTCCGTCGGCGGCCACTTCGGACGCCCGGAGCCGACGTTCACATGGGAAAAAACCGACAAGCTGGAGGCGCTCCAGGACGCCGCAAAGAGCCATCACGATGGTTGAGAATGAATCCCTTACCCGGCGGCGGAGGTGAGACCCTGAGATCCAGTGCGACCCAACCGTCCGATCGGGAGGGCGATCGGCATGCCCACTCGATCGGCATGCCCACTTATGAATACAAGTGCAAGAAGTGCAGACGTGGGTTGGAGAGATTCCAGAACATGAGCGACGAGCCGTTGAAGATCTGCCCGCACGGTGGTGGGGCTTTGCGCCGGATCGTGAATACCGGTTCCGGCATCATTTTCAAGGGCTCGGGCTTCTACGCCACTGACTACAAAAGCAACGGGCCGAAATGCTGGCGGAGCGGCTCGAAGTAGGGATTGTCCATGAAGATTTGCGTATGCGGAAAGGGTGGCAGCGGAAAGAGCACGGTGGTCGCCCTGCTCGCGGCCGCGTTCCGGGACCGGAGCAAATCCGTCCTGGTGGTCGACTCCGACGAGTCGAATGCTTGCCTCCACTGGATGCTGGGATTCGATGAGCCGCCCGCGGCGCTCATGGATCTGGCGGGTGGCAAGAAGAGAATACAGCAAGCCTTGCGGGCCGGGACCGCAGCGGACGGGGAGTCCGCTGGAGCGGGCGTCCTGGCGCAAGAGCGACTGCGCCCGAACGACCTGCCGGAGAATTACATCCGCCGGGTTAACGGCCTGGGGTTGGTTTGCATCGGGAAAATCCACCAGGCGCTGGAAGGATGTGCTTGCCCGATGGGGGTGCTAAGCCGCGAGTTTCTCAAAAAGCTGCAGGTCGACGACGACGAGGTCGTATTGGTCGACATGGAGGCGGGGATCGAACACTTCGGACGCGGCGTGGAAACCAGCGTCGACGCGGTAGTCGCGGTAGTCGAGCCATCCCTGGAGTCGGTGAACCTGGCCGAACGCATCAAGAATATCGCCGCAGGCACTGGAGCCACGTTCGCCGGGGCCATCCTCAACAAAGTCGACTCCGGGGAGCTCGAATCCAAGCTGGCCGACGCTCTCAGGCGCCGCGACACCCCGATGCTGGGAAAGATACCGTTCTCCCATGAGTTCGTGCGCTCGGCGCTGGACGGCACCGCGATCGCGGCAAACCCGGTTGCGGTCGAGGTTCGGTCCCTGGTGGATTCGATCTTGTCCGTTCTGCGAGCTCCCGCGATATCATGATCAGAAAGGAGAACCGACATGTGCCTTGCCCGCGTGCAGTTTGTCAACGAAGAGAAGGATCAAGCACGAGATGCCATCGAAGACGTCGCCATCATCGAGCGTACACCCGATGGGTTGGAAGTGACCAACCTGTTGGGCGCGGTCACGAAACTAGAGGGAGAAATACAAAGCATCGACTTCATGGAATCCCTGGTTAGTATCAAAAAAACCGGATCCGTACTGGATCGAGCTGGAAGACCTGGAGGTAGTCATTCCCTGAGCCATGCGTAACTGCTCAATAACTATTGAGATACAAAGGAGAAATGAAGTGCCCATTTACGAATTCGAGTGCGGGAAATGCGGTAAGAGCTTCGAGATACTGATGGGATTCAATGAAAAAGAGAATCCGCGTTGTCCCGAGTGTGACTCCAAAAAGACCAAGCGCCTGCTGTCTGCCTTCAGCACCGGTTCCTCGAAGCGCGATACGGCTTGCGGACCAACGGGGTCCACTTGAAGCATCAGTGGCTGAGGCCAGTTGGGCCTCGCAACAGATCGGGGAATTTCACTAGCAAAGGAGGAGTCAATGTGCGGACCTGCCGATTACGTGGTGCTACAAACTTGCCTGGCCAGGATAGCGGAGCTTTCCGTTGCCGGCCTGACCGCCTGTACGTTGTACCGAACGGGGAAATCCATCCGGGACTGGCGGAAGGCCAGGCGGAATAGACCGGGTAAGTACAAGAAGGAGGCACCCCCCGGGGAGACTCTGATAGAATCCCAGTAGTATACGGGACCAAGCGGTGGAACCGGCCAAGGAAACGGATTAAACACCGGTATGATACCAAACGGGCAAACTACGGGTCCAGTGGAAATCCGAAAGCTGTTGTCTTCCGGCAAGCGCGTGGCGGCCGCGGCGACTTTGATTACGGGCCTGTTGGCGTTGGCCAAAGGCATAATCGGACAACTCCGCGGATCGCCGGCTCTCACCGCCGATGCCGTGCACTCCCTCGCGGACATGCTGGCCATCTTCGCCTCGTGGATAGGGCTCAAACTGGCCGAACGTCCCCCAACGAAACGGTTTCCATTCGGCTTCTACCGGGCCGAAACGCTGGCGTCGCTTCTCGTGTCGGCCTTGATCCTGTTCGCCGGTGTGCACCTGCTGGTTGAAAGCGTAAAAGGATTGGCCGGTCAGGCCGGGGAACTGCATCACAGCGTAGACGTGCTCATCGCGGCCTTGCTCAGCGCGTTGATCTCCTACGGCATATACATCTGGGAAAAACGCGTGGGAAACCGGCTGGGATCGCAGAGCCTGCTGGCGAACGCCGACGAATCGCGCATCGACGTCCTGACGTCATTGGCCGTGTTCGCGGGCACCGGCGCCAGCTACCTGGGCGTTTCCAAGGTGGAGATGGTTGTCACGGCTTTGATCTCCGTGTTCATCGTGTGGCTCGGGTTCAAGCACGGCCGGGTGGCGCTGTATTCGCTGTTGGATGCGAGCCTGGACCCGGGCATCGAGCGCCAGGTAATCGAGGCGGCCGGGGAAGTCCCGGGCGTCATGCGGGTAGCCGAGGTGCAGTTGCGGCAGGCGGGGCTGTTCCGGTTCGGGATTGCGCGGATTCAGTTGCGCAAATCCGTGGACATCACCCGGGGGCACGACATTGCCCATCGGGTTGTAGGCGCCGTGCGTGCAGCCATCCCCCGGATCGAATCCCTGACCGTGCACCTCGAGCCGTTTTTCCCGAAGGAACTGAGGGTCCTGGTGCCGGTCGACGGCAATACCGCCGGAGCTCTGTTGAGCGACCATTTCGGAAGGGCGTCCTTCTTCGCCCTGGCCACAATGTCGAGTGAAAACGTCGATAGTATTAATTTCATCGAAAACACCGCCCGCGATAAACAGGCCCGAGCCGGGCTTGCCGCCATCAAGCACATATTTTTAAAAAACCGCGTGGATGTCGTGCTCACCCGCGAAATCGGCGAGATTTCCTACCACGCGCTTCGAGGCTACTACGTCGAAGTCTACGGCGCACCGGCTGCACCCCTGGAGCGGATACTGAAGCAGTTCGCCGCCGGCGCCATGACGATGCTACCGGGCCCCACCCATGACTCCGAGGCCGCCAGCGCACCCAGTTCAGCCGATAAAACGTAACCTACAAAACCGTACTGCGATGGGGGCGTGCTCCAGGATTCTGGGGAGGTGCCCTTTTACGCGTATTGGGATTGCCGCGAGGAGCGGGTGGGAAACTCTGGGGGAAAGAAGGCTTTTACCGGATTGTGAGGTTGATGGACCAGTTCTCCAGGGTGCCGGTGTCCACCTGGGCGAGGTCGCTGATATCCAGTGTCCAGATGCCGTTGAAGAGGTGCATCGGCTGGTCGGTCATGATGACGCTGCTGAGGATCAAGTCCTGCTGGCTGCCGCCCTCGCGGTCCCACAGGACCACCCGGTTGCCACTGGGGTCGGTCAATCCCACCACCAGATCGCTGGCATAGGTGTGACCGATACGGATGTCGACGGAGACGTCCGCGTGAAAGGCCTGTCCTGTGGTCATGACGCCTACCTCGATGGTGCTGGTGATGCCGGCGGGATCCGCGTCGGGGATGTCCACCTTCTGGTTGTTGGTAAAGTCCATCTGGTTAGCAACGGGCCGGCAGGTCTCGGGATCCAGGCATGCGAAGCAGTGGTTGACATAAGCCAGGATGGTTCCGTCCGGGCAATCCGGCGGCATCATCGTGCACACGGGGACGGTCCCGTCATCACAGCGATCGTCACGGAGGGGCACGACCTGGCAAGTCTCGGGATCCACGCATTCGTAGCAGTGGCTGACATAAGCCAGGATGGTTCCGTCCGGGCAATCCGGCGGCATCATCGCGCACATGGGGTCGGTCCCGTCATCACAGCGATCGTCACGGAGGGGC
>JAUXGL010000186.1 GCA_030622135.1 Deltaproteobacteria bacterium
CGTGCTCTGCGCTTGACCGCGCCCTTCACAGAAGAATCAGCCACCGTTCGCCGCAAGGGCCGACGGGTTTACCGAATGTTTACGATCTCAAGGGCACTGGTGGCGGATTGGGGTGAAGCTCCCCGGGGCTTGCCCCGGGGCATCTTTTCGCCTTGCCATTTCTCCTCGCGGCAAGCCGCGGGGCATCCGTTAGTCAGGAACGTCCCCCAATAGATCAATCCGGGTCAACCTGCCCAAGTTGCAGTAGTTTTGCTATAATGGTAGCCGATGAGACTGCTGCCGCTAATAACTGCCGTTTGCTTGCTGGCGGGCCGGACCGCCGTTGCCGACGAATACGACGATCTGACGGCGCTGTTGGGAGGCCGGCGCGCTGTTGCCGCCCTTCTGGCCGTGCTATATTGGAGAATCCGGTTACGAAAGAAAGTGGGCCCATGAGAAAAGCGGTACTATTTTCACTGGCTTTCCTTTTCATTCCCGGCCCATCACTCGCCGAGACCCCATCCGATGGGTGGATCGTGTTCGCCTCCGACCGCCAGGACGGCCGTCACGAGATCTACCTGATGAAAGCCGACGGGACCAACGTCAGCCGGTTGACCACCAGCGGCGCCAAGTCTCCCACCTGGTCCCCGGACGGCGCCTGGATCGCCTACCGAACCGAGCCCACCAAGCGAACCCGGGTGATGCGTTGGGACCAGAGCGAGGACAAGGAAATCTTCAGCGGCAGTCCGCTCTTCTTCATGCACGACAACAGCGGGCTGGTCTGCGCCGACGGCGACGACCTCTACCTGGTGAGCCCGGACGACGGATCCTCCCAGTACCTGTTCACCAAAAACGACTTCTTCCACCTGGCGAGCAAGAGCTGGCACCCCAGCGGGATCAGTCGCGACGGGCGCTGGCTGGTCACCTGGACCGACCGCTACCGCAACGGCTACACCGGCACCAACGGGACCTTCGACTCCTACCACTGCGCGGTCATTCTGGACATACAGAAGAAGGACGACATCTTCTTCTTCGGCGGAGGCTGCGAGCCCACCACCCCGCCCAGCGGGGAGACCTTCTACCACGTCTGCGGCAACATCGGCACCTACCCGGACATCTACCGCATGCAGGTCGGCGACCGGCAGTCCCGCTCCTCCTATGCGGTGGAAATAGCCCACGCCGACGATGATTGGGGCCACGAGTACTTCCCGCGCGTCTCCACCGACGGCGTCTGGCTCACCTACGGGGCCAGCACCGGCTGCCATGACCACAACACCTGCCCGTACGAGATCTTCGTCCACCGCCTGGGCGCCGGAAGCAGCAATCGGGAGCGGGTAACCGACAACAGCGACAACGACCAGTGGCCCCACCTGTACGTGGGCGACCTGTGGAGCCAGCAGCAGGGCACCCTTTCGCTCGATCCTACCAGCCTGGCCTTCGGCGCCGTGTCCGGCGGCGGCAACCCCGCGTCCAAGGACGTTGCGGTGAGCAACCCGGGCGGCGGTACCCTAGACGATGTCTTAGCCGACGAGAGCGCCGCCTGGCTATCGGTCACCCGCTCCGGTTCCGGCAACAACCAGACGCTGACCAATGGCGTGGACATCGCCGGTCTGGTCGACGGCACCTACGACGCCGTAGTCGAGGTCTCCGGTGCCAACGCATCCAATTCGCCCCAGAGTTACACGGTAAGACTGGTCATCGACGAGCAACCCCAGCTGGCCATCATCCAGGTCACTCCTTCCGCGAGCACCATTCTTCCCGGCGGAAACGTCGACCTGACCGCCTCGTGCCGTGACCAGTTCGACGATCCCTTCGCCGCGGTCATCTCCTGGTCGACCTCCGGCGGCGGCTCCCTGGTGCCCGACGCCAGCGGCGGCGCCGTCAGCGATCACACCTCCACCTTCACCTCCAATGGCAGCGAGGGGACCTTCACGGTCACGGCCGGGGCCGGCGGGCTTACGAGTAATGCCAGCGTGCAGGTCGAGGGCATCGCCCTGCCGCTGAGGATCAACAGTGGCGACAACGACTACAACGTGGCCGGCTGGAACCGTGACGATCCCTTCGTCAGCGGCGGGGCCGACTGGGTCAACCCCAACGACGTGGACACCAGCGGCGTGCAGGATGCCGCCCCCGCCGATGTTTACAAGAGCGTGCGTCACCAGAGCCCCCACGCCTACACCATCCCGGTGCCCGACGGCGACTACACCCTGCGGTTGCACTTCGCCGACGCCCATGAGAACCGCTCCATGAACTACTTCGTCGAAGGCGTGCAGATCCTCTCCGACTTCGACATCGCCTCCGCGGCCGGATTGAACCGGGCCCTGGTCAGAGACTTCACCGTCAGCGTCACCGACGGAGACGGTATGCAGGTGGAGGCGCAGAGCGACGGGGACGTTTTCGAAGCCGGCCTGGAAATTCTGCCCGTCGTGGAGGAAGAGCCCGGCCCGGACGGCGACGGCGGGACCGGCGGTGACGATGCCGGTGTCCAAGCGGATGCCGGAGACGAAGAAGAAGACGCGGGTGCCCAGCCCGACGACGCCAACGAGAAGATCGTAATCGAGGGCGGATGCTCGGGATGCAACACGTCATCAAGCAACTGGCCGGCGCTGATGCCGGTTCTCATGTTTGTCCTTCTCCGGCGCAGACGCCGGCCCTGCCTGTAGGTGCGGAACTTGAAATCTGTTGTATGCTGGTGATTAGGCGAGGCGCGAAAAACGGGAACTTATTTTTGCGCTTCGCCTTAGGGATCTTTGCCCGGGTTCGTCTTCAACGCTTGGATGTTTTCTGCCAGGCCGGGCAAATCGGGTTGCCGGGCCTGGGCTCTCAGGTAGGCTCGCTTGGCGCTCGGGTAGTCCTTCTGCAGCTGGAACAACAGGCCCAGGTTGGCGTATGCCTCGGCGAATTCAGGAAAGGACCCGATCACGCGTTGGTAGATCTTCTTGGCCCGGTGGTGGTCGCCCCGCACGCGGTAGGCGTTGCCCATGTTGAACCAAAAGACGGCCAGAAGCTCCTTTTCGGCCAGGGGCCGCAGGTAGGCCGCGGCCTTTTCGGGCACCCGCCAGGTCTTCCGGTACCACTCGTCGGGCATGGCCTCGCCCTGGCGCAAAAGCTCTATGTTGCGCTGCCGGTAGCGGAGGAAAAAGTGGCGCGGGACCAGGATGCCCCGGACCTCGAGATCCAGCCTTTCGGCTATTACCAGGTAGAGAGCCGCCAGACCCAGGCAGGAGCCCCGCTTGTTTTTGACCACGTAGGGCAACAGCATGAGCTCGATCGAGTCGTCCTGCACCTCGCGCTGGAAGCCCAGCTCCTCGAACACAAGCCGGTTCAACGCTGCGACTATCTCGTGGCCGGACTTGCCCCGCACTCGCTTCTCGGCCAGGTCGAATATCTTGTCGAGTTCGTCCCTGACGGAGCCCGTCGGGGGTACACTCGCACCGATTTCTTTCCGGGCCTCATCGGAAAGGGCCATCAGCTTGCCGGTCAGCTCACCTTGGCTGGAAGACTCGCAGCCGGTAAACAGGATCGCTATTAGTAGTGGCAGCCGGCGGATCTTCATCGCTTCGGTAAAAGTTCCCAGTCTTCCCAGTAGTTGTACATGTCCCGGGCGGTGAACATCCAGATGACCAGGCGCCGCTTTTTTAAATCGTCCACGCCCCGGCGCAAGAGGACCTTGCGCACCCCGGGGCCGCCGCCGTAGCTCATGACCAGGTCCAGCGGGTAGCGGATCTCTTTGGCGATGTGCGCGGAGACGCCCGCGTTGCGGCAGGGGGTGCGCTGGAACACCGCGGTGAAGCTGTCACCCAGTAGAACCACCGGGCTCTCCAGATCGTCCTGGTACAGCGTGCCGTCGGAGAACTTGATCCGGTGACCCCGACGCGTGTCCGGCTGGTACCCGGGCTGCTCCTTGGGAGCCAGGCGCGAGACCAGATCGCCGCGCAGCTTGAAAGTCACCGCCTCTATGGCGAAGTCGACCGCCGACTTGGAGAGATCCGCGTACCAGGGATACTTCTTGATCCGCTCGGCGACGATCTTCGCGGCCATGCGCAGCCCCCGGTCGGTCCAGTGGGTGTCCTGCGGCTGGTAGACCGGCTCGTCCTCCGGCCGGCGCTCCGCCCGGGCCTTCAGGAACGCGGGGAGCAAATCCACCACCTCCACACCCGCCCGGGTCAGCTCCAGCAGCATCTTGCGGCCGTGGGGATTCAACACCGGCAGACGGTCCACCGGCAGCTTCTTGAAAAAGAGCTTGTCCGGGAAGACTTCCACCTTGGTGGGGACCGGCACCAGCAGGAAGTCCACCCCCTGCTCCTTTAAAAAGTCCTTGAACTCGACAATGACCGGATAGGGATTCTTGCCCTTGGGTTGCTTCTGTAAATCCCCGCCCACCACGTACTCCATGGAGTTGCGGTAAAACAAGAACCCGTCCCGGCCGACCAGCGTGCGCAGCTTCTTTGGTCTCTTCTTCAATCTGCGGCGGATCTGTTGGTGGAAGGCCTTCAGGCTTTTCGCCCATTTTTTCCAGGAGCCCTGTTTTGAAAGCTCCGACTCGAGCCGGGCGGACTGGGGCTCGAGGATGGTGGTGACCGGGTGCCGCTTCAGTAGCTCGGCCGGCGGCTTCTCCGTCGGTTTTCCCGCGGCCGCCTCGGCCGCCAATCCCTCGACTTTGAACACGTTGTAGAGGGATTTGCCGTGCGGCTTGCCGCGGATGATCACCGTGGGTTTGTCCACCGAGAAACCCGAAAGTTCCTCCCTGACCTCCGGCTCGGTGTCCGCAATTGGCCAGGCGGTGTTCTTGCCCAGGTCGAGGACGTCGGTGTTGTAGGAGGGATACCAGTAGGAGGCCAGCTCGTTGGCCCAGGCCCGGACCCCCTTACGGTCGAGGAGGTGCCCCCGGTACTCGTTCTTGATGTAGTCCAGCACCTCGTCCGCCACCAGGTTGGGCTTGATCCGGCCGTAGATCTCGAAAAATCCATCGCCGTCCTCGTCGGGCATGTCGGCAAACAGCCGGACCCATTTTTTAAATTCGATCCGGGCCCAGAGTTCCTTTTCATTGTGAAGGTACACCGCGGTGATCTCCTGGAAGGTCACCTGGATGCTCTGCTTGCGGCCCCAGCTCTCGACCCGCACCGCGGCCCGGGCGTCGTCGAGGGGACTGGCCTTTGCGTAGTTCCACTGGGAAAGGATATCCACCAGCGGCGAGAAGGCCATGGGGTGTTTTTTCTCCTCGGCGGTCAGGGGCGTTTTGGCAATAGAACTCCGGATCGACCCCGGCACCAGCACGCCGCCGAAAACCTTCTCGGCGGAGGGAACCGCCGCGGCCCGGCCCGCGGACTCCTCGCCGCCGGGGCTGTAGGTAACCACGTTGGCATGATAGGCGGCGTAGTCCAGGTTGGCGCGGGTGGGGCGCAGAACCTTGCGGACCAACACCCGCGAACGGGTGCGATCATACTCGGGGCCGACGGTTTCCACCTCGGCGGCGCCGGCCGCCGCGGCCTTTCGATCCGACTTCAACGGCCAGGGAAACTTCAGGTGCTTTATGCCACAGCCGGCACACATCCCCCCCAAGACCAAGACCGTCATTACTCGTCTTCGAAAGGAGGCCCCGCGGCTTGTCGCGGGGAGCTTCTCTCTCGTGTAGACACGCATCTGTTTGCACCTCGATAATGACCCCGAAGATACTTGAGCATCACGCCGAGCACGCGAAAGCCGTAGGGAATCGGGCTCAGCGAGGAGCTTTCGTCTCCGTAATGGGTGGGAATTGGCCGCTCGCCGATACGCAGGCCCAGCGCGCTGGCGCTGGCGATCACTTCGAGATCGAAGTCGAAGCTGTCGGAGAGATCCGCAAAGCGGATCGATCGCAGGGCCCGCCGGCCGTAGAGCAGGTAACCGCTGTGATAATCGGTCATTCGCAGGCCAAACACGCGGTTTTCTAAAAAGGTAAGCACGCGTCCGGCCGCGTACTTGTACGCGGGCATGCCCCCGCTCAGGGCCGTGCCCGCGGCAACCCGCGATCCCTGCAGCAGATCCAGGTTTCGCTGCCCGAGCGTGTCAAACATGGCGGGCAGCTCCTCGGGGGCGTACTGGCCGTCCGCGTGCACGCAGGCGACCACGTCCGGCGTTTCCGGCGCTTCCCAGCCGTCCTTGCAGTCCGAGGGCACGCCGGTCTTCATCGCCGCCCGCAGGCCCGCTTTCATGGCCGCTCCATAGCCGCCGTTCTTTTCCCGGCGAACGACCCGGATGCGGGGATCGGTTTGCGCCAGCTCCAAGGCGACGCGCGCGGTGCCGTCCGGGCTGCCGTCGTCGACAATCCAGATTCCGGAAACATCCCCAATAATCCGGCCGACGACGTCCGCCAGCGTCCTCTCTGCATTGTAGGCCGGTATGACCACGGCGTTGGTCATCGAGATCCCACGGCTGCGCTGTAGCGGTTCACATAGTCCAAGATGATGTCCGGCAGCATCTCGTCCAGCGTTACCCGGGGGTTCCAGCCCAGCAGTCGCCTGGCCTTGGATATGTCCGGAATCCGCCGCGGCGAGTCGTCGTAGCCCGGGCCGTAGAACATCTCGCCGCTTATGTTCTGGAAGGAAAACCGCCCGGCGGAGCCGCAGAGGCTCTGGTAGATCGCCACCATCTTCTCCGCCAACTCCCGGATGCTTACGTCGTTCTGCGGGTTGCCGATGTTGATCACCTCACCCCGGCAGCGCTCCGGGCGCTTTATTATCCGCACCACCGCATCGGTGAAATCGCCGACGGAAACAAACGATCGCCGGCTCCTGCCGCCGTCGACTAGCTGAAGGGGCTCCCGGTACAGGAGCGAGCGCATGAAGCAGGCCAGCACCCGGGGAATCCCCGCGCCGTCGATCCCCTCGATGTAGTCCATGCGCGGGCCGAAGACGTTGAAGGGGCGAACGATGGTGAAGGCCAGGCCCCGGTGCTGCCCGTGGGCCCAGATCAAGCGCTCGAGCAATTGCTTGGCGCAGGCGTAGGTCCAGCGCTCCTTGTGTACCGGGCCCAGGACCAGCGGGCTCTCGTCCTCCTTCATTTCGTCGGGAAAAGTTCCGTACACCTCGCTGGTGGAAAAATGAACCAGCCACCGGCCCCGCTCGGTGCAGAGACTGACCAGGGGCAGCAGGTCCACGAAGTTGGCTTCGATCACCTCGACCGGCCGCTGGTTGTACAAAGCCGGCGTGCACAGGGCGGTGGTCGATACCAGGATTTCGCTGTCGGCCGTCACGGTTTCCAGCAACCCGGGCTCCTGGATGGACGTCTGGACCCGCTTCAGCCGGGGGGACGAGACGGTCAGTTTTTCGAAGGTCTGGTCCACGGCCAGCACCCGGTACTCGGTCTCTTCCAGCAGGCCCCGGATCAGGTGGGAGCCCAGGTATCCCCCGCCGCCCAGTACGCATACGCTCTTTGTGGAATCGGAATCCGTCACGGCGCTAAAAGATAGAAGTTTGAACGCCCAGGCCCACCGTCCAGGTTTCCAACTCGAACACCGGCGCCCAGTCCCCCGCCCCGCCGAAGAGCGGATCGGACCCCTCGAACAGGGAAAGCTGCGTGGAGAGAGAGATCAGGACGGCCAGCCAGTCCATGGACCATTCCAGCGCCACCGTGGGGCTTACCATCACCATGGGCTGTCCGGACAGGGCGAGGTCCCGCTCGCGGTCGCCGGTGATCTTGGCGGTGAGGTTCAGCCCCAAGGACGGGACGAAGGGGCCCAGCATGTAACCGGCGTAAACGTACCCGCTGGCGCCGGATCCGCGAAAGTCACCCATGTCGGGGAACTCATCGATCGAGTTCTCCCACCCCGAGTAAAAAACGTTACCCCCTAATATCATCGGGCCCCAGTCGAAATCCCGGGTGTACTCGTAAACTCCGCTCGCGCTTACCACTCCGGCGCCCAGTTGCATACGCTGGGGAAGAACCACGCCCTTGCGGACGGCGTCGTGCGCCCCCACCGGAAACGTCAGCGACAGGGTGGCCGTGTGGGCGTTGGCGATCCCCAGCTTGCGGGTAACCTCCAGGCCGATGTCCCCGAACCCGGGCAGGTGGGCCTCCTTCTGCTCGTCCCAGACGGAGACGCTCTCCAGGTTGTAGCGGAAGGGGAGCGTGGCCGCCACCAGCCACTTGTACCCGATGCCGGTGCCCAGCCGGGTGCTGAAGGTCGACTGTTGGGCCCCATCGGGAAAGACGCTCTGGCTGAGTATGCACTGCACGTCCAAAAGCCCGCCGGTCACCCCCCGCCCCACCCACTTGACACCGCCGGAGGAAGTGGCCGCACCGCTTGCACCGCAGCCGCCGATGTTTCCCCAAGAAGCCAGCCCGTGCTCGCGCATGGCCAGGAGCCACTCGTCCGAAACCACCCAGCGGCCCCCGAAAGATACCTGACGTGTCCGGACCTGGTCGACCCGGTGCCGGGCTTCTTTGCGGGCCATCTCTTTGTCCAGCAGGGGGTAGAGCGACACCGCCATGAGAACTAAAACGATCCCGACCGACAAAACGCCCGGAAGCCTTCGCAGCAGTTTCACCATTGGCATCCCGCCATACTACTGCGCCCGAACCGCCCCGGGAATGAAAATATCCGGCCAGCGGTCGTTGCCCGAGTGGAAGGTCATCCGGGTGCAGTTCTCCGGATCCGTCCCGATCTCCCAGATGTGGACCTCGTAGTCGGCGATGTCGTGATCGTGTCCCCGCTGCGTGGCCGCCCAGACCAGCCACTTGGCGTCTTTGGACATCTGGGGGAAGTACTCGTGCGAGATCCGCGAGGGGATATCCACGAAGCGCATCTCCTCGTAGTCACATTTCTTGACGGGCTGGCCGGCCTTGACCTCCACGCTGAAAACCTCGCTGCCTCCGTTCCCGGACGGATTCACCCAGTAGATTCGCCCCCCGGCCGGATGCCAGTTGATCTGGCACCCCTCTCCGGTCTGCGCCCAGGACTTCTTCTCCAGATTGAGTATTCCCGTCTCCCGCATCGATCCTCGCAGGGTGATCGCCAAAAACTTCCCGTCCGGCGACATCTGCGGCTGCTGCAAATCCGCCCCGCCCAGCGCCGCGACCTTCCGGCTGTCTGCCAGGAGAGTTTCCTCGCCGGAATCCAGGTCTTTTACAAACACCTGCGTCTTCCGCGAGAACATGATCTGCTGCTCCCCGATCCAGGTCCCCCAGCAGGCGTTCTCCGCCACTTTTTTCTGGTTACCCCCGGCGGCGTCCACGCTGAACACGTCCCACTTGAAGTTCATGTTTGCATCCCGCTCGTACACCCACCCCTTCTTGGATCGGCAGAACATGACGGTTTTCCCATCCGGCGAAAACCGCGGGAACCAGTCCACATGTTCCCCGGCTGTGATCCTCTGCTGGTTCGACCCGTCCGTGTTCATGCTGAACAGATCGTGGTTCCCGATTCGCGAAGAAGACCAGACAATCCGCCCCTGCACTTGCTTTCCCACCTTGGCCATCCTCGCTCGGTCCTCGTCGTCGATGTCCTGCTCACTCCCCGAAGACGGCTTCCCCGAAATCGCCGCGCAGGACCCCCAGAACAACGCCAAACCGCAACAAAGCACTTTTACCCATGAAGACATGCGCGCTCACCCTCCAGAAAAACACCGCCTAAACCCCTCGCGAACCCCAATGGGCCGGTACCCCAGATCCCTCTCGGCCTCCGACCGGTCCAGGTTAGCATCCTGCGTAACCCCGGCCACCACGTTCCAGGTCAGCGGCGGATTTTTCATAACCCGTTTCAAAACCACCGCCGCCGCCTTGCAAAAAGCGACCGGCACCGGAAAGATAATCTTCCGACCCCCATTGTACCTCAACATCAACCGCGCCAACTCCCCGATGCTTATCTCCTCCCCCCCCCAGAACTTGTAA
>JAUXGL010000120.1 GCA_030622135.1 Deltaproteobacteria bacterium
CTTCCCAAAGGAACTCAATATACGCGGTGCCACTATACTAGTGAGATAATTTACTTGTGGTCCTCTCGCAAGTGTGCGTTTTTGCGCCGTCCGATGAAACGGACGGTGTAAGTGTCCCTTTTTACTCGGGAGATTGGGATCGACCGGAAATGGGGTGGGAGATCACGGATCAACACGTTCTTGAACAATCCCTGCCTTTCTGATAGGTACATTGGCGAAGAAAGGAATCTGCCATGCACACCTGCTCGGTGCTCGATTGTATCGGAAACACGCCCATGATCGGCCTGGAGACCTTCGGACTTCCGCACGTCTACGCCAAGGCGGAGCACATGAACCCCGGCGGCAGCATCAAGGACCGGGTGGCCCGCTACCTGATCGACGAGGCCGAGAAGGACGGCTCGTTGAAACCCGGGATGACCATCGTGGAGGCTTCCTCGGGCAACACCGGGATCGGCGTCGCCATGGTGGGCGTCATGCGGGGCTACCAGGTAACCATCGTCATGCCCGAGAACATGTCCGAGGAGCGCCGTAAGATCATCCGCGCCTTCGGCGGCGAGCTGGTCTTCACCCCCGCCGAGGGCGCCCTGAACGCGGCGGTGGACAAGGTCCGCGAGATACAGGCCGCCGATCCGAATGTCTGGGTCCCCCGGCAGTTCGAAAACCCCCGCAACCCGGAGATCCACTACAAGGCAACCGCCAGGGAGATCTGGGAGCAAATGCAGGGAAAAGTGGACGCCTTCGTGGCCGGGGTGGGCAGCGGCGGCACGATCGGTGGCGTGGGCAAGTTCCTCAAGGAGAAGAACCCGCGCGTCCGCATCGTGGCGGTGGAGCCCAAGAACTCGGCCGCGCTTCTGGGCCACGAGCCCGGGCTACACCAGATCCAGGGGATCGGCGACGGCTTCATCCCGCCCGTCCTCGACGTGGATCTGATAGACGACGTGGAAGTGGTCACCGACGAGGACGCCGTCGAGACCACCCGGGCGCTGGCGCGCAAGTCGGGGTTGCTGGTGGGCACTTCCTCCGGGGCCAACGTCTGGGCAGCCTCGCGGGTCGCCCACCAGCCCGGCGGCGAGCGCCGGGTGGTAACCATCCTCCCCGACCGGGCCGAGCGGTACTTCTCGACGGCGTTAATCTGATTGGAAATTGTCCCCCACCCGGACCGGACAACCCAGTAGGAAATCCTTCACCGGCATCCTTTTCTTTCCCTCCAGCTGCACCTCGATTAACCGCAGCGAGCTGTCGCCGGTGCGAACCAGGAGATCCTCGCCCTCGGCTTTGACCACCTGGCCGGCTTCGGCTTGAGGGACTTCATCGGGGCCGGGGGAGGCCCGGTGGATCTTCAGGGTCTTGTCGTGCAGGCGGGTGAAGGCGCCGGGCCAGGGCTGCACGCCGCGGATGCGGTTGTGCAGGGACAGAGTTGTCTGGGTCCAGTCGACCCGGCCGGCCGCCTTGGTTAGGGCCGGCGCCCAGATGACCTGGGCTTCGTCCTGGGGCGTAAATTCCGCCTGGCCATTTTCCAACAGATCGAACGCGCGCACGGCCAGGCCGGCGCCGAGATGTGTCAGGCGTTCGCCCAACTCGACGGCGTTCTCCCGGGGATCCACCTGGGTGGACTCCTGCAGGAGCATGTCCCCGTCATCCAACTTGGGAGTCATCTTCAAGATGGTCACGCCGGTCTCCGCGTCGCCGCCAATCAGAGCCCGCTGGATCGGCGCGGCCCCGCGGTACTTGGGCAGCAGGGAGGGATGGATGTTTATGAATCCCCGGGCGGGGATCTCCAGAAGCTCTCGGGGAAGTAGCTGACCGAAGGCAAACACCAAGCCCAGGTCGGGCTTCAGCTCACGTATGCGATTCAGAAACCCTGAGTCTTTGCACTTGTCGGGTTGTAAAACCTCCACGGAGCACTGTTTTGCCCATCGCTTGGTGGGTGGTGATTCCAGCATTCTGCCCCGGCCCCGGGGGCGATCCGGCCGGCAGACCACCGCCAGCGGAGTCCGGCCGGCCGCCTTTAGGGCACGCAGCACGGGCTCGCAGAACCCGGGAGTGCCGAAAAAAACGTATCCAAGCGACATGGGATCAGGAGACGGCTTCCTGCGCCTTCTTTTTCATGCGGCGCTCGATCAAGTTTCGTTTGAGGCGAGATATGTGATCGATGAAGACGATGCCGTCTAGGTGATCGATCTCGTGCTGGATTGCCGTAGCCAAGAGCCCCTCGGCTACGATCTCGAACGGGGTCCCCTCCCGGTCCCAAGCCCGCACGGTAACCCGGGCCGGCCGGGTAACCAGCTCCGCCTCGCCGGGGAAAGATAGGCATCCCTCTTCGTATTCGCATACCTCTTCGGACGCCTCGATGATCTCGGGATTGACCAGCTCGATCAAAACCGGGGTGTCCTCCCGCTGGGCCACGTCCACCACAGCCACGCGGATGAGCTCGCCCACCTGCGGCGCGGCCAGCCCCACGCCCTTGTGGGCGTACATGCTCTCGGCCAAGTCATCCAAAAAACGGCCCAGTTCCTCGTCGAACGCCTTCACTTCCAGGCAGCGCCGGCGCAGTACCGGGTCGGGGTAAATACTCAGTTCTTTCACAGCCATGGTTTCACCTTCTCTCCGGACAACTTAACCACCTATCCGGGAATATGCAATATCAGCTATTAGTAAAAAATCGGATTTTCTAACTGCTAACAGCTAATGGCTAATAGCTCAATCACGAAAGTGATTGCCGATAACCTTCGCGGAGCAGCTCGTCGGCCAAGACCTCGTGGGCCTCGTCCAGAGTTTGGTGGATGGCGTCCAGCTTGGTCTGGAGGTTCTTGAAATCCGTATGGGCGAAATTCATCGGATGGAATTCGCGGGTCAGGCGCTTGTAGGCCGCGTCGATCTCGTAAGTCGTGGCCTCCTCGGTGACGCCGAGGATCTCGAAGTAGCTGGCCTGGTTGATCTGCTCGTACTTGGCCTCCAACCGCCGCCGGCCAATCTCCAGGCTGCGCTGTAGAGTCTCATCCGCGTCCTCGTCGCCACCGCGCACGCCCCTGACCGCCACGGCCAGCAAGCCGGTGACCACGCAGGCGGTCAGGACCCGATAGACGGTGGTGGCGTTATGGCCGGAGAGAAACACAATTTCCTCGATGGGACGGAACCCGTTGACCAGGTTCAGCACCTCCCGCTCCTCCTTTAAGAACCCCAACTGGGCCAACCGGGGCACCCGGGGAGATCGATCTTCCGACGGGACCGGCGCCAGCAGGCTGGCCGGGCTGCCCAGCACCTTGACCAGGCGGCGCAACAGGAACTTGCGCCGGATCCCCTCCAGGATCAACGCCGGCAGGGGCCGGGCCAGCCGGACCTTCTCCGCATCCAGGGCGTACTGCTTTTCATAGGAGGTCGAGCCCTCCGTCCACTCGAACAGGCCCAGGAGGCAGTCCTCCAGGTGACGCCGGACCAGCGGAAACAGCTCGTCCGGCTTGAGCAAACCTCGTTCTACCAGGTGCGCCGCCAGCGCCCGCGGCTGGGCAATGCCCTTGATGCGCGCCTCGGCGTATGCGGCCCGGTCGATGAGCCCCTCACGAAAAAGCACCTCCTCCAGGCGATCGACGGTCTGAGAGGAGCGCACTCCAATAGGTATGCCGTTTTCAAAAAATACGTCTTTGGTGTCCCCACCCGAACGGAAAACGACCCGTCCGGTCACGGCTTGCCGGTAAAAGCGCCAGAGAACGGCGGGGACCATCTCGCCGCCCAAATCGGCATGCTCGGGGTCCGGCGCCGAAAATTCCGGCAGCATGTCGGGGACGAAGAAATCCTCTTCCCCGGCAAGTTCTCCGCCGCCCCCGTCCCCAGAGTCACCGGGGTCGCGACCAGGGGAGGCTTTCTTCTGCTGAATCTTGGCTTCCGGGACCGGGGGATCGAGTTCCCTGGTCTTCTCCTTCTCGACCGCTGGGTCCTCTTTCTCTTCTTCCCGGAGGCCCGCGCGTATGGTCACCATCTTTTCTCCGGGACGCGGGGGAAGGCCGGGGACCGTAGCAACCCGGCCCTTCTGATCGCCGTCCGGCTCCGTAGCGGCCGTCTCCCGGGCCAGCTTGGCCTCCCGTTGCAGGAGCTCGACCAGCTTCTCCCCGCCACACGAGGTCAAAACGGAGGGCTGCTCTTCCTCGGAGTCGGGGACCAGCGAGAGGTGCAAGTTGGAAGACTCTTCCTGGTCTTCGATGCGTTTCTCCACGTAATCGGACGCCCGCTGCGCCAGATCTCCCATCTCCCAACCCTTTTCCTCGGCGACATCCCTCCACAACGATTCCGCTTCCAGCTCCTCGTCGTCGTCCGAAATATATCCCTCATCTACGCCAACGGGCCGCTTTACCTCTCTCCGGGTGCCCTCGGGACCCTCGACCGCGAGTGTCTCCGCCGCATCCAGCTCGCGGCTGGTCTTCACCTCAAGCTCTTCCCCGATCTTCTCTTCCGCCTCGCGGCGAGCCTGCTCCTTGGCTGCCTGCTTGGCCCGTTCCTCCGCCTCGCGGCGAGCCTTCTCCTTGGCCACCTGCTTGGCTTGCTCCTCCGCCTCGCGGCGAGCCTGCTCCTTGGCTGCCTGCTTGGCCCGTTCCTCCGCCTCGCGGCGAGCCTTCTCCTTGGCCGCCTGCTTGGCTTGCTCCTCCGCCTCGCGGCGAGCCTGCTCCTCGCCGTCTTCCTCTTCCTCTTCCCCTGTCGGCGCCGCTATCGGCTTGCCTTCCTTCCGTTCCAGTTCTTCTTCGATCTCACTCCAGGCCGCGGTCTCTTTCTCCAGATCGTCCGTTGCATCCTCTTCCCGCGTTTCTCTCAACTCGGTGGCGGCGCGGGAAAGAACCGCTTTGGAGGATTCGTCTTCGGCCGGCTCCTTTCCTTCCGGGGCCTTTAAAACGGGCTTGGGTTCGTCGATCTTCCCGGTTTTCTGGGGGAACCCGGCGGATTCGGCGGGCACGGTGCCGGCCGGCTGTTCATCCGCTGGCGGCAGGAGTTGATCGGCGTCTTCGGCGTCGACTGCCGCGCCCTTGGGCTCCGCCTCGACCTTGGTGGTTTCCTCCTCCCGGGTCGGCAGGTCGGCCTGGGGCTCGGCCGTCTCGGTAGGCTTCTCCGCTTCGTCACCGAAAAGCTGCTGCTCCAACTCCTCCGCTCGCTCCCCTTCGATCTTCTCGGGAGGAACCGACCGACCCTGCTGGAAGGTGGTTCCCAGATCGAGCATTTGCTCGACCCGGCCGGCCAGGGCAACCCCGCCATCTGGAACCGTCATCCGGGCGGGCGAAGATTTCACCTCGGCGGGGCCCTCCTTGTCCGCCCCAACGTAGGTGCGAATCTTGGAAACCACCTTGTGCATGTCGACGGGTTTCTGAAAGTAGTAGTCGCCTCCCTCCGCCAGTGCATCTCCGAAGTTCTTCACCCCGTCTTCCCCGGTTCCCACGAACAAAATGGGCACCAACTCGCCGGCGGAGCTTTCCCGGAGGGTACGGCATATCTCCAGTCCCGCTCCTTCGCCAAGCTGAAGGTCCAGAACTACCAGCGCGGGCTGTTCCCGCTCGAGGGCAGAGAGGACGTCCCCGGCTTCGGTCACGACCACCGTGGAGAGCCCGGATCGCCGGATGGCCTCCGCAAGGGCAGCCGCCAGGGTTTCGTGCGGATCACAGATCAGAATCTTGGCCATGGATCACACCCGGGAAGAATCAATTCCGAGGTTGAGGATCATAGCATGTCCTGTGGATCCACATCAAAAAGAATCTTGGCCCCGCGGGGCGCTTTCAGCCGCATCATTACGGCCAAGGAAACCTCCCGCAGGACCTTGACCGCGGATGATTTTAAAAGCATCTGCCAACGGTATCTGCCGCGTAACCTGGCCAGAGGAGATACCACCGGTCCGAGAACCTCTATACGGCCCGCCCCCTCGACGCGAACGGCCGAAGCGACTTTCCGAGCCAGCCCGGCCACCACGCTCCGGTCGGGATGACTGGCCCGGATCAGGAGTAACCGTTTGTGCGGGGGGTAACCCAGTTGCCGACGGCGGTCCAGCTCCTTTTCGAAGAACTCCTCGAACCGATGCTCCGTCGCCAGAACTATGCACTCGTGTCCGGGCATGAAGGTCTGCACCACCCCCCGTCCGGCGCGCTCGCCCCGGCCCGCCCGCCCGGCCACCTGCATGAGCAGTTGGAAGGTTCGCTCGGCGGCCCGGAAATCCGGCAGGTGGATACCCAGGTCCGCCAGCACCACGCCCACCAGGGTGACGCCGGGCATATCATGCCCCTTGGTCACCATCTGGGTTCCCACCAGGATGTCGGCTTCGCCCGACGCGAACCGGGATATCATGTCGGAAACCGCGCCGCGGCGCGTGGTGCTGTCGGAATCCATGCGGATTACCCGGGCCCCCGGAAAGCGCCGGCGCACTTCCTCCTCGCACTTCTCGGTCCCCAGGCCGAACAGGCGAATCCGGCCCCCGCCGCAGTTTCCACAGCGGGAAGGGACCGGCCGGCTCAACCCGCAGTAATGACAGCGTAGTTGCTGCTCCTTCTGGTGATGCACCAGCGCCACGCTGCAGTTGTCGCATTTGACGCTGTGCCCGCAATCCTTGCACAGAGCGAAGGAGGAATACCCCCGGCGGTTGTGGAAGAGGATGGCCTGCTCCCCGCGATCCAGCGTTTCGGCCAGGCAATCCGCCAGACGCGGGCCGATGGTATGCACCCGCTCGACCGGATCGGGCAGGGTCTCTTTGAGATCCACCACCTCCACCCGCGGAAGGGTTCTCTGCTGCACCCGTTCGGTCAGCCGGAGCAAGACCGAACGCCCGCTCCGGGCATGGGCGTACGACTCCACCGAGGGAGTAGCGGTGCCCAACAGCACCACGCTCCCCTCCTCCCGCGCCCGGACCATGGCCAGGTCTCTTCCGCTGTAGGGGAGACGCTCCGACTGCTTGTAGGATGAATCGTGCTCCTCGTCCACGATCAGGATGGCCGGATTGCGCACCGGAGCGAACACGGCCGAGCGCGCGCCCACCGCCACGAGCGCATCGCCCTGCTGCAACCGGCGCCACTCATCCAGCCGCTCCCCTCCGCTTAAGCCCGAATGCAAAACGGCCACGCGCTGCCCGAAACGCGCCGTCACCCGGGAGACCAGCTGCGGGGTAAGGGAGATCTCCGGCACCAGGAGAATCGCACCCCGCCCCCGCGATAGCGCGTGGCCGATGGCCCGCAGGTAAACCTCGGTCTTCCCGCTTCCGGTCACACCATGCAGGAGAAACGCCCCGTATCCGCCGAGGTCGAGCGCATCCACCACTTTTTCGAGCGCACGCTCCTGTTCGGCGGTCAGGTTTTTGACTTCACCGGGCGGAGGCAGATCGGCAACCCGGGGACGCCGCAATCGAGTGTGCTTGAATACGCGAACGAACTCCTTCCGCTCAAGCGCACAGAGCGCCGCCCGAGCGCCGGGAATGTGTCGTTCCAGCACCGCCACATCCGCCTCGCCCGACTCGATCAGATGCCTCAGCACCCGCGCCTGCAACGGCGCCCGGCCGACCAGCTCCAGCACTTGCCGCTCGCCGGCCGAATCCTCCGCCCCGGCGACCAGTACGGTTCCTCCCCCGCCGGCGGCCTTTCTTTTTTTAAAGATCGGGGGCAACGCGGCAAAAACCATCTCGCCGGGCGGAGCCAGGTAATAGTCGGCCGCCCACAAAAGCATCCGGATCATCGGCCGGCTCACCACCGGCTCTGCCGCCACCACCCGCGCCACCGTCTTGATCGTAATCCCCACGGGCGGCGGTGCGTCTGAAAATCCCACCACCACCCCCCGCTTGACTCCCCTCCCGAACGGCACCTCCACCAACGCCCCGAGCCCCAGCGACCCGGAAGCCTGGTAGGTAAACAGGTTCCGCACCGGCACCGGAACCGCAACCTGTACATACCTCCCGCGCACACAACCCTCTCGCCCCCTCAATACCCTACCCCCCACCCCAGGCTCGATGTGAACGTTTACGCGGAAGCAGAACAGCACCCGCGGTGTGGACGAATCAGACCCTATCCCTCAACAACTTCCCCAACTCCTCCACCGCCGCCCCCATCACCTCGGGCTCCGACTGGGCAAACGACAGCCGGAATGAGTTCCGCCCGCTCCCGTCGACAAAGAACGGCGCTCCGGCCACGAAAGCCACGTTTCTCTCCACCGCCTCCCTGAGCAGCTCTTCGCAGTCTTGTCCCGCGGGTAAATGAACGAAGACGAAAAAACCCCCGTCCGGACGGTTCCAGCGCACCTGTTTAGGGAAATGCCGCTCGATGGCCTGCAGCAGGAAGTCTCTTTTGATGCGGTAATGATCGCAGTTCTTCCGGATCTGCACATCCAGCCGGCCCTGCTTGCAGAACTCGTAGAGCACATACTGCCCGAATGTATTGGCGCAGCAGTCTTCGAACTGCCGGGCAATGACCATGCGCCGGATCACCTCCGCATGCGCCACACAAAAAGCCAGTCTCAAGCCCGGGCAGAAGATCTTGGAGAACGAGCGCAGATAGATAACCCGGTTTTCGGTGTCGAACGCCTTTATCGGCGGTATCGGCTCGCCCGAGTACCTCAGGTCCCGGTAGGGGTTGTCCTCCACAATCGCCAGATCGTGTTTCGATGCGATCTCCACGAGTCGCCGGCGGCGCGAAACCGGCAGGGTGACTCCGGAGGGGTTTTGGAAGTCCGGGATCACGTAAACGAGCTTGGCCGGTTTCCCCGCTGCCTGGACCTCGACGATTTTCTCCTCGAGAGCTTCCGGGATCATCCCGTCAACATCCAAGGGCACACCCACCAGCTCGGCGCCGAACGTCTGGCAGGCGCCGCTGCCCCCGAAATAGGTAGGCAACCCCACGAAGGCCACGTCCCCCGGCTCAATCAGTATTTTGGCGGCCAGTTCCATTCCCTGCGCCGCGCCGTGAGTGATGAACAGATCGTCCGGCGTACAATCCACACCGTCGGTTTTTTTCACCCAGTCCGCCAGGAACCGGCGCAGCTCGGGCAGACCCTCGCTGGTGGTGTACTGGAGAGCCAGATCCGAACGCTCGACCAAGACCTTTTGGGCAATGTCCCGGATTTCTTCCACCGGAAACGTGGCCGGGTCCGGCCATCCGCCGGCGAGGGATCGCACTTCGGGTTTGGCAATCAGCTTGCAGATCTCTCTGATGGCCGAGGCCTGAACTTCACGGGCACGTTTGGCGAACAGGTGATTGATCGTGGCCACCAGACTATTCCTCCTCCACCGGCAGTTGCGTGTCCCGCTTGAGCGATTCGAACACGATCATGGTGGTAACCCGGTGGACTCCCTCCAGGCGGGTCAGGGTGTTGACCAGAAAATCCCGGTAGGCCTGGATGTCACGCTCGACCACCTTGAGCAGGAAATCGCCTTCACCGGCCACGTGGAAACACTCCAGGACCGCCGGGTGGCCGAGAACCTCCTTGCGAAACCGTTCGATGATCTCCTCCCCGTGAAAGGTCAACGCGACCAGCACGAAAGCGCAGAGGCCCCGGCCCACCTTGTCCGGGTTGACCAGGGCCACGTACTTCTCGATGATCCCCTGCTCCTCCAGCTTACGCACCCGCTCGAGCACCGTGGGGGGAGATAGCCCCACATCCGAGGCCAGCTTCACGTTGGTGACCCGCCCGTTTTTCTGAAGAATCGCAAGGATTTTACGGTCGACGAGATCCGGGGTATTGTCCGCATTCACGGTTCTGGATTGTAAGGACCGTGGGAATGGGTGTCAACGATAAGCGGACAGGTCTTTCATTCTTTCTTACCGGTGCCAGGGGGGGCAGGGGAAGCGGCGGGCGGGCTTTCTGCCGTACCACCCCGGACGCCAACAGAGCGAACGCAATCCATCCCAGGATAAGCAGAACCAGCATCGGAACGCTCACGCGCGAACCTGTTCTTGAACCGACTTGGCCAGCTCGCAAAGCAGCCCGACTGCCTTCCGGGCATCCCCGGCGGGCATGGAGCCCAGCCCGCAGGCGGGCGTGAGCATGGATTGGTTCAGAATCAGCTCGCGATCCAAGCCTCGGGAGACCAGGTCGTCCACCAACGAGAAGAAACGCCGCCGCAGGGAAGCGGCGGTCTCCCGGCGCACTTTGCCGGAGTTGGGAACGATCCCCCAGGCCAGGACGCCGCCGCGCCGAAGCAGGGAGTCGACCTCCCCGGGATACAGCAACAGGCTTTGTCCGTACTCGTAGGCATCGTAGTTGAGGATGTCGGCCCCGGCCGCGATGATCATGGGCCAATCCGTGTTGCCGCACACGTGCACGCCCACGGCGGCGCCTTCGGCCTTCAGCGCGGCGATGGCGCGGCTCAGTTGCTCGATCACCCGATCGCGCGATACGGCGATGTAGCTGGACGAACCGAAGGCGGCCAACGACGGCTCGTCCAGAAAGGCAATGACGGTCTTAGCAAACGGAGCGAAGCGCCTAATCATCCAGCGCGACTGCAGGGCGACCTGCCGGGCGAGCACGTCTTGAAAGGTTTCGTCGTAGAAGAGCGACTTGCCCTGCCCATCGGTGAGTTGGAGCCCGAAAGAGACCGGACCGATGCAGTGGGTCTTCACGCACGGGAACCGCCGGCCCTGCATGGCCCCGGCCGCCACCTCCAGCGCCGAGGCGTGGGTGGGCGCGACCGCGAACGGGGAGAGATCCCCGCCCTGCTCCGCGGCCAGCGCGCTCTCGTAGAAGGCGGCCAGCTCCTCGGAGCAATCCTTTTCGGTGTCCACGTAGAGCTTCTCGGCCTCCGGGTCCACCACCAGGCCGGGAAGGCCCTGGGTGTGGGAGTGGACCATTCCCTCCAGAAAAGCTCGCCGGGGCAGCTCCGGCCAGATGGGCGCCTCAAAAAGGTGCTCCAGGACCAGCCGCACCGCCTCCTGAGGGTCCGTGTACGGCAAACTCCCGATCAGGGTCGCCATACACCGGGGGGGCTTCATTTGGATTCCCGCTGCTGCCTCAAGAGCTTGGCAAGCTTTTCCTTGCCCAGGAAAGACTCCTTGTGAACGAACCCGTCAGCGCCGCATTTCTCGGCCACTCCCTTGAGCTCCTTCATGTCCATACCGGAGCACAAAACCACCACGATCCCCGAGAAAAGCTCGTTCTTCTTGATGAACCGGCAGAACTGCTCGCCGTTGACACCGGGCATGATCACGTCCAGCAGAACGATGTCCGGACGAGTCTCCTCCTTGAGTATCATCCGGGTGGCCTGATCCACCGACGTGGCCAGGTGGATCTTGAACCCCTTGCCGCTGAGCTCATTCTCGATGAGCTTGGTGGTCTTCTCGCAATCGTCGACCACCAGCACTGTCCATTGCTTGTCCACCACGCCAAGAGTATACACGATCTCGCCTCGGGCAAGAAACTTCTATCCGCATCTTAAACCTGGTATTTTTTAGAACTCATGACCTACAACTTCGATCCCGAACGCTGGTTTGAGATCCATAAAGACGCCCTGGGGAAAAAGCGCGACGCCGGCGAGATCGCCGATGAAGACTACCCGGCCCTCCTGAAAGAACTGGTCGACAAGTACGAAAAGATGCTTAGGAGATTGGACATCCGTCACGACTACTCGGAATCCGACGCCTAATTGGTCGTAGTTGGTACTCTTGTATGGAGATGCAGGTTCGCGATTATAAGTTCTTGACTGACCGCTTCGGGTCGTGCGAGGCTTCCGGCTGCGGTAAGGTGCAGGGAAGCCGGTGAGAGTCCGGCGCGGTCCCGCCACTGTGATTGGGAAGTCCCCACCGTATACGGTCACTCGGAGGAAATCCGGGGAAGGCCGGTGGGGGCGCCGGGAAGAGTACTCCCGAGACCCATAAGCCAGGAAACCCACCATTCCGCCAGGCACTAAAGCCCTTCGAGTGAAAGAGGCAGGTGCACCGTGAGTACGCGGTCCCGCTCTAAAATCACCGAGGGCGGGATTTTTCGTGCCCCGCCCATGCTGCTCGTCGCCACAGTAGTGCTTGCGGCGCTCCCTGCCGTTGCCGAGGATACGCGGGAAAAAGACGAACTTGATGTCGAGGTCATAGAGATCCGCGCGCCGAGGAAACCCGAGGTTTCAGATCTTCCCTCGGCCCTGGTGACCGTCGTGGAAACCGAGGACCTGGGACCGGGAATGGTCACCACTTCGATGCTGGCCCGGTCGGCCCCGGCTACGCGGATTCGGGAGTTGGGTGGGCCGGGGCAATTGGTCACGATGGGGTTGCGCGGGGCCGCCTCGCACCAGATCCTGGTGCAGATCGACGGTGTGCCCATTCCCGATCCCACCGGCATGGGCGTGGATTTGTCGGCGCTTCCGGCCGACTTTATCGAACGCATGGAGGTGCTGCGCGGGGCCGCTTCAATCCAGGCCGGCTCCGGGGCACTGGGCGGCGTGGTCAACCTGGTTACCCGCTCCGAGAGAGCCGGCGGCTACTTTGGCCGGCTGAGCGCCGGATCGTACGGCACCTGGAAGGGCAGTGTCGGGACGGCCTTCGAGGCCGGCAAGAGCCGCTTCCTGCTGGTTGCCTCCGGATTGTCCACCGCCGGGGACTTCCCATTCCCATGGAATAACGGCACTCCCTACAACCCGTACGATGATCGCTTGGGGATCCGCAGAAACAACGACGTGCTGCGCGGAGGTTGGCTGTTGAAATCCTCTACCCGCCTGGGCGGGGGACTCGACATCCACCTCACCCACCAGATGGTGGCTCTTGAGCGCGGGGCGGCCGGGCTGCTGGGCTTCACGGCCGAAGCGGCCCGCGATTCGGCCTGGTCGGGCTTGATCGACCTCAGAGGACGGGTGCCGCTTGGAAATGCCAGCCTGGAGGCCGGGATCAATCTGCTGATGGATGGCCGCCACTTCAGGGATCCGCTGGGCGAGCTGACCGGTGTAAGCATCGACAGCCGGCAGGAGGGCAAGTTTCTAGAGGCGTTCACCGCCGGGCTGTTTCCTCTCGGCGAGACTCATCTGATCCGATCCCGGCTGTCATTGCGTAGCTGTGGCATTCGGGCCGCCGCCTTTGGAGATCCGGAACGCACCGAGTTGGACGCAAGCGTCGGGGCCGAGTTGGCCTTCTTCTCCGACCGGTTGAAGATCTTGCCGGGCATCTGGGGCGGGTATTTCACAGACGCCGGTTTGCAGTGGGCGCCGGCGGTTGGGGCACTCGTGTCGGCCGCGGACTCCATTTTCATCCGGGCCAACCTGGCCCGGGCCTTCCGGGTTCCCAACTTCAACGAGCTTTTCCAAAACGCCGGCTACGCCGTCGGCAACACGAATCTCGATCCCGAGTATGTCTGGACTGCCGACCTGGGTGTGGAGTGTACGCGCTGGCAAGGCTGGCGCTTGACCCTGGCTGGGTTTTACTCCCACTACCGGGACTTGATCGTGTTCGAGCTGATATCCAACTTTCGTTACATGCCGATGAATGTGGGTGCGGCGGAGATATACGGGTTGGAATTTGAGATCGGCGGACAGCCGATCGAAGGCCTGGAAATATTTGGGCACTACACGTTGCTGTTGACCGCCGACCGCAGCGGGCAGCCCAATCGCGAAGGCAACGACCTGCCCGGGCGGCCCCGGCACACGGCGGGGCTGCGCCTGAACGGACATTGGGGAAGATTGCTGACCGAAGCGGATGTGTACTTGGTCTCCAGCAACTTCGTAAACCAGGCCAACACCAGGGACAAGCAACTGGCGGCTCGGTTGCTTTTGGGCGCGGGAGTGGGGGTGGATGCGGGCGGCGGGATGACGGTGATGCTGCAGGTAAAAAACATGTTAAACGACCAGGTCCACGACGTTCGCGGCCTGCCCCTACCGGGAATTTCTTTTTTCCTGACCGTGGGGATAACCAGAAAGGAGAAATCGTGATGTGGAAGCGGAGCTTATTGTTTCTGACCGGGTTGGCCCTGGCGCCGATCCAGGCCGGTTGCGGCCAATCGTTTACGGCGCCTCTAGACGACATACGCGCGATTGTGATCAACAGTCTGGGAGAGGATCTCAGCCTTATCCACGTCGGCGATCCGCCCACGGTCACCAAGAGCGCGGTGACGCTGGGCAGCGCGCCCAACCAGATCTTGGTGCGTGGCCAGGAAGCCATCGGGGTAAGCTCCACCAGCAACAGTATTCAGGTGATCGATATTGAAAAATGGGCGGTGATCAGAGAGTACAGCGTCGGAGCGGGATGCAACCCCTACATGCTGGCGCTTGACCATGAAAACATGCTCCTGGTCACGTGTTTCCTGTCCAACGAGTTGCTCCGGGTCGATCCGGAGGCGGACCTGGCCGCAAGCCCCGTCCTGGACCGCACGCCCATGCCCGCGGGAGCGGATTTGAAACCCTTCGATCCCCAGATCCAGAGCCACGCTCGTCCGCAGGGAGTAGCCGTTGTGGGTCACAAGGCCTACGTTACCTTGTCTAACCTGGGAGACGACTGGTCGCCGGCGGGACCCGGCATGGTTGTGGTTGTCGACGTGGCTGCATGGACCCAGGACAAGATCATAGAACTTTCCAAAACAAACCCGGCCACCGCCTATAATCCATTCTCTAAAAATGACCTGATATACGTGCCTTGTTCGGGAAACTACGACGGTACCGGCGTCGTGGAGGTCCTGGACACCACCAGCGACAGCATCGTTCGCACGGTGGAGACCGGCGGAGCGCCCGGAAGGATGTGGGTGGACGAAAACGATATAGCCTGGGTGGGTGATCAGCTCGATGGTCAGGTGCTCAAGTTCGACGCCGAAACCTACCAGGGGTTGGATTCGGTGATGCTCTGTCCCGCCGACTATGAAAATGAGATCTATGATTTCATCTCCGATGTTGCCACCGACGGCCGGGGAAATGTGTACGCAGCCTGCTTCGCCACCGATGCGGTTCACATCTTTCCCGCGGAGGGAGGATCGAAGCCGGAGGTTGTCGAGGTCGGCGACGGCCCGCAGGCCTTGCTGGTGGTACAGAGATGAGATGGGGTGCGGTCGCGTTACTGGTTTTCAGCTATTACCCGGCCGCGGCCTGGTCGCAGCCGGTGGAGCCGACGTACCTGGGCGCACCCCGACCGGCCACCGTTCCGAAGCGGGTGGTTTCCCTGGCTCCGAACCTAACCGAAATTCTGTTCGCTCTGGGCGTCGGCGATCGAGTGGTTGGAGTCACCCGCTACGACGACTACCCGCCCGAGGTGAAAAAACTGCCCAGGGTCGGCGGATTCATCGACCCGAGCGTTGAGGCCATCCTGGCCCTGAAGCCGGACTTGGTGGTTTGCGTGCCCAACATGGGCGGTAAGAACCGCCTGGAGACTCTCTCCAAGATAGGAGTGCCGGTTTTAGTGCTTCCGGCCTACGCGATGGAGGACATTTTCAAGGCCTTCCGGGTCCTCGGTCGTGTCTTTGAAAAAACGAGCGAATCCGAGACCCTCATGAAAGATATGCGCTCGAGGATACGACGAATCGAGAAGCTGCTGAAGGACCGGCCGAGGCCCCGGGTGCTTCTAATCTACGGGCACCGTCCCATCATGGCCGCGGGTAAGGGCAGCTTTGGAGATACCTTGATTCATATCGCCGGGGGTCAAAACGTACTGGCCGACTCGAAGTTACGCTACCCCACCGTACCCATGGAGGTAGTGATCCGCCTAAAACCCGAGGTCATCATCGACGCTTCCGCGAGCGGGACTGGAGCCGAGATGACCCCCAAAGAAGTCCAGCGCGTCTGGAACCGCTGGAAGATCCTACCGGCGGTGAGATCCCACCGCGTCTTTAGATTTGACTCCGCCTTGTGGTTCCGCCTGGGGCCACGGATCGTAGACGGCCTGGATAAACTCGTGGGGCTGCTTCATCCAGAGATCGGCCGGTCACGGTAGTCGCTACTCGGATAGTCTACCTTCGAGGTCTTGGACGGCTTCGAAGACCAATGCCTTTCCTCTCTTGGACTTGAGAAGAAGCCCCTTTTCGTGCAAATCAAGCAAGTCTGTTCTCGATGTTTGATACGAAATGTTGTGGCTGGTGCGGTGGGATTCAAAGGTGTAGAGCTGGTGCGGATGGCGTAGCGCGTGGCTAACTAGGCTGCGTTGTCTGTAATTCAGGCTAAGAACCCCGCGCAACTCACGTTCGAGTGTTTGAAGTTGTGTTGCCTTTCTTCGGAGATATCGATGGAGTTCATCTACTGCCTTATCTAGAACATTCAGTTGCTCTAGAATGAAGTAGGTCAGATCGTTATCGTCTGTTTCGGTGAAGAGGAAAGAACGAGCATATCTTGCTGGTGCTTTTCTAAGAACTCTCGAAATCGAGATGTATTCGCAAAGCCAGTATCCATGTCGCAGCATCGACCAATAGAATAATGCTCTAGCTGTTCTTCCATTGCCGTCAACAAATGGATGGTCATATGCAAGCCAGAAGTGCAGGATGATGGATCGAATAACAGGATGTATGAAAAAGTTTGGAATCTTCATGTTTGCAAAATCACACATCAACGACATTCTTCGTTCCAGCTGTTTTGCGGGTGGTGGATCATGCAACACTGCATCGCTTAGGGTCGAGGCAAAAATAACCTAGATCACCAAGGTGACATTCTGCCGGCCAGGCGCTAAATCGTCGGCACGTCC
>JAUXGL010000251.1 GCA_030622135.1 Deltaproteobacteria bacterium
CGTATATTGAGTTACCCTGGGAAGTCAATATGTTATGTTGAAATGTAGGGGCACCAATGGGAGATTGGGGTGAATCCGGAGAAGGACGTGACACTTCTGGTAACTGGAGCGGCCGGGTTCATCATTTCCCGCTCCGCCGGGCTGTCAACTTCCACAGATTTTGGCCGGTTCGCAAGGATTTATGCTAGCATCGCGCCTTGACCATGGACGACACCCGGCTGATGCTCTTGGATTTCTACTTTCCGGACCGCTACAGCCAGTTCCGGAGCAAGAACTACCCTTTCCTGCTGGGACAAGCCCGCAACCTGGGGGGTTCGGCGAAATGGCTGTGCTGCTGGGCGCCGGTGGGCAGAAAGTCGTGGGAGCGCTACATCATCGAGCTTGGAGAGGCCGAACGACGCGAACTTTTAGAGACGATTCGCGCCTACGATCCCACCCACCTGATCATATCCGAGAAACTGGGGCGGGAGCTGCAAACCGAAGTCCGGCAGGCTTGCCCGCGAGCACGGATCGAGAACCTTGCCGAAGCCCCGCTTGCAAGAATCGTCGCCTGGCCGGCCGCGTGGCTCCAAGGCTTTTTGCGAACCGGCCGACCGGCCACAGCGGGCAACGGTCCCTGGCTGGTCGACCGGGAGCAACCGGTTTACGATTGCGAGGCGGTCAACGCCCGGCCGGGTTGGCCGGATCCGCCGGTGCACGTCAGCGCGGGGGTTGACTGCGCCTACCGCCGGCGGCTGAGCGCCAACCGGTTTTTCAAGGGCCTTGAGCTGCCCGGGGGAGTGCGCGACTTCGGCTGCTCCTTCTGCGTCGGTCCGCTGGACCTTGGCTACCCTTTCAAGACGCCCGCGGTGGAACTGGCCGTGCGCCAGTGCACCGCGGCGCTGCAAACCAGAAGTGACTGCCTCTCCCCCAGCGTGTTCGTCATCGGCGGCGCCGTGGTTTTTGCCAAGCTCGGTCGGTTCTTCGATGCCATCCTCCGGCAGCCTTTCTCCCCCAGCCGGTTCTTTTTCGGTTGCCGCGTCGACGATCTCCTGAAAAAGGCCAAAACCATCGAAAAGCTTCTCCCCAGGCTTTTGGAGGCGGGACACTCCATCAACATCTTCAACCTGGGTATCGAGAACTTCTCGAAGGCCGAGAACGACCGTTTGAACAAGGGACTGTCCCCGCAAGCCATCGAGAAGGGGGACCGGCTGATTCGCCGGCTGGAGCAAGCCTTTCCCGACACGTTTCAGTTTGGCAAGCTGGGCGGATACGGACTGATCCTTTTCACGCCCTGGACCACGATGGAGGATCTGGCCGTCAACATGGATCACCTGCGCCGCGTCAGGGGAATCGGCGACTGGGGGTTCGTCCTCACCTCCAAGCTGCAGATCCTGTCCGAGTCGGCCATCCGCTACCTGGCCGAGCGGGACGGCCTGATTCTGCATTCCTTCGACGGGTTTCATCTCTACGACTCGGGGTGCATCTTCCGCCACGACCAGCGGGAGATGCCCTGGCGGTTCCGGCACCCGGAGGTTTCCCGCCTATACCGGATCGCCTGCCGCATCGCACCCTTGGAGAAATTCCAAGCCGACGACGAGCTTTTCCTCAAGGTACGGGCGGTATCCGACCTGGCCCGCCAAAACGGCCTGACCACCCTGGATCTGTTCTCCGCCATGCTGGAATATGTGCAGAAGAACCCGGATGCGGCTTCTTGTGAATCCTCCATATTGGAGGGAGTCCAGCGGCTTTTCCCCCGGCGGGTGACCCGCCCCCGTGGACCGCCGGACAAAGCGGAAGCACGAGACCTCCCCCACTCGGAGGCCGCGCGGAGGCTTTCGGAGATCCTGGCGGGCCTGGAGCGCGACCGGGGAGTCCTGGGAAAATACCGGCCGGTGCGGGTCTTTGAGACGCGGGATCGGCCACCGCAACTGGCCGTGGAGCTGCGCCGGGGCGAGGAACCACTGGTGCTGTACCTGATCGAGAGAGCAAACCTTCCGGCCTTCCTGGCCACCCGGCGGTTTCTGCTCCGCTACCACGAACAGACCCCGGTGGACACGCCGGAGAAAGAACGCGTGGCCCGGGTGATTGCCGCACATATCGAACGCTACGGACTGGTCCAAAACGAGGGGAAAAACCGGGTCCCAAGCGGGCCGATCCGCGCCCTGGACGAAGACGAGGTGGAGCGACTGGTGGCGCGCGCGCCGGGAAAAGAAGCACTGGAGGGCACCCGATGACGCTCCTCAGCCTCGCAATCTACGGCAAGGGCGGCAGCGGCAAGTCGACGGTGGCGGCGGCGCTGTCTTCCTGCTTCGCCGACACGACCCGGCGGGTTCTGCATATCGGCTGCGATCCCAAGGCGGACTCCTCCAGGTTGCTGCTTTCGGGCAAGAGAATCCGCTCGGTGATGGGCACGGCGTTGAAAACCGATCTGCTCGACGCCTCCAGCATCCTGATGACCGGGATCAAGAACATCACCTGCATCGAGGCCGGCGGGCCGGAGCCCGGCGTCGGCTGCGCCGGTCGGGGCATCACCCGGACCTTCGAGCTGCTGCGCGATCTTGACGTATCCCTGAACGACTACGACATGGTGATCTACGACGTACTCGGCGACGTGGTGTGCGGCGGATTCGCCACTCCCATGAAGGACGGATACGCCCGACAGGTGCTGGTGGTGGCCTCGGGAAGCATTCTATCGCTGCTGGCGGCAAACAACATCATGAAGGCCGTGTGGAGGTTCTACCGCAACGGCGTGCGGCTGGCCGGGCTGGTCGGCAACTACCACACCGGGGATCGGTTCCGGGAAAACCTGATCCGGTTCGCCCAGGCCACCGGCACGAAAGTGCTCGCCCACATTCCCCACGACCCCGAGGTGCAAAAGGCGGAGGAGTCGGGCATGACCATCCGGGACTACCGGCCCGACGGTCCCACCGCCGCCATCCTGACCGACCTGGCCGGCGATCTGCTCACCGCCGGCGGCGACAACCCAAAACCCAGGCCACTGGACGAAGAGGCGTTCGAGGCTTTTCTATGGCAGATGAGAGATTCGACCAGTACCTGAAGAACATGGCCCGGGGCCTCTCGGGCGAGCGGTTCACCTGCACGGCGGTGATCCCGGATGTCGACGGGGGGCTGCTGTTCATGGTCCGGGAAGGCCAGGACCGGCCGCGCCGGGTGAAGCTGGAGTACGGAGGCACCAACCTGTTCGAAAGGAATATCCGCTTCACTCCCTTGAGAAAACCGTGGTCACTGGCGATCGAGGCTGCCTTCCATCGCCACGTAAAAGGGCAACCCCACCCACTCATGGGCTTCACCGGCCAGGACATCGACGAAATGGTCCTGCGCCGGGGAGTCCCCCTGCAGGACGTCTGGCGGCGATACCTCCAGCCCGGCCAGACCCGCTGGAACTCCTACCTGCTTGAGAAGATCGAGCCGAGCACCGGCGCCTTGTACCTGAGGTTTCGCGGCAAGCCGGGCCCAGTGGTTCTCAGGATCACCGATCGCGAGGATCCCCGTCTGGACCAGGCCCTGGAGTATCTGTTGGTCAACAACCTGGCGCTCTCGCTCACGCAGGATGAACGCCGGGCAAAGCTCCCGCCGACCGAGCAGGTGGAGCGCTATATCGCCTTTTTGCTGGCCCACACCACCGGTCCATCCACCCGGATCAAGAGTCATTCCGGACGCAGCCCCGATGTTACTCTGTACGGAAAAGACGTACGGATGAACCCGTTCGTACCCGAGGGCCGGCAGGGCGCCAGCGGCATGAACGCGGCCCTGGCCGGACGACCGCGGCAAGCGATCAAGATGGTGACTCTGGGAGACCAGAGCTGCCGACAGACGTTCCCGGCCTTCTCCTCCTTGCCGTTTTTCGACACCTGGTCCTACTTTCCGGTTTCAACGGTGCCGGCAGCGGGTAGCTGGGTGGCGGTCGATTACTCGGAAAACGACGTGGTGGGCGGCGCGGAGGACAAGCTGCACCAGGTCCTCAGGGCACTGAAAAAGCGGCAGCAGGACGTCAAGGTGGTGCTCATACAGACTTGCGTCAGCCGGCTGGTTGGGGACGATGTGCGCGGGATCCTGAAAAACGAGCTGAAGGACGGCGACTTCTTGATCCTGGATCCGGACTTCCAGACCCGTGACGCGGCGGTGGACTCCCTGGTCTGGCCCTGGTTGTTGAAAACGTTTCGTCCCGCCGTCAAACCGGCGACCGGGCGGGCGCAGCGGCAGCGGGTCAACCTGGCCGGCCTGGGCGAGCGCGGATACCCGTCCATCGCGGAGCTGGAAGCCATGCTGGCCCGGCTGGGCGTCGACCTGAACGTCTGCCTGTTTCCGTCGTTTCGCGAAGAGGAGCTGGAGAGCTTCTACTTGGCGCCGGTCACCATCGCCAGCACCTGTTCCATCGTTCGGCACGCGTTCTCCCTGGCTGTGCGGGCCGATCCGGACCACCGCTGGGCCTTTCTGGATCCACCCTTCGGGCTGAAGCAGACCCGCGCCTGGACGAGCGCGGTACTGTCCGAGGTCCTGGCGGGACGCCGGCTTAAAAACGCCCGGGCAATCCTCGACCGCATGCGCCGTTCGTATGCCAAAAAGCTGCAGCCGTTGAAAGAAGCTCTTTCGGGCAATTCCATCGCCCTGATGGCGTCCGCGAGGTTTTCGTCCTTCCTGTTCGATCCGGCGGAGGCCTTCGGCGTCCCGCTGGTGCCCATGCTGACCGAGCTTGGGCTGGACGTCGAGCTGTTCGTGTATCAGGACATCCCGCCGCCCAGGGATCTCGGCGAATTCGTACACGGCCGGGAGCGGGTGACCCTAAACACCTTCGACGACCGGGACGAGCTTCTCCAAGCGGTTTCTGCTTCCGGCTCCAAGCTACTCTTGACCTCGATCCGGCGTAACTCTCAAGTTCTCTCCCTGGGCAAGCTTCCCGTCAGCATCCACGCCTTCGAGATGGGATTCGAGGGGGCTCTGCGCACGGCGGACCGGCTCCGGCACTTGTGTCGCACCGACTTCGTCGACCGCTACCGGAGGTACTTTTGGCCATGACCCCCTCCGCCGTTCCCACCTACGAAACCGGCGTTTTCCTCGGCCTCAACGCCATCGAGAACGCGGCGCTCATCATGAACTCCCCCCGCTGTTCTTTCGTTCGCGGATTGAAGGTGTTCATGCACCACGATGTTCACAGCACGGTCTACCGGTCCGACGGACGGCACCGACTCATCAC
>JAUXGL010000133.1 GCA_030622135.1 Deltaproteobacteria bacterium
GCCTGGGTTGGCGGTGACCAATCAACCACCATGCCCACAAGAATCGGAGTAACCCACTGACTACCCAAGGGAACTCGCGATGTCCGTTGCCACAGTTACGGTGAACGAATTGGCACGCACCGTCCGTTTCATCGGACGGCACAAAAACGGACACTTGTTGGCCTCGCGCAAGGTGCCAACGGTGCGCGGTTGACGCGTTTTGTGCTGCACCCGTAGGGTGTTGGGGTTGCCGTGAAAGGGGGTGGGAGATTCTGGGCAAAAGTGAGTGATTGATCTGGGGCGGCTGTGCTAATGTGGGCGGTGTGGTTTTCTTCTCCCTCGGCTGTGCTTTCTTACTGTTCGGATCGGTAATGGCGGACTCCGCGGCACAGGGCCTTTCCCGGCTGCTCCCCGCCCAGGTGGACGGCTGGAAGCCCGAGGGAAAGGACACCTACTTCGATCACAACACGCTCTTTTCGCTCATCAACGGAGGGGCCGAGGTTTACCGGGCGTTGAACGTGAAGCAGGTGGTCGACCGGAGGTACAAGAAGGCGGACGGGCCGGACATCATCGTGGATGTCTTCGACATGGGATCGTCGAAAGACGCGTTCGGGGCGTTTCACGTCGACATTCGCGAGGAGCAGGATGTGGGGGTGGGGCACGAGTCGGAGTACCAGGGGGGATCGTTGTACTTTTGGAAGGATCGTTACTTCGTCTCGGTGGTGTCACTCAAGGAGACCCAGGCGTCGAAGCGGGCGGTGATTGCTTTGGGCCGGGCAATCGCCAAGAAGATACCCCAACCGGGAAAAATGCCTGGGTTGGTCGGGCGGCTGCCTCAAAAGGGGCTGGTGAAAAGCCAGGTGCATTACTTCCACGATTGGGAGGGGCTAAACCGGCTGCACTTTATAGCCAACGACAACCTGCTGGGGCTCAGCCGGGACACCGAGGGTCTCCTGGCGCGCTACCGGCCGTCCGGGGTGCTGGTCCTGATCCGGTATCCGCACAGGCAAGACGCCGGGCTGGCCTACAAGCGTTTCGTTGAGATATTCAAGGCGGACGAGCTAGGCGTTTTTGAAAAAGAAGGGAAGTTCTCGGGGGCGCGGGTGTCCGGGTCCCTGTTCGTGGGCGTTTTTTCCGCGGCCTCCAGGGGGGAGGTCCTGGAACTGGCGGGAGGTATCCAGCCATGAAAAGGCTCAATCGACGGGACTTTTTGCGGGGCGCGGCCGGCGTCACCCTGGTGGGGGCTTCGGGGACGTTTTGCCAGAAGAAGGAGAGCCAGGCCAAGGGGCCCAAGAAGAAAGCAGCGGTTGAGAAGCGGGTCCGGGTGGTTTTGGTGCGGGACGAGAAGGTCATCGACTCGAACCGGAAGGTAAATCCGGAGATCATCGCGCGCATGCTGGACGACGGGGTGAAGGCGCTTCTGGAGGAGGAAAAGGCCGAGGTGGCCTGGGCGCGGCTGATCCGGCCGGACGACGTGGTGGGGATCAAGAGCAACGTTTGGTCGTACCTGCCCACGCCGCCGGAGTTGGAGGAGGCCATTCGCCGGCGGGTAATGGGCGCCGGGGTGCCCCAGGAAAAGATCGACATCGACGATCACGGCGTTTTAGACAGCGTGGTGTTCGCCGCGGCCACCGCCCTGATCAACGTGCGGCCCATGCGCACCCACAACTGGTCGGGGGTGGGCAGCTGTCTGAAGAACTACATAATGTTCCACCCGCATCCCTGGCGCTGGCACGGCGACTCCTGCGCCGACCTGGCCAATCTGTGGAAGCTGCCCATCGTCGCGGGCAAGACCCGCCTGAACATCCTGGTCATGCTCACCCCCCTCTTCCACGGCAAGGGTCCCCACCACTACCAGGCCGAGTATACCTGGGAGTACAAGGGCCTGATCGTCGGCATCGATCCCGTGGCCGTCGACTCGACCGGGTTGAGAATTCTCGAAGCCCAGCGCAAGCGGCACTTCAAAAAGGACATCCCCTTCACAGCCTCCGCCAAGCACATCCAGGTTGCCGCGGAGAAGCACAAACTGGGCGTTGCCGATCCCGCGCGCATCGATCTGATAAAGCTGGGCTGGACGGAAGGCGCGTTAATCTGAGCTATCCCAGAACCTCCCAGTGAATTTCCGGTCGATCCCAACACCCTCTGAGAAGTCAATATGTTATGTCGAGACGTAGGGGCACCAGTGGGAGATTGGTGGGGTATCGCTGGAAAATTGACAGCCCGCACCCGGGTTGGTAGCATGCGTCTGTGTGATAATTGGAATAGTTACAACTAGTTATCCGCGTTTTCGCGGAGACCGCGCGGGCCTTTTTACGGTTCAGCTGGTAAAATCTTTAAAGGAGCTGGGTCACCAGGTGCTGGTGGTGGCGCCGGAGGCGGGCGCCGAAGTGGAGCCGCAAGAGGGTGTGTTCCGGGCGCGGTTTTCTTCGGGTCTTTCGAAGAAGATTGCCTACGGAGCTGGGATCGTGGAGAACCTCCGGAAGAACCCGCTCCTGTTTTTGGGTATATCCGGATTCGTGCGCTGTATCGAACGCACGGTGTCCGCGCGGCTCGCCGGCTGCGAGGTGATCGACGCCTCCTTTACCGCGGCGGGCATGGCCGTCGTAAAAGCCAGAAGATCAAAACAGGCCATCGTGTACACCGGCCACGGCACCGACATCCACTTGCTGGACCGGTCGCGCCTCTACCGGTGGTACTTCAAAAGGCTACTGTCCCGCTACGATGCGGTGACGGTGGTTTCCACCGCCCTGGCCGGCAAGCTCGAGGAGCACGGCTGCAACGCGGACCCGGTGGTCATTCCCAACGGTGTCGGCGAGGAGACCTTCCGGTTCGCTTCCGCCTGGCGCGATACGCCGGCGGTTGTCTTCGCCTCGCGGTTCATCGAGCTGAAGCGGCCCCGCCTGTTGCTGGAGGCATGGGCGCGGGTCGTCGGCGACATTCCCGAGGCGAAGCTGATCCTGTTTGGCGACGGTCCCGCGCTATCCGAAACCAGAACGATGGCCGGAAAGCTCAAGCTAGGGAGCGTGATCGATTTTCGGGGGGAGGTGCCCCCGGAGCAGGTGTGGAAGGAGATGGGACGGGGGTGGCTGACCGTGCTTCCCAGCCTGCGCGAGGGATTTCCTCCGGTGTTGCTGGAGTCCTTGGCCGCGGGGACGCCGTTCTTGTCCTCCCCGGTCGGTGCGGCGCCGGAGATCGCAAAAAGAACCGGCGGGGGGCGGATGCTCCCCGAGCCTTTGACCGCCGCGCGGCTTTCTAAGATGATTGTCAGTGCGCTCTGGGACCGGGCCGGGCTTCTGCAAATGGGGAAGGCCGGCCGCGAAAAGACCCGGGAGCTGTATTTGTGGGAGAACATCGCCCGGCAGAGGGCGGCGCTTTACTCCGATACGGTTTGGAGAAAGAAGACGGCGAATGAGTGAGCCACCCGTAGAGTTGCTGCTGTTGAGCATTACGTTGAACCAAGGCGGTGCGGAGCGCTTCGCCAGCACGTTACTGGTTCACCTGGATCGAACCCGGATCAAGCCTTCCTTGTGCTTGTTGCGTAAGGATGTCGGCTACCCCCTGCCCGACGACGTGCCCTACGGTGTTTTGGAGTACCACCGCCCTACCCAACTTTTCCGGGCGGTGCGGCGCCTGCGCGGATTGATCGAGCGGCTCCAGCCGGAGGTGGTGCTGTCGAACGGTGCGGCCACGGGCATCGTCGCCGGGATGGCCTTGCGCCGGTACCGCGCCGGCCCTGCCTGGATAGCGCGGATCGACAACAATCCAAAGTATCACGACACCGGGTTGCGGAAGTTCATTCTGAAACGGGTCTACCGGCGGGCGGATGGTTTCGTGGTCAACTCCCGCGGCGTGCTCGGCGATCTGGCGGCCTGCTATCCCTTCGCCAGGAAAAAGGCGCAGGTCATCTGGAATCCCACCGACTTCGCCCGCATCGACGCGCTGGCGGCGCAACCGCCCGCCCATAGCGCCGAACCCGGCGTGCCGGTCGTAATCGCCGTCGGAAGGCTGTTTCCGCAGAAGCGCCTGGATCTGCTGGTGGATGCCTTTGCCCAGGTCCTGCGCGGGCTGCGGGCCGAGCTGTGGATCTGCGGCGACGGGCCCGAGCGCCACAGGATTGAGAGAAAGGTGGCCCACCTTACCCTGGGCTCATCCGTGCGCATCCTGGGCCACTGTCCCAATCCGTATGCCCTGATGCGCCAGGCCGCCATCTACGTGCTTTCCAGCGACTACGAGGGCCTGCCCAACGCCCTGATCGAGGCCCAGGGTCTGGGCCGGCCGGCCGTCAGCACTTGCTGCCCACACGGGCCGAAGGAGATCATAGACGACGGCAAGACCGGCCTGCTTACGCCGGTCGGAGACGCGCGCGCCCTGGCCGAGGCGATGTCGAAGCTTCTTTCCAACCAGCCCCGGCGCAGACAGATGGGGCAAGCGGCGAAGCTGCACGCCCGCAGGCTTTTTGATGCGTCGCACCTGGCTCGTGGCTGGGAACAGGTGATCCGCCAGGTCGCCAAGCGAGAAGAATCATGTGCGGGATAGCCGGACTGGTCCAGCCTGACGGAAGCACCGTCGACCGGGAACTGCTGCAGCGCATGATCGATTCCCTGCGGCACAGGGGGCCCGACGCCGACGGCCTGTTCGTCCACGAGAACGTCGGATTGGGGCACAGCCGGCTGAAGATCATCGACACCTCCGACGCGGCCAACCAACCGCTGTTCAACGAGGACGAATCCGTGGCAGTGGTGTTCAACGGAGAGATCTACAATTTCGGCGATCTCGCCGGGGAGTTGACCGGCAGGGGGCACAGGTTCAGGACCCGCTCCGACACCGAGGTGCTCGTACATGCCTGGGAGGAATATGGGCCCGGTTGCCTGAACCGGCTCCGGGGCATGTTCGCATTCGCCATCTACGACAGCCGGAAGCGCCAACTGTTCTTGGCCCGTGATCGGCTGGGCATGAAGCCTTTGTACTATGCCCGGCTGCCGGGCGGCTTCGCCTTCGCCTCGGAGATCAAGGCCCTGCTGCTATTGCCGGATCTGGGCCGGGACCTGGATCTGGCGGCCGTCGCCGAGTATGCCACCTACGGAAACTCCCTGGGGGAGCGCAGCATTTACAGCCGCATCCGCAGGCTGCTCCCCGGACGGCGGATGCTGCTGGACGTGCGCTCCGGCGACGGCCAGCCCGAGATCAAGCAGTACTGGCGGCTGGAATTCGAGGTGGACAACCGGGCCACGGTCCGGGACTGGATCGAGCAACTGGATGAGAAGTTCTCCCAAGCCGTGCGCCTGCGGCTGGTGAGCGACGTGCCCCTGGGCGCCTTTCTCAGCGGGGGCGTCGACTCCAGCCTGATCGTGGCCTACATGGCCCGCCACAGCTCGAAAAAGGTGCAGACCTATACCATCGGTTTTCCGGAGGAGGCGCACGACGAATCGGGCTATGCCCAACAGGTGGCCGCGTACCTCGGGACCGAGCACCACACAGAGATTCTCACTCCCCGGGCGCTGAAGATCCTGCCGGAGCTGGTCGAGACATACGACGAGCCGTTCGGCGACCTGTCCGCCGTTCCCACCCACTACCTGTGCAAGATGACCCGCCGGCACGTGACCGTGGCCCTGTCGGGTGACGGTGGAGACGAGTCGTTCCTGGGCTACAACCGCTACCCCGGCGCCCGGGCCCTGGATGCCCTGGGGCGCGTGATTACACCGTTGGGCCGGAAGTTATCGGGATGGATGGCCCGGCGGCTGCCCGACGGTTTTCCCGGGCAGAGGTCCCTCGGCCGTCTGGCCCTGCGGGAGTTCGACCTCTACGACCACGTGATGGGATGCTCACCGGAGAGGCTATCGCTGCTTACCGCCGGCGTCCAGCGCGCGTTTCTTGCCGACGGCCAGAAAAAGATGGCCGGGGACTACAACCGTTTCCGCCACCTGGGATTGCTGGAGAGCTACCAGTACACCGATCTGACGAACTACCTCCCCGATGACATCCTGGTGAAGGTGGATCGGGCATCCATGCGCCACTCGCTGGAGGTGCGCTGTCCGCTCGTCGACCATGAGGTGGTTGAGCTGTCGGCGCGGATTCCGGCCGGACACAAGCTCGCCTACTGGAACGGGAAGAGGGTTCTCCGCCGCCTGCTGCGCCGGCATTTGCCCCAAAAGCTGTTCGAACGACCCAAGCGGGGGTTCGGTGTTCCGTTCTCCGCCTGGTTCAGGGACGAATGGAAGCCAAGCGCCACCGAGATGATCGCGGATGCGCGCAGCCCGATGTGGGACTATTTCGACCGCCGCGCGGTCGCAGACCGGTTTCGCCAGCAGTCCTTGCCCCGGCTCCAGGTGGCGGAGAACTGGTGGAGGCTGCTCTTCTTCTATCACTGGTGTCGTGCAAAACTCGGAAGGTGACCATGGAGCCGAATGACAGGTTCAAACCGCACGCCCTGAAGTGGACGCCGCTGCATGTCAAGCGTTTCTGGAACTTCACATCGTCCAACCCGGCGCACCAAACCCTGTACTTCAGTCGCATGGCCGGCGACGCCTTGATCCGGTTCGTTCAATCGAACCGCGTGAGGCTGACCGGTCGCATCCTTGATTTCGGATGCGGCCTGGGTTTCCTGCTGGAGAAGCTGGTGGCCCGGGGGATCGGCTGTGAGGGTGCGGATTCCTCGGAGACGTCCCTCCAGGAGGCCCGGCGGCGCCTGGGGGGGAGTCCGCTGTTGCGGGGCCTGATCCACGTCTCCTCGCTGCCGGTTCCCCTGCCGGACGACTGCTTCGACATCGTGTTCATGCTGGAGTTGGTCGAGCATGTTCTGGAAGAGGACCTGGATGCGATCGCGCGGGAGATGCACCGGATCACCAGGCCGGGGGGAGCAATCGTAATCAGCACCCCCAACCGGGAAAACCTGCAGGCAGATGAGAGCCTGTGTCCCGAGTGTGGTTGCGTCTTTCATCGATGGCAGCACGTGAGATCATGGAGCGCGGACGGTTTGACCGCCTGGATGACGGCAGCCGGGTTCAACCAGAAGGTTTGCCGGGCAGTGCATCTGCCCGAGTCTGGCGTTGCCGGGAGGCTGGGCGCCCTGGCCACCAAAGTCTTCCGGTGGAAGCCGCCCCACCTCGTATATATAGGCCGCAAGCAGAGCGGGTAGCCGGGGAAGGTAAACGAGTATATACTCACACCGATGTTCAAGCGGATCATACAGAGAGCTTTGAAAACATTCGACCTGACGCTGGTGAAGGACTATGACGGCGACCTGGATGACGAGTTCCGCGTTCTAAATGCGGAGTTGCAGCCCTACACCATGACGTCTCCGATCCGCTTGTACGCTTTGTATGAGGCGGTCTACCACGTGGTGAAACACAAAATTCCAGGCGACTTCGTCGAGTGCGGAGTCTGGCGCGGGGGCGGCTCGATGCTCGCGGCAAAAACATTCCACAAGGCGGGCGATACCGGCAGGAAGCTGTATCTCTACGATACCTACCGGGGGATGAGCGAGCCCGCGGAGGTGGATGTTTCCCGGCGGGGAGAGGACGCCCGGGAGGAATGGAAAAAGGCGCGCAAGGGGGAGATCAACACCTGGTGCTATTCATCCATAGAGGAGGTCAGGAAGAACATGCACTCCACCGGCTACCCACCGGAAAAAGTGGTGTTCGTGGAGGGGGAGGTGGAGGAAACCATACCCGGGATCATCCCGGAAGAGATCAGCATTCTGCGCCTGGATACGGATTGGTGCCAGTCCACCTACCACGAGCTCGTCCATCTCTACCCGCGCCTTGCGGTAAACGGGATCCTGTTCGTCGACGACTACGGAATGTGGCAAGGGGCTCGCAAGGCGGTTGACCGCTACCTGCAGGAGCAGGGAAAGCCCGTATATCTGCACCGCATCGACCATTCCGCCAGGTTGGCGGTCAAGCCCGGGTAGCGCCGCTCCGCATGAACACGTATTGGTTGTTTCCCAGGCGCTTCCCGGCAGAGACGAGCTTCTCCAGCGAGAATCCCCGGTCCCGGCAGAACGCTGTGACTTCTTCCGGCGTCGCCACCTCAAAAGGATATCCGCCCAGCCAGTCGATCCAATCGTGGACCTTCGACATGCCCCGGGCTTTCCGACCACAGAGTCGCAACGGGTTGCGGCCGGACAACAGATTCTTGCTAACCTCGGCCAGCGCGAACAACGGGATGAACACGGAGCCGACGGCCGCTCTTCCCAGGCAGCCGGAGCACCACGTCTTCTTCACTCCTCTCCAGATCACGGATTTCCAGCCCTGATTGTTGTAGATGGCCGTGAAGAGCCTGCCGTTTTCCGCCACGCGGGCCAGGACGTTTTCCAGCGCCGCCCACATGGAGCCTGTATGGTGGAGCACGCCCCAGGCGTATACGAGTTCGAACTTGCCGATGGATTCCAGGTACTGCTTGTCCAGCACCGAGCCTGCCTCGATGATCCATTCGTCATCCCCGGGGCAGTACCTGTTTTTCAGCTCGCGGGTGCAGTCGACGGACTCCGGATCGTAGTCGAAGGAGTGCACCTTGGCCCCCAGTCTGCGCGCCGCCAGGCTGAAAAGTCCGCTGCCGCTTCCAACGTCCAGGAAGCGCACGCCCCGCAGGATGGTGGGTTCCAGCATTTCGGCAAGTGAACGTTCGGCTTCGCGGATGCGCTCTTCGTCGATGGCCCAAAGAAACTTCCGCCAGTTCCGCCCGAACTCGAAGCGCTGGCCGGCGCGAACCTCGTCCCGGTGGCTACTGCCCGTCGTCATTCGATCCTCCTTCTGGACCTCCAGGTGAGTTTCAGAATAATCAGCATGGCCGCGCCGACAAGAAGGTTGGTGCCCATCAGTGCCCACGCTGCTCCGGGCAGACCCAGGATGGGAACCAGAAGAACCGAAAGCAACAGGGTCAGGGGAGCGATGGCCGCAAATGCCGCCAGCAGGCGGCCGAATGCGCGCGTCGCGGTCACGGCGGTGCCGAGTATGGCCGCGTTGAATTCCAAAACGGCGGCGATCGCCAGGAGACTGAGCAGGTAAGTGTGCTCGGCGATCTCTGTGGTAAACAGCAATCTGAGGATGGGGCCTCCGGCCAGCAAGGCCAGCAGCAAGCCGGATACGCCCAGGATCGTCGCCAGTGCCAGCAGTCTGAGCAGCAAGGCCTTGAACGCGGCCAGGTCCCGGTCGGCGGAAGCCCGCGCCAGCCGGGGCAGGTTGGCCTGCCCCAGGGAGAGGATGATCGTATTGCCCACCAGTATCGGCGAGGCCACTGCGGCGAAGATGCCCAGGCTGTGCTCGTCGAGAAAGTAGCGGGGCATGTTGATGTTCAGGGCGACGAACATGAAGGTCAATCCCAAGGGGAGAGCGGTGACCAGCAGGCGCCGAAGCGTGACCGGGTCGAAGAGCGGTTTCAGGGTGTCCGGTGAGGAGGAGTTGCGGCGCATCTTCGCCAGGAGGCGCGCGGCGTTGGGGAGGTCGTAGGCCACCAGGACCAGCCCCCATGCAGCGGCCATGGTCAGCGCGCCCCAGAGCACGTTGCCGGTCAGCCAGAGACAGAGGCCCATCCCCAGTGGCGGCAGAATGCCCCTGAAGATCTGCGACCGGCCCACGCGATCCATTCTTTCCTGGCGTTGCATGAGACCGTAGAGGATCAGGCTGATCGACTCCATGGTCTTGGCCAGAGTCACGGCCAGGACGACTTTGGCAGTTTCGCTCGAGTAGTCGCAGCCCAGGGTGATGCCGCCGACCAGAAGCATGGCCAGCGGGGTGGTGATCAATCCCAGGCCCAGGTATCCGCCGAACGGGATCTTTCCCCGGGCATCGGTGACCAGCACGTTCCGCAGTGAGAGGTTGGCCAGCATGAATACCGGCGTGGTGATGGCCAGGCCCAGGGCGAACTGGCCCAGCATGACCGGGTCGGCCAGCTTGGCCAGCAGCATCAGGGTCGCCCATTGGCCTGCGGCGTAGACCAGGTTGCCCGCGAAGGTCCAGGAGAAGTTCGCTCGCAAGGACAACGGTTGCGAAAGGTCGCCGGATCCGGCGGCTGTCTGATCGGGTTTCATGGAGTCGGTGATCTCGCTCGTCTTCTAAACAGCAGCCGGGCCGCAATCATGCCGATCCAGGCCGCCAGCATGATAACCCAGGGCAGGAGGGAAGGACGGCTGAAAATCCGTAGGGTGGTCGGACCCTGCGGATCGGGAGCGATGTCGATGCGGATCCAGGGGATCTCCACCTCGACGGTCCGGGGGTCGTCGATCAGGCAGCCGGAAAACCGCTCGGGGCCTTCTGTCCACGCGGAGAGTCTGCATTTCCCGGAGCAACGCAGGAAGGGGTAGTATACCTGGCGCAGCCGGGCGGTGGAAGTTCCGGCGGGGAGCTCGACCTCCAGGCCGTCCGGGTGCCAGCGGAGCTGTCCCCCGTCCAAGTGAAGCCCATCTGCATCGGTCAGGATTGGCCGGTAGTGTTCCAGGGCGAAGTGGGTCAACCCCGCCTGCGTGTCCACTTCCAGGGCCGCGGGGTAGTTTCTCAGTGCCGCGATCAGCTCTTGGCTGTGGGCCAGGATGTCGGACACACCCAGCGAGCGCAGCCGATCCATCACCGGGGCGGGATCGCTTTGAATTTCGGAAAGGTCCCGGCACAGCAGTTGGCCGCGGCTGGTGTGGGCCAGCGGGTGGGTGATCAGACGCGTTGTGACCGCGCCTCCCAGGACGGGCCGGCCGCTCTGCCGGCCGATCAGGTAGGGTAGGTGGCCGTTGGGGATGATGGTCTGCGGCAGGCCGGATCCCTTGGGGTGATGCAGGGTGTCTTCCACCAGGAGGTAGCCGTCCCGCGGCGTTCGCGTCGCCACTCCCTGCATCCGCAGCAGCAGGGACCGGGTGGTTTCCCGATCGGTTCGATTCATCCGGGCGAAGTAGGACTGGGCCCCGGTCTGAGACTTCCCCCCGGTGGCGGAAAGCAAAATCGGGATCGAAAGCCCCAAAAGCACCAGGCCCAGGGCCAGGATGCGCCCCGTCCTCCGGCGGCGTTGGAACCCGGGTCCGAGGCCCTCGGCCGTAAGCACTCCCAGCCAGGCCAAAAACAGCCAGCGCGAGAAGGCGGCCAGCTTGGCCCAGCCGACGGAACCGGAAAAGGGAACCAGGTTGCTCAAATCGAGCCCGAATACGCGGAGACTGTCCGGACCGCAGGAGAGCAGGAGCAGGAAGAACGCCGTGACGGGGAGCCAGTGGCGGGGGCGGAATTCCCGCTCCAGCCGGGAGGCGACCAGCGCTGAAAGCAGCACCACCGAAAACCATCCGAGCAGGCTTTCCGGCGTTGCGGCGACGGCGGCGAGCAACACCAGAAGCGGCAGCAGTGCTTTCGATAACTCCGGTCGGGAGCGGCCGGAGGCGATCGACATCCGTACCAGGGGAATCAGCAGGATGGGCAGGGCCGGGATGATCACTTCCCGGACGGTTTCCAGCGCTCCTTCTGAAACCCGCCAGCCCAAAAGCGGCAGGTCGTGATGAGAACCCGAAAGCGACAGGAAAACATAGAAGAAATCCAGAAACAGCAGGCAGGTCCCCAAAAGAGCCGCGGGCAGTACCAAAAGAGACCGGAACGACCAGTCGCCCTTGGTGAGTCTCCGGCCCAACAGGTAAAAGACGGAAAGCAAGGCGCCGGCCGCGGCCGCCGCGTAGCCGCTCATGTAATGGCAGAACGTGGCTGCTCCCAGGAGCGCCGCCGCGGCGAGGATTTTTTGCAGGTCTTGGCGAAAGCTCTTCCCCGGCGATTCGAGCGCCCGGGCGACGAATCCGACGGCGAGAATGCCCAGAGCCAGGCCCAACCGCTGGGCCCACTGGCCGGTGTACAGGACCTGGACGGGATTGGCGTCCAGTATGCCCACGTCCCGCGGGTAGACGACCAGTGATAGCAGGGCGGCGATCAGTCCTCCCGCGACCCATGGACCTCTTTTCGCATCGCGGGGCAGGAGGGGGAGAAAGGCCAGTGAGGTGCCGAACAAAAGCAGCAGCAGCCAGGCCCGGTAGGCTCCCTCGGTCGACCCGAACAGAGATACGAAGAGGCCGGCCGCAGCCGTCGCCAGCGGGTTGTAGAACACGTTGGGAACCCAACCGAAGAGGTGGTAGGGATCGTACGCCCAGAATCGCGAGGTGAAGGAAAACGTCTGGGTGGTGTGCAGAATGTTTCCGAAATCGAACGGATGGTCTCGCCACCAGGTGGCCGGGAAGGAAAACAGGTTGAGCCCATACGCTGCCATCAGCAGGGCGATACCCCCCAGAAGAACGCCGGCGGTCACGGCCAGCGAAGCCGGCAGGAGGTCTTTCCGATTCATTTCGGATTCTCCCCCGGCTTCAGCTCCACGAAAACCAGCCCGTGACGCTTCTCCACGGAGATTGCGTACAAGGCAGACCATTCGGCCCATCGATCGGGGGGAATGCCGTCCTGGAGGAAGAAAACCCGCCGGTCGGTCATGACCCGCCGGACGAAGCCCGATACGTCTTGGTTAGCCGGGCCGATTCCCGCGATCAAGACGTCCCGATCGAGCTTGAGGGGAGCGAAGACATCCTTGCGCGCCTCCCAGGCCAGCAGTACCGAGCCGTCTGGAACCACCGCGCTGCCTTCCTGGAGAATGCGCTTGGCGTAGTAACGCACGGTCAGCGATCGGTTCAGATCCACGCCTAGCTGGATCGAAATCCCGTATGCCAGTGCGGCGCCGAGCAGGCCGGAGGCAGTCTTTCGCAGCCAGCCGCGGAAGCGATCTTTTGAGAAAAAGGAGACCGCCGCCGAGACCAGCAGGCAGATGGCCAGCAGCAACGGGGCGAGCATGGGTAGGAGCCCCGCGGAGGGATCGTCCACGCTGCCGGGACGCAAGACGGTGGGAAGGGCCAGAAGAACTCCCAGGAGGATTCCGCCCAGCAATACCACGCGAGAAGAAACCAGGTGCCGGGCGAAAAACAACGAGACCACCACGAGGGCGGGGAGGAATTCAAGCAGGTAACGGGGGTTGAAGCAGAATCCGCCCGTGGATGCAACCAGCGGCAAGAGAGCCAGCCCGAGCAGGCCGGCGCCCCCGAGAAAACGCAGTACTCGAGAAACCCGGGGCTGCGGCGGGCGGACGAACAGGACCAGCACCGCAAGCACCAGGTAGGGGGCCACCTCCAGTAGTCCTTTCTTCAACACTCCGCCGTAGAGCACCTGACCCATCTGGTTGGAGGTGGATCCGGCGGCGACGCTGTTCGCCGGAAGAAAGACGGTATCCACCAGATGAAACCCCGCCATGGACAACCAGTGCCCGGCCAAGGCTCTCAGCGGTTCGGACACGACCAGCGTGGCCGCGACGGCCGCCAGAAGACCGGGCAAGAAACCCTTCCAGCGCGCCTTGCGCCAGAGCCACCAGAGCAACGCGGCGCCGGCTACCGCCACCGCCGGCACCCACGGACGATCGGCCAAAAAGGCCGCCAGCCGTCCGGGGACGGATCCGCTCAAGGAGCTTTTGGCTCCGTAGGTGAACGGATTGAGCGTAGAAAGGCGGTGGAGGTTGATCAGGGAGTACCCGACCAGGGGCGGGATCCAGCCAACCAGGTGGGCGGTCAACAACGGCCAGGAGCACCGCAGCGACCAGCGGGCCATGACCAGAAAGACCGGCAGCATGAAGATGTTCTGGATCCTGACACCGGTGGCCAGGGACCCCAGCAGGCCGGCCAGCCCGGCCAGGATGAAGGCGCGCCGGCCCTTCGACTCCGCGGCGCAGAGGAAGGCCACCAGGGCCCAGGCGATCAGCGCCTGGGAGAGTGCGTGGGGCCAGATGCCCAGGGCGTACTCCAGGCCGAAGGACCCCGCGGCGAACACCACCGCGGCCACGAAGGGAAACGGCCCGTCCGGCTTCAGCCGGCTGGCCAGACGGCGGACCGCCACGCAGGTTGCGGCGAAGCAGATCAGGTTGAGTAAAAACATGCCGGGGAGGCCGAACAGCCGCAGGTAGGGCGCCGCCAGGATGGAGTGATAGGGAGGAATGGTGGATACGGTGCCTAGATGCTCCAAGTTGTCGGGGATCACCGTATAGAAAAACAGCAACTCGGGGGCCCGGTAGTGCTGGTACCCGTTGTCGATGTGGAAGGAGCGCTCCTGAGCGAAGGCGTCCGCGGCCAGCAGGTAGTGACTCTCGTCGACGGAGAAGACGCCCGGTTGGAGCAGGATTGTGCCGATAACCAGGATGGACACCACCAGCAAGCCGTCTAGTAAAAGCCTGCTGCGGCGCTTTAACCAACTACTCGTCACGACGCTCCCGCCTCAACTGGGCGATTTGCTCGGCCATCAGGCCCAGCATGAAGATGATGACCGCCGTGCACAGGAGCAGGGCCGACATGTTGGTGAAGCGGCCCGCGGTGACCAGTGTGTAGACGTACCAGCCCAACCCCGACAGGAAGAGCAGTAAGCTCACCGGAAAGAACACCCTGAACGGCGCCAGGCCCACGCCCACCTTGAGCAGGATGAACAGGAAGCGCAGCCCGTCCGACGCCGGGCGGATCTTGCTGCGGCCGGCGGGCTTGCCGGCGACGATGGGCACGTGCTCGATTACGTACCCGGCCCGGGCCAGCGTGACCGTCAGGGTGGACGGATAGGAGAAGGTGTTGGGAAGCAGGTCCACGTAGCGTTTGGCCACCTCCGCCCGTATGGCTCTGAACCCCGAGGTCAGATCGGGGATGCGCTCCGAGGCCAGGTAGGAGGCAATTCCGGAAAACAGCCGGTTGGCTGCCCAGCGGTGGGGCTTCTGCCCGGTGCCCTTGCTGCGTGCCCCCACCACCATGTCGTGGTTTTCCATCTCCTTTATGAGGTGCGGAATGTCCTCGGGATTGTGCTGACCGTCCGCGTCCATCAGGACGATGGTTTTCCCCCGGGCCTCCCGGATACCCCGTTTTACCGCCGCCCCGTTGCCTCTCCGGTGGGCGTGCTTTACCACCCGGACGGTGTGCTGTTCCCCGATCTCCGCCGTCCGGTCCTCCGATCCGTCGTCTATCAGCAGGATCTCGTAGATCCGGTCGGCCAGCACCTTTTTCAACCGGGAGAGCAAGTCGTCCAGCGCGGCTTCCTCGTTGTGAGCCGGCAGGACGATAGTCAATTCAGGTCCGGAGGATGGCTCGGTCATGGGGTCAAAGTACGTGTTTGTCGGTCGGTGGTCAAGGTCCCAGAGCGCCGATCAAATGAAGAACCATCCCAAATGCACTGAATGTCTGGATCTGCTTTGCAGAAGGCCGGCTGCAATCACACAATCTCGCAGGCAATCCGTCCTTACGGTATGCAACAGGCGATTTGCCAGCCACCCGGGCAGTCCGGATGCCCTGCTACCCAGCTGCCGTTGCAAGCATCCCTGTCATCTGCATTCATGCATACCCCGTCACGATCTGCTTCGCACGTGGCCTCCGGTATGCAGCAGGCGGTTTCCTGGCCACCCGGGCAATCCGAATGTCCTATTACAAAGAGGCCGTCGCAAGCATCCCTGTCATCTGAATCCACGCACACCCCGTCCAGAGCCGCTTCGCACGTGGTAGGGGTGCAGCAGCCGGTTTGCCAGCCACCCGGGCAGTCCGGATGCCCTGCTACCCAGCTGCCGGTGCAAGCATCCTTGTCATCTGCATTCATGCATACCCCGTCATGATCTGCTTCACACGTGGCCTCCGGTATGCAGCAGGCGGTTTCCTGGCCACCCGGGCAATCCGAATGTCCTATTACAAAGAGGCCATCGCAA
>JAUXGL010000117.1 GCA_030622135.1 Deltaproteobacteria bacterium
GTCCTCGGGGCTACCGTCGCAGAACCCTATGGGCCGCGGATTGTTGGGCAGGTTGAGCTGGACCTTGAACTCGCCCCGGTCCCAGCGGGTCTGCGTGGCGTTGTCGTAGGGGTGGATCATGGGGTTACGGCAGTTTACGCGAACCGCGACATCGAGGGCAAGGCCTGAGTTGATTGTTGCGATTGTCACTCCCAAAAACCCCATCAGAGAATCATCCGCCCTCCCATGCCTGTTGTCGGTGGCCAGAGGACAGCAATCTTGCCGACCGAGTCATCCGGCAGTTCGGTGAAAAAGGGGTGACCAAGATTACAAGATGCGCTCTACCGGATGGATACCATGATGCAGCCGCTGCATTGAAAAAAGCGGTGGGGGGCGGAGTTCGTGACTGCACGTACCTGAGCCACCCTCCAACGGTGAACTTCCGGACGATCCAAAACGGTGAAGAGTGGAAATTCGATGGCTGCTTGCATCCTGTCGAGGGGAATCGCGCATATGTCGAGTTGATCGACTACCTCAAGCGTTTGCCTCAACACGGATGCGAGTTTAGCGATCCGCCTTGGCCGAGTAATGTCGGAGGCTCACCCCGCAACTCCCGACCCTGATCAAGCGTCTTTTGTTCAGGGGGCTCTGAAATCGACTGAGCCCTATTGGCAAGCGATTGAGCAAGGGGCCAATGGCCTCGTCGCCTAAATCCAGGCAGGAACTCTTGGCTCGTGCGTCAACGCAGCCCGCGTGGCATCCCCCACTCCCCGATCACTGGGATCCCCGGCGACGAGTATGCCGCCCTGGAGAAGGCCCTGGACCAGAGTTCCCTGGGGTGAATGGGGTCGGGTCGGGTCACTTGACACTTGGGTGGGTTGAGCGTATCCCTCGTCCATGCCCCAGGTGAAGGGTTGGATCGAGCGCTTTCTTGCACAGGATAAGTGGCAAGTGACCAGACCCGACCCCATTTTTTCCCATTTTCCCCCCGTTTTTTTCCGTAACGCCTTCGTTCTTCCCACCTGGTTCCATCCTAATTCCAGTCTGCTGGCCTTGTCCGAATGGTGCAGAGTCGCAGCCCCTATACGGTCCCAAGAGGTACATCAAGGTGCGCCAATAGGTCGTGCCTGTTCCTCTATCTCGGAGATGAACTTCTTCACGGAGTTGAATGGAACCATCCTGATCTTGTACTCCTCGAACAGCTTTCGAATCTGTCTTCGCGCTCCGTTCAACTCAGGATGAAACTTTGGGATCACAATAAGACGTTGTTCCTGGTTGCTGCTGCGATGTCGGTGGAGAAGATCTCCCTCCAGCGCCAACTGCGATGCGGAACGCATGGCATTGGCTTCTCTCTTGGAAAAATGCTGGGGCCTCACCAAGTTCATCACTCCATTCTGGAATGCGTATGGCACCTCAAGCAATCGACCCAGGACTGGAACCTCAATGCTTATATCTAATCGAACGCGGCCCCTGAATCGGTCGCTCCGTAGCTCCCGGTCAAACTCCGGGAAGAGGGGTTGTTTTTTTTGTTTCTTCGCCCGCCCACCGACCAATTCCTTGAAAAGGTTCTTCAGATCCTCCTCGGGATCGAGCACTTTCATCGGTCGTGAGTCCGTGAGAACAATCTCGTTTGAACGAGTCTTGATGAAGCGTACAAGATCATTTGGTTCGCGAAACGAATCCTTTTCTAGCGTCAATCTGAATTGAATCGCCTTCTTCACTGCGTTTAGACGCTGTGGATCGAAACTCCCTCGACTAAACAACCTTCTAACCCTGTCGTTGCCCGAAGAGAGCATCGCTTCAAGGTATCTCTCAGACGGGCAGAAAAGAAGCACTCCGATGTTCACAGATTCTGCCCTGCTCCTGTCAGGGCAGTACTGGACAAGACTGTAATATCCTTTTACTGGAGACATCAGTCCACCTCCTCTCCCGGCAAGTCAAGTTTGGCTTGCGGGAAACACTTGGCGCACATGCTTCGCCACATTGTTCCTCCAACGAAATCAGCCCTGTCACAGATCAACTCGATGATTTTGTCTTGGACATTTCGCGGAACTTCCCAGTCCACAGGAATAGAATACACCAGGTCTCTGACAAAGCAAGAATCAAGCTTCGCCAGCTTTGCTAGCGATTTTCTTACCAATCCATCTTCCACATGATCCGCAAACTCTGGAAAAAGCCCGTAGATTCGGTCGTCTTTGACGTTTTCAATTTTAGTGGCGCTCTCGTTCAATTCCCTGCCACAGGTGAAGCAATGAGTGTGATCGATTGCCTTCAGGGTGAACATTCCATCCGGAGCATCCTCTTCCGAAAAGAACACATTGTCGCGATTTGGCTTCCGCGTCTTGAGGTCCGGAGGATGCCTGTCACAGTTCAGAACCCAAGTATCGAAAACAACAAGGTCATTCACTTGTTCAATGTTGTGCACCAAGCTCAGTTCCTTGACTCCACCGCCCCAAGGATGCCCTCGCTCCATGCGAGAGACAAACGCAGATCCCGTCTCCGCCATCCGCCCATGACCTAGCGGAATCTCATCTTCCGATTCAACTTGGATAATCGCAACGTTGAAGGTTGGAAGACCAAACCAAGCTGCGAGCTTCGTTCCGATCCATTCACACGCCAATACATGTGGCCCTTCTTTGTTCCCAAGGGCCTTGATGAACGCTTTGCCAGAATCGGTGACGATCTCAGCAGGACCGGTGCTGGTATCCGTGCATGATACCCACCGACGGAAAGTGCCAGGATTCCAATCTGTATCACTTCGACTCGACACCGCGAGCTTCCCTCTTCTCGGACAAATTCTGCAACTCCAACCGCAATGTGGCCACAGGGCTTGCCCCTTATCCGTTTGATACCGCCTAGTTCCTCCAAGTCATGGCACTATATTGGCACCAATATTTTGCCTTCTCCGCTCTTCATGTCTCTACATCATTCGGCCACATGCCTTCCTTCTCCATCAATTCGCGCAGTTCAGCGAATATTCTCTCTCCATCACAACTAGTTCTCTCCTCCTCTAGTAGAAACGCCATCAATTCCTGCCATTCTGTTTCAGCAGCTTTATGATGCCTTTTTGTATTTGTGAAGAATTCTGCGATTATTTCCGGCATTTCAAAACAATAATTGATCTGAGAATTTTCCTTGATTGATGATAACACTTTCTTAACTTGCTCATTACCAAGATGAAATGACACCGGAATCAATAAACGTTGTCCTCTCTTCTTTGCAGATTCGAATGATCCTGACTTTGTAAATGCTTCTACAGCAGGCTCGCAGTATTCTTGAATTACGCCTTCGCCAATAACCATAGAAAGTTCAGTTGGAGACAGTTCAGCTATTCTTTCAATGGCAATCTCTCTCAGATCCTTCACTCTAGTAGAGTAATGCAAGGAAGCTGGCAAGTATTTCCCTTCCACATTTTCAACGTATCTCTTAGCCTTTGCCTTTATTGCTTCATTTACGGCGTTCCATGCTCCAGTCACTACACCGAAAAAGACGACTACTCTTACCCACTTATCATCATCCAGAGGCTCGATAATAGTAGAAAGCTCATTTTGGAGCACTCCCTCACCGACAGACGTATGCATTTGTACTATGGCAGCAATGGCCACAACCTGTCTCCTATGCTCAGAAGCTGGAGCTTTTTCTCTAAGGAAGCTCTTTGATATACCGATGATCAAATCTCTGACCAGAGATTTTCTTGCCCTTTTCAACGGTCCACTTTCAAAGTGTTTCTTTGCATCATCGACCTCTAGCGGAAAGTATTTAGATTTTATCTCTGCACAAATCCTGTCGAATGCTGCCTTACCTTGCACGGGTTCTCGTTGTAACAAAATCTCCACTGCATTCCTTAAATGAGTTCTTGTCAGTTCTGCTGTGGGTTTATAGGGCACATCAAGTGACAGCATACTTGGATGTGCACACCTATGCCTATCTTTGTAAAGTCTCTCCAAGTCAGCTTTCTCAATTGATGTCAGCAATTCAAATTCCTTCTCCGCTTGATCTAGAACAGAACGCTCAAATACCAATGCTTCCTTCAGCTTTTCTTCTCCTCCTGCGCGTATCCTCCTGCGCGTATTTTTTCATATTCTTCAATTTTCCGCCTAGCATTTTTATCACCTGTCATTTCAAGTTCGCGTAATTTATGTATATAGTCGTACACCACTGCAACCCAAGTAGAGACGATGCATGACCTATATGCACCAGCTTTATAGCACGCAACAGCTTCCTCAATGTATTGCCTCGCTTGCTCATCTCTGCAACGAAGTACAAGCTCATCAAGATCTATAAGTCCAATGACTGCCACTTTGACCCTCCGCTTGAAATTCCGTAACCCTTCGTTACTGCAATCTTTGTGCGGGATTGTCACACCTCTGTGCTCAACTGGCAAGAGGGAAATCCCATGTTGTAGGAAGTTGTTGACGCATGATGCCCCGTGATGTTCATTCTTCGGAGTTCCCCAATGAATCAAGGCGACTACGCCTTGGGTAACAGCAATGGAGGTGGGGGAATGGGGTCGGGTATGGTCACTTGACACTTGGGTGGGTTGAGCGTATCCCTCGTTCATGCCCCGCACGAAAAGAGAAGGTGAAGGGTTGGATCGAGCGCTTTCTTGCACAGGATAAGTGTCAAGTGACCAGACCCGACCCCATTTTTTTCTCGGAATAAAAATCGGGCCTTCCATGAGGAAGGCCCGATGTCAGTGGAGCTGAACAGGATCGAACTGTCGGCCTCCTGAATGCCATTCAGGCGCTCTCCCAGCTGAGCTACAGCCCCATATTCCGGTTGTCACATAACGCGTAAGGGCACTTTAGTTAGCACCTCGGAGGCTGAGTGTCAAGCTGCGGGAGGGCTCCAATTTACCACCGGTGCCCGTATAAGATATGAGGTAACCCACTGACTTCTAAGTTGAAAGATCAGGCCTCTTTCTTGGTGATCTTCGGCTTGGCTGCCTTCCGGGCGGGTTTCTTGCGGGCGGGTTTCTTCTTGGGCTTCTTTTGCATGATCAAAACATCCATCAGGTTGCGGATTCTTACGTAGATGTCCTGGATGGGCTTGGGGACCTTGATCTTGCGGGTCTCGATGAGCTTGAAGGTTTCTTCTCCCAGGCGTTTGAAGAGCTTGTCGCGCTCGGATAGGAGCCGGTCGCGCTCGGCCTTGAATTTTTCGATGCCGCTGACACTCAGGGTTTTCGAGATCTGCTCGAGCTGAGACACGGTCTTCTTCCACAGATCGATCGCCTGCCTGCGCATTTCTTCCGCTCGTTCCACCATTTTCGCACCCCTTTTGCGATATTGTCTATTTCTGGCGGAGTATAGAGCACTTGACGCTCTGTGTCAATGCCTTTTTTTATTCTTTTTGCCTCTCTTTTGCTTCTTATTGGAGGCAGGCTTGGGGGAAGCGTTCTTCTTGGCCTCTTGTGTCTTGGGCTTCTTTTCGCTCTTTTCCTTGATCACCCCAGCCTCGAGGAGACGCTGGTGGACTTCCTCCCAGGAGAGCGGCTCGGGAGGGGCAAGAGCATGCTTGCGGCGGTAGAAGTAGAAACCGACGACGAAGACGATCAGCACCAGGCCGATGAACTGGGAGGTGGAGAGAGACGGGTCGGCGTGGTTGCCGAAGCCGCCGCGGTCGGTGTCGCCTCTTATGAACTCCAGGAAAAAACGGGCGACGGCGTAGCAGGCAATCAGGATCAGAAAAACCTGTCCGGTGAACTTGCGGCGCTTGAGCAAGAACAGGGCCAGGGGCAAGAGCGCCCAGCCGACCAGGGATTCGTAGAGTTGGGTGGGGTGGACGTGAGTGCCGTAGCCGAAGGTGCTCGCGGCCTGACTGCCCTCGGGAAAAACCACGCCCCAGGATACATCGGTGGGCTGGCCGTGGCAGCAGCCGGCCAGAAAGCAGCCGATCCTGGTGAAGCCCAGACCCAGGCAAGCCGGAGCCGTGGTGCAATCGGCCAAGCTCCAGAAGTCTCCCCTCTTCATGTACTTCACGTAGAACCACATGGCCAGGGGACCACCGATGAAACCGCCGTAGGCCACCAGGCCCTCGCACTTGGAGCCGAACATGGCTTCGAAAAAGTTCTTGTTCATCCAGGTGGCCGGGTTGGCGATCAGGTGTGCCACGCGCGCGCCGATCAGGGCGAAGACGATGACCAGGGCATAAGCAGTCACGGTGGTCTTGTAGGGAATGCCTTCCCGGTTGGCGTGGTGGAGGCCCAGGTACCAAGCGCAGATTAAGCCCAGACCCATCATGACGCCGTAAGAGTAAATGCTCGCGCCGCCGATGAGGGGAATGGATTCGGGAAAAGTGTAGATTATTGGATGCATGCTTCTGGTGAATATGGATCGATCCGGCCATAGCGTCAAATAAAACCCGGACGGCCCTAAAAAACAACGCCGCAAACAACGCCACGGACGCGGTGATAGTTGACAGTTTCGGACCACTTTAAGTAACCTTGGGGCCAATGGATTTGCAGAGAAAAACGCTGATGCTTTCGATTGCGATCGTTGTGGTGATCGCCGCGGGAATCATTGGGTTTTTCATATTGGGTCGGGCGGCGGGGGGGAAGCCTTCCATCGTAGATTGTGCTTATCAGACGGTGATTACTCTTTCCACCGTGGGCAGCCGGGAGATCCATCCGCTTACCGATCTTTGGTACGGGAAGCTGTTCATTGTGGTGCTGGGCCCGGTAGATTCCGTACACGACATCCGCAACCGGATGACGTCCTGAGATAGAGGAGAGGCGCGATGCCCGCGTGCCCACATTGTGGAGCCGATAACCGACCAAACGACCGCTTCTGCGTCCAGTGCGGGAAGGAATTGGCCGCCGACCTGCCCAGCCTGGATCTGATGGACGCCGGGATCGTCTGCTCCGCCTGCGATACGTTCAACGAGCCCGATCGGAAGAGCTGCATTCGCTGCGGACAGTCCCTGGCCGGGATGACCGGGTTTTTGCATGCCGTGTCGGCCCATGCCGTGTCGGCCCCGCCGGACCCCGAGCTCACCGACATAAAACCGGACCTTCCCGAACCCACCGCCAAGACCGATCCGGCCCCGCCGGTCACGCCGCAACCAGACAAGCAACCCAGCGCAAAGATGCCCGCCCCCGTGACCCAGGCCGCCGACCTGTCGGCCCGGCTCCGGCTGGTGCGCGGATACGGGCGGGAGGATTCCACCTACCCGGTAGGTCCCAACGGTATCACGCTGGGAAGAAGCATGGCGGTTGTCAACATCACAGACGATCCCTACCTATCCCCCGTTCACATGCTGCTGCGCACCAACTCGGGCAAGCTGCTGGTGGAGGATCGCAAGAGCCTCAACGGCACCTTCCTGCGGGTGCGAGGCCAGGCCGAGCTGAAGCCGGGCGCCGAGTTCATCGCCGGGTCCCAGCGCCTCGTCCTGCTGGGGCTGGGAGGTCCCACCACCGACGTCAGAACCCCGTCTACCCCCGACACCCGCCCCTACGGAGGGCCCCTGCCCCCGCAACTCTTCGTGGCCCTGCGCGCGCTCCACGCCACTCCGGACGGCAAGGTGTTGGCCGGCGCGGTCATGCTGCGCGCCGGTCCGATCATCGCAATCGGCCGACAAGGCTGTGACCTCAACTTCCCCAACGACTCCCGCATGGCCTCCCCGCACCTGGAGTTGCATCTCCGTCCCCAGGGCCTGCAGATCTCCGAGAGCGTACCCTCCAGCGGCATCTTCGTCCGCATCAGCCGCCCCACCCCGCTGCAAAACGGTGACGAGATCTTGGCGGGAGAGGAGTTGTTCCGGGTGGAAATGGGGTAATCCCCAACCTGGACCTGAACCTGGACGTTACAATGATTCGATCAGCTCCCGGATATCCTTCCGGTCCTCGGCGTCCGGGGGAGCTTTTTGCAGGTACAAACGGAAGGATCTTTTGGCGGCCTTGATGTTACCCAGGCGCATGTGGCAGGCACCCAGGGCACGATAGGCTTTGGCGAAGTTGGGGGCCTTCTGGGTGGCCTTTTTGAAGGCGGCGATGGCTTTCTCGATCTTTTGCTGGGCCATGAATTCCTTGCCGGCGGCATAGTATATCTTGACCGCCTCGGGAACGGCCTCGATAGTTTTCACATCAGCCGCGGCCATCTCGACCCCGGCGTCCTCCGGGGGAGCCTGGGGCTCCTCGACGACCACCGGCGTTTTGGCGTCCCGGGGCTCCGGCCTGGTTCCCGCGTCGACGATCGTCGCCGGCTCGGTCCCGCCGCCGCCGGTCCCCCTCTGCTTGGGCAACCACCACAGGAAATAACCCGCCGCGGCTCCACCAACGACCAGGATCCCGATCAGCAGGGCTACCAGCCAGGCCTGGGAGCTCTTTTTCTTGGGGGCGGCTGCCCGGTCCTTGGTCTCCACCAGCGCCGGAGGAAGCGCGGGCGCCTCTTCCTCGAACAGGTTGGTGCCCAGGGGAGTCTCCTGTGCGTAAGCGGTCTTTTGGTGCAGGACCTGGTTTAGCTCCTGCTGGAGCGCCAGGGAGGTGGACTGTCGACCGGCGCGGTCCTTGCTCATGGCCTTGAGTATGACCGCCTCCAGGGCCGGGGAAACCCGGATGCTATCGACCCGGCTGGGAGGAACGGGCATCTCGGTCAGGTGCTTGGTAACGATGCCCATGGCCGTGGGCGCGTTGAAGGGAATCCGACCCACCACCATCTGGTAGACGATCACCCCGGCGGCGTACACGTCGCTGCGGGCGTCCAGATCTTCCCCGCGCGCCTGCTCCGGGGGCATGTACTCGGGAGTCCCGCAGACCATCCCCACCTGGGTCAGCCCGGGCTCGGCCGGGGAGGTCTCCTGGATTTTGGCTATGCCAAAGTCCAGCACCTTAACGAAATCCTTGGTGCCCCGCAGGTCGGTGACCATGATGTTCTCGGGCTTGAGGTCGCGGTGGATGATGCCGACGGCGTGGGCGTCGGCCAGGGCCGAGAGAACCTGATCTATGATATGGATGATGCGCTTCTCGGCGATGGGCCGCTCCTCGCGGATCACCTTCCCCAGATCCTTGCCGGGGACGAACTCCATGACCATGTACAGCGACCCGTCCTCCTGCGCCTGGCCAAAGTCGGTCACCGCGATGCTGTTGGGGTGGTTCAAGCGGCTGGCGGCCCGCGCCTCGCGGTGAAACCGCCCCACCAGAGTGTCGTCCTGCATCATCCCCGAGCGGAGCACCTTGACGCAGACCACCTTGTCGAGCGCCAACTGGGTAGCCTGGTACACCCGGCCCATCCCCCCGACCCCCAGCAGCTTGTCGATCTGGTACTTCTTGTCCAGCAGCTTGCCCAGATAGGGATCGTCGGGCACCGCCTTGGTCGCAGACACTTGGCTTCCACACGACGGGCAAAACCGCGCACCCGCCTGCACCTGGGTCCCGCATTTCGGGCAAAAAGCCATCAACCCGTTGTATAGCGTATCCCCGCCCCCGGCTTCAACCTTAATGCAGCTTCGCGGCCCAGAGAACCGCATGGCACCAATGGGGCACCAGAGATTGGGGTCGTGGGGCCTGCTTGCTTTTCCGGACTTTCTCCACGATTTCGGGCAGTTCGTCAATGCAATCGAACTCGGAGTAATTGGCAAAGAGATCAGCGTCTACCAATTTTTGACAAGAGTGTCTTTATACTTGCTTCTCATGCCTGCTGTAGAAAACCATAGAAGTATGACATCAGACGATATCGTAAAAATCCGTCTTCTTACAAATCGATGGGTGGTTCTCCTTGGTGTCTGCATTCTTGCCGGTATTAGATGGTTTGTCATGTCGTCACCGCTTCATTTCATGGGATGGATGCCTTCAGCATGGTTTCGAGGAGAAGTGCTATCAGTTACCCGCCAATCACTAAACGTTGCCGCCTCGTGGCTGTTTCTGGCGATTATCCCCGGCCTATTTACGTTTTTTTTGATCGACAGAAGCGCTTCCATTCGAACGATAATGCGAGATGGCTTTTTGCTCGGCAAGCCTACTAACTGCTCAAAAACAGTGAGCCTATCAATTACGCTGCTGGTAATTGGTGCGATAGTGATCGGACTGATTGCAACTGCCTCCATTCCTTCACTAAGAGATACCTATCCTATAGTGCGCTCAGCAGGTAATAGTCTCTGGATGCTGATAGTATCTTGCTCTTTGACTTTCGGCCTGATCCTGGCTACGGAGTTTTTCTATCGAGGCATTGCCTTGTCAACTCTTCATAAACAATTTGGGAGTTGGGCAGTGTATCTCTTGGCTCTCGTATATGTTCTCGATCACGTCGGAGCACCCATAGTCGAACTCATAGGCTCTGGATTCGTGGGCATACTACTAGGGCACCTCGCTTTACGGGTGAAAAGCCTTTGGCCGGGGTTTGCTATTCACGTAGGCTGTGCTCTGACGGTTGATCTTTCTTCTCTGTGGTGTGATGTAAATCTTGGGATTCTCTGAAGTAGCAATACCACGAGTCACGGTGCCGAAGAATGGGCACCACAGCACTCTACTTCGGAACCGAGCATTTCTGTTCGACCTTCCTGGGTATAAAATCCGAACTTCTGAAGCAATCGGTACTTGGGCATGACGTTGGATTCCACGTCAATGTGAAAGAAGCCCGGAAACACGTCTGGATGAGATGAGATGAAATCATAAATGTGCCGGTGCTCGCTGGAAATCTCGATGCGACCATCAGCGCAGATTTCGTGTCCAGTCAGCATGTACTCGGGGAACAGCTCGGGGAAAAACTCCAGTCTGGTCGAGTCTGCAAGCTCTCTGTAAAGCGTGGTCTGCGGCAGCAACGAAAGCAACGAGGGCAGGATACGCACTCCCATCGTCCTTGAGCCAATCATGTGTAAAAGGGTCTCGTTGAAATCATCCAGGGTCTCGAAAGGGAAACCCCACATATAAAAGGCATCAACTCCGGGAAAAATACCCACCGCATCAGAAAGCACCTCAAACGCCTTTTGGGGATTGAAGCCCTTGGTAACTCGTGCCAGCGTACGCTCCGAACCTGACTCGATGCCATAGCGTATTTCTACACAACCCGCCCGGGTCATCGACTCCATCGTGGGAATATCCGTCAGGTCGACTCGGCCAAACGCTTTCCAGCGAACTCGAAGATCACTTGCCTCAATGGCCTCACAGAGACTTTGCACCCGCTCAGGAGAAGACACGAAGTACTCATCTTGGAACAAGAACAAATCCGAACCAGTCTGTTCGTAAAGGTGCTGCATTTCTGCCAGGACGTTTTCAGGACTACGCGTGAATGGCTTGCGCCCCCAAATGGGTGCCACGCTGCAAAATGAACACATGAAGGGGCATCCACGTGAGCTGATCACATTTATACCGGCATACTTGGATAAATCAACCAGGTGATGGGCGGGAAAAGGGATTTGGTCCAGATCCTGGATGCGCTCACGCTGAGGATTTCTCACAACCCGATCATTGTCCCGCCAGACAATCCCCTTGACTCCAGAAAGGTCTAGTCGTCCGTTTAGTTGGGACAGTTTGATCGGAGTGCCTTTGAGTTTACCTTTCTTGACTGTGCGCACCAGCTCTACAACGGTACGTTCCCCTTCACCGACACCAATGGCGTCGATCCAGGGGCACATCTGCAGGATCTGTTCTTCGACTCCAAAGGCACCAACTCCACCCAGGGCTATAAAGACATCCGGGTGATCTAGTCTGAACCGACGCAGAGCCAAAACCGTGAACGGCAAAAGGTTGGCCATGCAACTGACCAAGAGAATGTCCTCGGGGTCTTTCAGGAAGTCGCCGATTGCATCTGCTGTGAATAGATCTGCTCGCTCATAAAGTTGGTAGTCGCGAAAGTCCACTTGGTAATCAGCATCCTCTAAGCTTTTAGCAAGGTACAAGGGACCTAGAGGAAGATGGATCTCCCGTTCGGTGCGATCGAGGTAACGAACGCAGAGCATGTTCAGGTTTGCAAGGGTGACGTCCGCCAAAATGTTCTCCCGTTATACTACTAACCTACCGACCGTGTCTCTCAATCCAGGTCCAAATCTCGGAGAAGCTAAGCACTGCCCGAGATGTAGAGCCCTCCACTTCATCTTTGTGCAGGTCAACACCGGCTTGATCGGCAGCTTCGCAGAATGCAACCGCTTGCGAGTACTCGGGATCCTCCTTACCGATCACATAGTACAAAGCGGGTGGGTCGGTCTTTATGCCCTCAATGAGTTGGGCTGAGTTGTTCTCCCAATCTCCACCAGGCACACCACCGAGGAAAACAACACCGGACCATAATTGGTTATCTCTCAGAAATCCCGCTTCCCAAATCATAGGCGTAGACTCTCCTCGACTGGAAAGATACAGATTAGATCTGTCGATGGCGTACTGGTTATTGAAATTATCCAGGATTTGCGGCAGGTCCGCAATAAGCTTATCCTTGTCTTCCGGGGTAATGGCTTCTTCGGTCCAGTTGACAGAGATCAGGCTGAACCCGTACATATCGGCCGTATTGTACCAACGTTGAACATTCGAGAGACAAGTTTCACCTTGCCCGTGCAAGGTCACCAGCACTGGTGCTGCCGACTGTGGATAGGCGACAACTGTCTTGGGTAAATAAACGTAGCAGGTATGCCCACCTAGATCCATCCACTTCTGAAGGGGGTCCTTGTCATCAACCCAGGTGTCTGCACCGGTGCATCCAGAGCAGAGCATGACGGCTTTCCCGGTAACCATCGCGACGATAGAAGCTGAAACGGCCTTGATGAATTGACGCCGGCCGGGCTTCTTGGGTATCACTAGCTTTTCTGACATCTGTGCAAGCCGATCTGGCTTTGTGGATTGAAGTAATTTGGCTTCGATTTCATCGAGTTGTATGCCCTTTTCCTGAGCCGCTGTCACGGGATCCTGAGCCACCCTTTGGCGGAAGGTATGATCCAGTGCAGCCAGGGTAAGAACTTGCTCAACACCTTTGGGTAATTGTGCAGCATCAATGGCCCTGTGCATAGGCCGGCCACCAACAATTGTGATTCCGTCTTGCTTATGATTCTCCGACGTCATGATATCTCCCTTTTCTTCGTTCACCGACCAAGATTAACATGATCCATGCTCCAACCTCAACCGACCGAATCCACTTCTCTTTCAGCGGCTGCGGACCTCCCAGTCCTCGGGTAGGTGGACGGTGTAGGACAGGTCCACGTACTTCTCCTGGCCCCGGGCCAGCCACACCTTCCAGGCGATGAAGCCCCGGTGGGTGTCAAGGGTGTAGCCCGGGGTGGTCTTCTTCTTGACCAGTTCCACTTCCACGTCCTCGGTCTTCGACACCGGGATGTTCTCGCGCACCTCCACCCGCTGGCGGCTGCCGGCCCGGTTTTCCAAAAGGATGCGGTAGGCCTGCTCCAGGTGCTTGGTCTTGGACAAGAAACCCGGGCTGCGGTCCTTGGCCCGCAAGTCCTTGCGCTCCACCTTGATCTCCTCGTCGATGCCCAGCGACAGCTCCATGGGCTCGCCGGGGGCCTTGTAGCGCAGGTGGGTGTCGCCCACGTAGGAACCCGCCCGGTAGGTGTGAACACGGCCGCTAAGCAGCGGATAGGCGGCGGGGTTCTTCAGCTGCACCACCTGATAGACGAACGGCCGCATCTTGGGGATGCAGACCAGCTTGCTCTCCGCCGGGCCCGAGGCCACGTCCACCGGCATCCAGTAGGGCCGCCCGTCGGCCCGCACGGTCACCCGCCGGGGCATGCGCAGGGCGAAGGACTGGCCCTGGTCCTCCAGTTCCACCGCCTGCAGCCCGGCCACCGCACCGGCGGGCCCGCGCAGCTGCTCCCGGCGCTCCATGGTGGCCACCAGCACCTTCTTGTCGCCCGCCTTGCGCCCGTTGATCCACACAGCCGCGGGATAGGGCGCCTCGGAACCCAAGCGAGGCTTCGAGGTGGAGAGGATCAGCCGGGCGTTCTCCCAGTCCTCCCCGGTAGACTGTTGAACCACCGCGGCCACGGTAAGCTCCGCCCGGCCCTTGCCCACTTTGGACTGGTTTTTGGGCACGAAGCGCAGATCGTACTCGGGATGCCAGGTGGCGCTGGGCACCACGTAGGAAAGCCTGATCTTGGGCCGCTGCTCCCCGCGGCAGTCCACCGACACCTCCACCCGGCGGGCCTCGGCCACCCGGCGGGGTTGCAGATTGGCCAGCCGGCGCTGCCGGCGCTCCAGCTTCCGCTGCAGCTTGCGCACCTTCTGGTTCAGCTCGGTCTGCGCCCGGGCCGAGTCCCGGCGCGACTTCTTCATCCGGTCGAGAATCTGCGTCCACTTCCGAACCCCCGGCCGGGTGCTGCGCACCTGCTCGTTGATCAACGTCAGGAAGTAGTTGCCATACGCGCTCATCAGGCCGTCACCCTCCCGGTATCCGTGGGCCGAATCCTGCAGCGTGCGAATCTGGTCATGGACGCCCTCGATCTCCTCTTGGACCTTGGCCACCCGCTCGTCGCGGTCCTCCTCCAGGGGAACCACCCGGCTGGAAGTGCCGATCACATGCGCGCGCCCCGAGGCGTCGGCCCGCAGGGTGCGCACGTCCAAAGAGACCGGCAGAAACGGGAAAGTCACCTTGGCGCTGCCCTGCCTGCAGGTGGCCGCGGCCACCCGGGTCACCTCGGCCCGATCGGCGAATACCACCACCGAATCCACCGGGACGGGGTCCTCGCCCGCCCGTGCCGGCAGGGCAACCAGCAGAACCGTCGTAACCCAAAACATCGTTTTTGCGGTGTTCATATCGCGTCTCCTTACTGGGTCAGCTGCCAGTTGGTCGGCCGCTCGATCTTGTAGCCAAACTCGATCGTCCGGGTCTTGCCCGCGGGAATGCGCAGATCCCAGGTCATGATCCCATCGGCGTCCGGACCCTTGGCCGGCTTGGGGCTCTTTTTAAAAAGCTCGATCTCGATGTCTTCGTTGCGAGTCTTGGGCACCTGGTCGTAGACCAGGATGCGAATGGCCTTCTTCTTGTAATTGCCGATCTCGATCACGGTGGTGTAGGTGGTAATATCGTCCTTGGAGAAGACACCCTCGGTCACCGTCTGGGGAATGACCTTGCGCAGAATGCGGATGTTCTCGTCGGCGCCCAGGGGCAACTCGATGCTCCCACCGGACCCGGTGGTCTTCAGGGTCCCCTGGCCGGTAAACTCCCGGTTGACGAATACGTTGGCGGGCCCCTGCAGGATGGGCCGCTCGCCCTTGTTGGTCACCTTGGCCTTCAAAAAAGCCATGGTCATCAAGGCCGGCGCGGTCTCGTAGAAGGTCTCCACCGGGAACCTGTCCGCCGACAGGGGCACACGCAGCCGCTTGCCGGTGCTGGGCACGGTGGCCTTGGTGGGACACTCGTACACATAGTCCAGCCCACCGGCCACCACCGCCGGCAGGTTGGGATCGGAGAAACGCTGTGGCCGGTAGTAGACCGGCTCGAACAGGTTCAAGGAGGTTTGAATGACCCGCTCGCGCTTCTTGCGGGCGCGCGTGGAGCCGGTCGATTCGGCCATCACCATGGCCGCCGGCGCCGCCGAGGGAGCCGATGACGGCCGAGGCGAAGGCCGCGGTGGGGACGAAGGACGACGGCGAGACCTACGCTGGGGCTTGGACCTGGCGGCCGGCTTGGGCACCGAGGCCACGCTCGCGCCGTAACCACCGCCGCCGGCACCGGTTCCGCGCAAGCCGAGGCCACCCAAACCAATCGCGCCGGTTCCCTCGGCCGTCGCCAGGCTGGAGATGGTGCCGGTGTCGACCGGGGTGCTCATCAGCCTCTGCAGCTTGGCGAGGCGGTTCTGCAGCACCTGGCGCTTGGCCAAGCGCTCGGCCTCCCAGATGGTGAGCTGGGGGGTGGGCCGTCCAAAGCGGGCGGCCTGCCGGGGCCAGCGGGCCGCCCGAGCCTTGGGGACGAACTCGCGTTTTTCCCCCAGCGCCCAGGTCAAAAGCTCGGGCAGATCGATCCCCTGGCCGGGGATGGCCGTCGATAGGGCCAGCTTGACCTCTTTCCACGGCTCCCCGGTGGCCTGCTTGACCATCCCGGCGGTGTGGATGCTCACCCGGCCGCGGTCGGGATCGAAGTGAATATCGTAGGCGGGGTTCCAGCTGGCGCCGGGGACGAAGTACTCGACCTCCAGGACGGCCTTTTGAGCCTGCCGGGCCTGGGCGATGGCCACCACCTGGATCTTGCGATCGGTGAAGGCCCCCAGGTTGTGCCGCTGAACCTCGCGCTGCGCTTTCTGCAGCTTTTTGACCATCTCCCGGCGCTGCTGGGATGACTCGCGCAGCTCCGCCCGGCAGGCGGCCTTGCGCCCGTCGACGAACTCGAGCACCTGACCCCAGACTTCCACCAGCACCGGCGGGGAGGGCTGGCCCACCCGCTTGGACTCCTCCACCGGCGCCTTGGGGGAGACGCCCTGGAGAAAGGAAAGCTCCTGGCTGGTGATGCCTACTTCCCGGTCCAGGACGGCAATCTGATCGGTAAGCTTCTCCAGCCGGTCGATCAGCTCCTCGACCTGCTCGATTGCGAAACGCTCCCGCTGAACCGGCGTGGTCTCGACCCGCAACACCCGGGCTCCTTTACACTTCACCCGGACGGTGTTCAACATCACCGCCCCGGGAAGATCGGGAAGCCGCAGGTTGTGGATACCCGCCTTGAGATCCACGTTCGCGCGGCGGAGCACTCGCGCCCGGTCGGAGAACACGGTCACATCCACGACCGGCGCGGCGACCACCGTGGCCCGGTCGACCAACCCCGGCCCGGCGGTAACGTCCGGAAC
>JAUXGL010000221.1 GCA_030622135.1 Deltaproteobacteria bacterium
AGCGCGGCTCCGCCGCAAACCCTAATGACCCGCGCAGTACTCAAAAAATCTTCGCGGGCCGCGAAGATTTTCGGGGTCAGTAGTATACAGTTGTTATGCCTGCCGGGACTCTCCTGTGGTCCACATGACACGTTGGCGTGTCTCTGCTTCATTCACTCGCCTTCGCCATTCATCCCCGCGGCAAGCCGCGGGGCATCCTGGCGAAGGCGAGTAAAATCAATTAGTTGGAGGCGTTTCGAGACGGGTTCACCAAATGTTTACAGTTGGGCTAGAAATAAAACTTGAACTCCATATAATAAATGTTCGGATAGGTTCCGAACTCGCTTTCCAGTTGGGGGAGGCCGGCTATCCCCGACGGCACCGGGCGGGCGCCCAGGCCGATCATGGCGCCGAAGAGGAACTCGGCCTCGTCGGACACCGAGAGCGCCAACCCCGGCTGGATCAGGCTGGACAGGTCGGAGATCGAGAAGATCCAGGCCAGCGAGCCGTTGAGAATGGGTATGATTTCGTAGGTGGCCACCACGCCGAGCAGGTGCTCGCCCATATGAAAGCTTCCCCCGCCCAGCATGCGCATCAGGGCCGCCATCTTGTCGTCGGGATCGCCCGCGCCGTTGTAGAGGTACTCCATCTCTATCTGCAACGTGTTTTCGAACCGGTGACCCAGTCCGACCACGGCGGTGAAGTGGTTCTCTATCTCTTTTTCATCCGGCATGTATGGTAACGGGTCACTGTCGTCGGCAAACAGGTAGGCCGCCTCCAGACGCACCGCGATCTCCCCGATCTCCCCGGAGGCCGCCCCGCCCACCTGGTACCCGCCGTAGACCTTGCCGCCCTGGACGGCCCAGTCCCACTCGAAGTGATTGGTATACGCCCGGGCCACCAGCGCCGAGCCGTACCAGGAGGCGTTGACCGCGCCCGCGTCACGATAGCTTCCGTAAACGCTTAGCTTGCGTCCCAGGACGCCTACCAGGTTGATTCCGGAGAAGTCGCCCAGGGGGATATCGATGCGCAGCGCGTCCACGCCGGCCTTGTAGTCGCGGTCGAACCGGCGCGGGTCGAAGGCCAAAAAGACGTCCAGGGGGTTCCAGAAGTAGGCCTTGCCGAAGGTGAGCGCCTGGCGCCCGATGGTTACGTCGGCGAACGGCAGGGCCATCTTCAGGTTGCAGCGGTCCAAATACAACCGGGCCTGTATATCATTCTCGGCGGCCCAGTCCCAGGCGGCGTCCAGCGCCAGATAGCGCGTGTCCATGCCCTGGGTGCCGAAAATAACCGGCCCCTGTACGGATCCTTCCGCCTGGGATGATAACGACAGGCTCTGCACGCCGTGGCTCTCGTAACTCAGCCAGTCGGTGGGACGCCCGCCGATGGTCAGGCGCAGCAGCGTCTGGGACATCCCGTCGCCGGGATTGTTCTCACCAAAGATATCCGAATTGGCATAGTTGTAGGTACCGAGGGTGATTGTGCGCAGGCTGCCGTCCAGGCCGAAGGACTCGTCCGAGTCGCCCCATATCGCCCGGGCGTTTCCGCCCAGGCACAGCACCAGCAGGGCAACCAGAAGGCTAGGCATTTGAGAAGCTGAGACCTTTACACTTGAGTCACACCTACAAATCAGGTGCAGCTTCGCGAGTTCCATCGGAGGCTTCGGCGCAGTCTGCCGTACCGGCGAAGCGTTTGGTGCCACGCCCGCGAATCGGCCTTGTACCGAGCCGCAGTTTGGCGAGGTGCTAGTGCTCGATGTTCTCGGGTTTTCCATTATGATCGATCATCCCGTCCTTGAGCAAAATAAGCCGCTTGGACCGCTTCATGACGTTCTGGTCGTGGGTGGAAAAAAGGAAGGTGGCCTGCCGCTCCTCGTTGAGGCGCACCATCAGGTCGAGCAGCGCCGCGGCGGTCTTGGAGTCGACGTTGGCGGTGGGCTCGTCAGCCAGCACCAGGGCCGGCTGGGCGGCGATGGCCCGGGCGATGGCCACCCGCTGCTGCTGCCCGCCGGAAAGCTCCCGGGGGAAGCGCTTATCCATACCCTCCAGCCCCACCTGCTTGAGCAGATCCATCACCTTCTCGCGCCGCTCTTTTGCGGGCATGCCCTGGAGCATGAGCACGTACTCGGCGTTCTCGTAGGCGGTCAGCACCGGGATCAGGTTGTAGGCCTGGAAGACGAAGCCAATCCGGTTGAGCCGGAGCTTGGAGAGCTTCGACCGGCTCATCTGGGTCACTTCCTTTCCGTCCACCCACACCCTTCCGGCCGAGGGCGTGTCCAGTCCGCCGATCACATTCAGAAGCGTGGTCTTGCCGGAGCCGGAAGGACCGGCCACCGCGGCCAGGTCGCCCTTCTGGATGGACAGGTCGACGCCACGCAGCGCGTGGACCGTCAGGTCCCCTTGCCCGTAGTCCTTGGCCACGTCTTCCAATTGTACGATGGCTTCCATCACCGACCTCCTCTGAGAAGGTCGGCCACCTCGATCTGGGTGGCCTTACGCATTGGGTAAAGACTCAAAAGCATGGTGGCCGCGAACACTAGGCCACCCAGCCAGGCGAATAGCTTCCAATCCACCAGGGGATGCACGATCGGGTCGATGGCATAGCCCGAGATGGACACCCCCTCCTCGTACATCCCGCTGATGTCGATGCCGCCGATGCTCAGCGGATAGGTCACCCCCCATCCGGCCAAAAGACCCAGGGCGCAGCCGATCAACCCGATGAAAACGGTCTCGACTACGATCTGCAGGCGCAGCTTGCCCGGCGGGGTGCCCAGGGCCAAAAGCACCGCGAACTCGCGCCGGCGCTCCAGCACCGACATCAGAAGCGTGTTGAAGATGACGAACATGATCAGAAAAATCAAAATCCCCTGGAAAACGTAGTTGGATCCCCCGTCCACCTCGATGTAGGCGGCCAGGTCGGGCATGACCTCGTCCCAGGGTAACACCGAGACTTTTTCCCGGCCGGCCATCTGCCGCACCTTGGCCAGCACCCGGCCCTGGGTGTCGGGATCGCGCACCACCACGCCGAGTTGGGTGGCCTGGTTCGCCTCTATGCCGTACAGCTCGCGGGCGGTGTCCACCGGGACCTGAATCATGTAACCGTCGATCTCGGCCGCACCCACGCAGAAGACGCCCTTGACCCGCAAAAGCTCCTCGACCATGTCTCCACGGACGTTGGTGCTGGCGATTACCATCTTCTTGCCCACCGCCAGGCGCATCCGGACGTCCTCGACCATCTTTTCGAAGGGGATTTTCGAGTACTCGATCCACGGTTTCAGCTGGTTGGCCAGCTTGATGGCGTCCTTCTGCTTGCCCAGCTTGAGCTGCTTGGCCAACTGACTACCGATGATCACCTTGCGCTTGTCGGTGTCCTCGAGATAGTCCCCCGCGATGATCTTCTCGTGCATGGGCGAGGACCCCTTCTCCGCGGAGGGCTCCACACCCATCACCGCCACGCCCACGGTGCCGCCGCCGGACTTGGCCACCCCCTGCCCCAGCACCAGCACCTTGGTCCGCTCCACCTCGGGCAATTCCTCGATGCGCCGCCGGATCTCAAAAAGGTCGCCGACTACCATGTCCACGGCGGGGGCTTCGCGGTACTCCGGGTGCTCCAGGGTGACGTGGCCACCCAGCATGCGCACGGCGCTGTCGGTCATCTTGGAGTAGACCCCCTCGCCAAAGGCGATGAAGAAAACCGCGATGACCAGGCCCAGAACCATGGACACCAGGGTGATGATGGTCCGGCGCCGGTTGCGCCAAATGCTTCGCCAGGCGAGCTTAATCAGTTGCATGGCAACACCTCACCGTAGAGTAGTCGGGGAAATTGATAATTTCCACGACTACACATGGGTCATGGCCCGCACGGGATTAAGGCGGGCGGCCTTGCCCGCCGGATACAGCGCGGCCACAACACAGATGATCCACATGACGAATACCGGCAGCATCACTATCTTTCCGCTCAGCGTGGCCCGCCACAACGGATCGAAGGCGATGCCGGAGAAGGTGATGGTCTCTCTGGCCATGGCCTCCAGGTTGATGCCGTACTCCTGGAAATACAGGCCGGCGGCCACACCGATGGCCGCCCCGATCAGAGTGGAAAAGACGGCCATGACGAAGGCCTCGATGGAAACGTCCTTCATGATCCGCCAGGGAGTAGAACCCATGGCCTTCTGGATGCCGAACTCGCGGATGCGCTCGTAGGTAGCCATCAGCATGGTGTTCATCACCCCCAGCCCCGCAGCCAGGAAGAACACCAGCCCGAAGATAAAGATGGCCACGTCGAACATCTTCACCATCTCGAAGAGCAGGGGCATCAGCTGCTTCCAGGTCTTTACCTCATCGTCACCGGCGGCCACAGAGGCTACCCCGGCCACTTCCTCGGCAGAAAGCTTTCCCCAGGCGTTTAAAGCGATCTCGTGGACCCGGCCGCCGGAGACGAACAGCTCCTCGAAATCCGCCCGGTGGATGATGGCCCCACCACGGTCGATCTTCTCTCCGGCCACCTTGAGGATGCCGCAGACGGTAAACAGCTCGTTGCCCAGGGAACCGTCGGCGGCCTGGACCACGGCTACGATCTCCGATCCCACGTCGGCATGCAGCGACTTGGCCAGCTTCTGTCCCAGGACGACATTCTTCCCGGGCTCGGCAGACAGGTACTCCCCGATTAGCATGTGCTTGGACAGCTCGAAGCTCTTCTGCTCGGCCGCCGGATCCACGCCCCAGAAGATGCCCCCGGCGGACTTGGACCCGGAGGAGATCAACCCAAAGCCGTAAGACCGGGCAGCCGCCTGGATGCCCGCCTTCCGGGCAGCGTCCACGATCTTTTCCGGCTCCTTTATGCACTTGTACATGGACTGATCCAGCCGGTAACCGGGGGCGTGCACCTGAGCGTCGCCCACCACCATGCGGGTGGCGTTGTCGACCATGTCCACCATCATGCCCTGCATCAGGGCGTAGGAGACGATCAGGATGGCCGTGTTCAGGGCGATGGCCACCACGGTGATCCAGGTGCGCTTACCGTTGCGCCAGATGTTGCGCCAGCCGATGCGAAATGTGTTCATGGCCTGCCCTCTAACGCTGGAGGTTTCTGAGCGAGAAGAGCCCCTTCTTCAGCTTGATGTTAAACTCGACCTTTTCGTAACGGAACTCGGTGAGCTCCTCGGGCTTGTCCGCCGGCACGATTTTCATGACCGCGGGCAGGGTGCGACCGCCCAGCTTCTTGATGTCCTCGAACGTCATGGTACGAGCCAGCTCCAGATCCTCGTCGTAGTACAGCATCTTCAGGGGCATGTAGTCGCCCTCGCGCACAACCAGCACCACCTTGCCCCAGACCACCGCCGCCTTGGGCTTGGGAATGCAGGTGATCTCGATGATCTCCTGGCCGTCCCGCCGGCCGCGGAAGGTGTTTTCGAAGTCGAAGTCATCGGCCATGCGGGACTCCTTGACCAGGTCGTCGTTGGTCAGGTGGCTGCCCATCCAGGAGCCGCCCATCATGGACGCGGGCAGCTTGATGACCCTTTTTACCTTGGGAAGGTAGTTCCAGATGTTTTCCCCGTGCTTCAGGGTAGCCATGCCCTTTTCCTTCTTGGGAGCGAGGATACGAAACATTGACTTCTCTTTCCCCTCGCTCCAACCCTCCATCCTCATCTCCCGGGTCCAGTGCTCGGTAACCACCTTCATGGACATCTTCGCGTAGGAAGACTCCCCCCGGTAGAGATCGTCCACGTAGTCCAGGATCTGCTTTGGAGTCAGCTTCTTCCCCGCGGTTTTTGCGGCACCTTTAGGTGTCGCGACGGCCGGACCCACCAGTAACACGATCGCCACCAGACACATCCACTCCAGAAATCTCATGACCTGCTCCTTTTTCTTCGCCGCTCATAGCAAGTTCATCGCCGTCACACCAGTTTGATGGTCTCGACCGGCGCCACGCGTCCGACTTTCCAGGCCGGGTAGAGGCCCGCCGCCAGCGTGGCCAGCAACACCGCTCCGCAGCGCCCAGCGGTGCAAGGATCCCGGATAATCTGTCTCCCGATCCAAGTCAATCCAAATCCTTGACCTGCTGCTTGTAAATGATTCTCGACCCGTCAGTATTTACCAAGACCAATCTGACGGTCAGGTTCTGATCGTTGAGCTCGGGCCATCTCGTATCATACCAGGTTTCATCCGTTACCCTGACAGCATAGAGATGAGACCACCACCACCATTCCGGCCAGTACAAGTTTTGATGAATATGACCTGCGTAATTTGAATCCACATAATAGAAATAGTCCTTGAGAAATTCTCTTATCGTCCTCATTTCATTCTTTGAAAAGAGAAACTTGTCAGCCCAGGGGATTCCTGTTCTGAACATTCCGATATGCGTAAGTACAACAATATTTTCCCCCTTGGGTTTGGAGCAATTTGCAATATCATCCTTGAACCAGGGCCAGGAACCCTCAGGAAAATCATGAAGCTCGCCGCCTTCATCTCCAGCCTCTCTGGAAACGAAATCCGCACATACAAAATGACAATACTTGTAATCGAATGACAAATTTTGTAGATATTTATCGTTTACGGGAGTGGGAGCTTTCTGCCAATTTTCATAGATGCCAGAAAGATATAAATATTGGCTTTCAAAAACATCATTGAAATCCTTTTCAGATCCGGCGTGTACCTCATTGTCTCCAATCAATGGAATATAAGGAATACCTTCATTATTCAAATCGTCGAGGATTTCCTTAGCTGTTTCCAAGTTTCTTCTTTCTTTGGATTCACCCCAGGCAATGTCACCCACTACAAATACAAGCTCGATGCCATTCCTATCGCGATTATCGATTATCCAATCGACGGCATACTCCAACTTGGCTTCGTGATCGTGATTCCCGTCGATGTGTGGATCGGCAATAATTGCAAAAGAAAAAGTCTCTGCAAAACAAAATGACGAGATCAACACAGAGACGATCGACATAAATATCAGCCTAAGATATTTCATTTTTCCTCCTTTGATTCTCATCTTTGTTAATCTTGTTAATCTTATAGAGAACAAATCACTTGCATTCGGAAAGAGTGATAGGCTTTTCCTTGGTCAAAGAGGTTCGGCTCAGGAAACATTTCCCTGTAATACAACTTCAACAGGGTTCAAGTTAACGAGGCTGCAGTCATTCCCTTATGTTCAGGCTCCTACACTCGCTAGGCCCCCCGATTGCACCAACCGCTGGGATCTGGGAACTTTCCCACCCCAGGGCCGCCGGGCCGTTTACACCACGCAACGGACGACCGGTTACCCGCTCGAACTGTGGCATCGCTACATGCATGAATCGGGCAATTTGCACGACGGGACTCCCACCCGCTGGTCTATGGCCTTGTCGGCCGCTACACTCCACCCTCATGAAATACAAGCAGGATCTGGTGAGAACGTCAAGCGGGGAAAAGGAGTGACGCACGGATTCCACCAAAGGAAGTCAGGGCGTGGTGGGATCGTCAGATTGAGTTACCGGTTCATTTTTAAAATGCTCGCTCATGAA
>JAUXGL010000136.1 GCA_030622135.1 Deltaproteobacteria bacterium
GATGTATCTTATGCTGCGGCATCAAGAATCTCAGGATCCAGGGAGAAGAACCATGAAACCTACCCGTACCCCCAAGACAATGTCGGCGTTCGTGTTGATCGCTTGCCTGCTCGGCGCCGCCGGCGCTCGGGCGGAGCCCGCCAAGCTCGAGGTGGGCAAGACCTACCACGGCTTTAGGCTGGTGTTAGAGAAAGAAGTCCAGGAGATCGGTGCGCTCGCCCGGGTGTTCGAGCATAGCCGGACCGGCGCGCGCCTGGTTAAGCTGGAAGCCGATGACAACGATCGGGCCTTCTCCATCGCCTTCAAGACGCCTCCGGACGCCGACACCGGCATTCCCCACATCCTGGAGCACTCGGTGCTGAACGGATCGCGCAAGTTCCCGGTCAAGAGCCCCTTCAGAATCCTGATCCAGGGCTCGATGAATACCTTCCTAAACGCCATGACCGGCAGCGACACGACCATGTACCCCTTCGCCAGCACGAACGACAAAGACTTCTTCAACCTGATGGACGTCTACCTCGACGCCGTGTTGAACCCGCGGCTGTACGATGACCCCATGATCTTCCTGGAGCAGGGCTGGCGATACGAGCTGTCCGACCAGGATGCCGAGCTTACTTACAACGGCATCGTCTACAACGAGATGAAGGGCTCGTTCTCGTCACCGGATCGACTCCACGGCTGGCTGGTCGACCGGAACTTGCTACCGGATACACCCTATGGAAAATCTTCGGGCGGACATCCCGAATATATCCCCGAGCTCACCTACGAACATTTCCGCGACTACCACAAGAGGCTCTACCACCCGTCAAACTCTTACATTTACCTCTACGGCGCCGGCGATACCCTCGGGGAGCTAGAATTCATCCACAAGAACTACCTGGCCGCCTTTAGCAAAACGAAGGTCAAGGCTGAGTTTCCCCTGCAGAAACCCTTCGACAAGATGCGCGCGGTGGAGGCCGAGTACCCCATCGCCTCGGACGAGAAACCCGAAGACAAGACCATCCTGTCGATGAGCTTCGTCGCCGGGGGAGCCACAAAGCCCGTCCTGACCATGGATCTCGGTATTCTGGCGAAGGTCCTGGTCAATTTACCCTCGTCGCCGATTCGCCGGGCCCTGATTGAGGCCGGGATCGGCAAGGACGTCTACGCCTACTACGACGACACCAAGCAGGGCGTCTTCTCCATCATTGTCAAGAATGCCAATGCGTCCGACCAGGATCGTTTCAAGCAGACCGTCATGGATACCCTGAAGAAAGTGGCCAAGGCAGGCCTCAACAAGAAGGATATCGAAGGGGCGATCAACCGGGTCGAATTCAGCCTGCGGGAAGCGGATTACGGTAGCTTCCCCAAGGGACTGGTCTACCAGTACTTCATGTTGCGTGGGTGGATCTTCGCAGGCGATCCCCTGCTCACCCTGGAGTACGAAAAACCGTTGCAGGCGGTACGAAAAGCTCTCACCTCCAGGCGCCTGGAAGAACGGATCGAACAGCACCTTCTGAACAATCCCCATGCGCTCGTGGCGGTGCTCAAGCCCAAGCCCGGCATGGAAGCGGAAATCTCCGCTCGGGTGAAAGAAAAACTGGCCAAGATCAAGGCGTTGATGAATAAGCAAGAGATCGAGGCGCTGGTCAAGCAGACCGAGAAGCTCGAGAAGTACCAGCAGACTCCCGACAAACCCGAAGATATCCAGAAGATTCCCATGCTCACCCTGCAGGATCTCAAGCCCGAGGCCGAGAAGCTGGAAGTCGGAGAGAAGAAGCTGGGGAACACCCGGGTGCTGCACTTCGACACCCTCACCAACAAAATCATCTACCTGAACCTTTTCTTCGACGCCAGAGTCATCCCCCAGGAGTTGCTCCCCCACCAATCGATCCTCACCGCGGTATTGGGAGAAATGGCCACCGGCAACTACACTTTTGGCGAGTTGGACACCGAGATCAACATCCACACGGGGGGCCTGGGCTTTGGCGAGAGGAATTTCACCAACTTCATCAATCCGAAGGACTACCTGCCGAGGGTGAGCGTTTCTTCGAAAGTGCTGATTCCCAAGTTCGATAAATTGCTGGAGCTGATCGACGAGGTCATACACACCACGCGCTTCGATGACAAGAAGCGCCTCAGGGAAGTGCTCCAGAAGATGCACTCCCGTTACCAGGGCATGGCCCGCACATCGGGCGAATACTTCGCCAATATGCGACTCAAGTCGCACATCTCCCCAATGGGGCAACACGTCGAGCGACAGAATGGAGTCACCTTCCTGCACTTCTTGGATGACCTGGTCAGGAACTTCGATGTGCGCGCCGACGACTTCATCGCCGACCTGGAGTTGCTCTCCGGCCTGGTCTTCAACCGGAACAATCTGATCGTCGGGGTTACTTGTCCCGCGGCGGAATACCCGGCAATCGAAAAACCCCTGGCCGCCTTGATTTCTAAACTCGACGCCACGCCAAGAAAATCCCAGGAATACGCCTTCGAGCTGAACCGCAAGAACGAGGGACTGGTAGCCGCCTCCAAGGTGCAGTACGTTAGCAAGGGTGCCGACTACCGCGAGCTCGGGTACAAGTACTCGGGCCAGCTACAGGTTACCAAACAGATCCTCAGCCGGGACTACCTGCTCCAAAAGGTCCGGGTCGAGGGTGGAGCCTACGGAGCCCGGGCCGGTTTCGATCGCGACGGATTCGTTGCCTTCACCTCCTACCGGGATCCGAACCTCAAAGAAACCCTGGAGGTATACGCCCAGCTCCCGGCTTTCTTGAAGAGCTTCAAGGCCGACGAGCGCAAGATGACCCGCTTCATCATCGGCACCATCGCCAAGCTGGACAAGCCCACGACCCCCCGCGCCAAGGGCAGCCAGGCCATCTCCTATCACCTGCAGAACATCACCAACGAGGATCGCCAGCGGGAGCGCACCGAGATTCTCAATACAACCCCAAAGGACATCAAGCAGATGGCCAAGATGATCGAGGATGTCCTCAAGAAGAGCCTGGTGTGCGTCTACGGCAACGAGCAGAAGCTCAAGGACAACCAAGAGCTGTTCCAGGAACTAATCAAGATCATCCAGTGAAGCCAGAACCTCCCACCCCCCTTTCACGGCAACCCCAACACCACAAGGGTGCAGCACAAAACGCGTACGCCGAGTAAAATGGGCACCTTACCAGAGGCCAACAAGTGTGCGTTTTTGTACCGTCCGATGCCCCAGGCGTTTCACAAGTGTGCGCTTTTGTGCCGTCCGATGAAACGGACGGTGCTCTCCTGACCGCCCCGGGCCTACTTCCCAGGCCCGTCCAGCTCCTCCGCAAGGCCCTCCTGGTCGACTCCGCAACGGGAGCGGCCTCTCCTATATTCTATGGTACCTCAAATCCAACGCCATGCTACGTCTGTCCCGATAGCTCCGTCATAACCGGGCGATCGGCAAACAGGTTGGTAAGATCAAGTCACGTCCGCAGGTGTTTTTACCCCTGGAAGGATGTCTTGGGCCAAGATGGCGGCTGCGGTGCCAGGCGGCTCGGAGATGCTGGTTCGATGCACGCTGCACGAAAAAAGCCCCCTCCCCGTACGAGCCGGGAAGGGGGCTTTAATTTTGTGTCTATCCTGGTGTTAAGGCATTACCGAGATGCTAGTCACGTCGTCCCCGACAAAGTCTGCCCCTGTATACCAGAACTCAGCATCTAAAGACAAACCGGATGCGCTGCCTGCGCCGGTCGGGATCAGTGACCAATTCCCGTTGTATGACGCACCTACGCCCATTCCGGCTCCGAAGTAGGTCACATCGCTAGGTATGATTTCGAGATCGTTGGTGACGTCGAAGATGACTCCGGTGACTCCCGTCAGAGTGACCGTGCCGTTGATCCGCGACACGCTGCCGCCCATGTAGTCGCTGAAGTCCAGGGAAGAATCGCTGACCGTAACGTTGAGTACCGCGGGATCCTCCGTATATACCTCGACATCCACCGAGGCCTCCTCGCCCGCCACCGTAGCGGTCACGGTACCGGCAAACGCATTCGTGAATCCCGGAAGCTCTCCAGCGAGTCCAGGCACCCCCGACACTCCCGAGTGGGTGGTGAGATCCATAGCGCCGGCGCCGAAGTCTCCAGTGACCACGAACTGGACCGTCTGGTTTTGATGAAGGCACACATCCGCCGTCGTTCCGCAGTTGTTCCAGTTCCAGAGGGTCTCCAGCGAAATACTCTGGAGGTAGTTGGCGCCACCACCGGTGATTGCGATTTGGTCGGTGCCGGCACAGATTCCAGTAAGTTGAGCGTGCACGGTGCCGTCACCACCATGCATTTCGATTACACCGCTGTCGGCGCCGTCTAGGGTTACGCCGGTTCCGAACTTCGTCCAGGCAACGCCTCCGTCATCGGCGAATCGCTCAACCGCGCGGTATACGCCGTTGTCATAGCCGACGCAGGCATACAGATTCATGGTAGACGCCCTGCCGGCGGCAATGGCATAGCCGGTGAAGTCAGCGGCGGGTGCGTCGTAGCAGGTTGCCAGAGGCGTCTGGATGAAGAACCTGGAGCAATCGATGGCGGCCTCTACCGATTCTACATAGGAAAATAACACATCACCAGGACCTGCCGTGGGCATGTCGAATACGCTGATTCCGGATATGATCGAGTCCAACTCGTCGTCATCATCGACATCGGGACCACAGTTAAAGCATATGGCAACCATTGCGCAAACACCTTCGCCGCCGATTGCCTGAATGATGCCCCTTTCATCCGGACCCGCAAACTCCTCGCACTCACCTGTCCAGAACCATTGCAGCTCAGGAGGGTCACTCATGCCCCGCAGCGGGTGAGACTGGTTGGCGGCGACCCAGGTTTCGAGATCCACCACATCACCGTTAGTCAGCGTCGCGGTCGCGAAGAACTGAGCCTTCAGTCCGATCACGGGAGTTCCGGGTGCATAGGTGACCGCCAGCGGATTGGTCGGCGTGCCGATAGGCGTGAAGACGAAACTCTCCACCAGCGGCCCAACCACGTTGAACTGCAGGTTGTCCTCGGACGCTCCGCCGTTCCAGTTGCAATCGATGAAGGTGTTGCCGGAGGAGCGGGCGTTCAGCGCGCCCATGCTGTCCACCGTGGCGATCATGGCACTCTGGCTGGCAAACGTGGTGTAAGACTCGGAGCTCTCGTCCATCCAGAAGTCCTCGTCCGCGGATACAAAGGTGCAGCCGGCAGCCGGTGCCTCGAACTGCTGTACGGCGTAGTAACGCTTGGTTATGTCGCCGGCGTATGTGGTGATCGGAACTTCGGTTGGAGCACTGGCCTCGGAGAACGAGTCGGTACACCGGCGCCACGGCGTGCCGGGGGGAACTCCACAGGCGTTGACGCGGATGGAGTCGGTGCAGCCGTCCACCGGGTGGCAGTCGTTCGGGGCCAGGCCCACGTGTACTACGATCATCGCCAGGCGGTTCAACTCACTCGCGTCTGCTGCCACCGTTCCGATGCCGGTCGTGGGGGCGATTCCGGTGGCGCCGAAGATCGGGTTGTTGTGCTGGCCACCGTCGTCGTACTCCCAATCGTCGATGTCGCCGAGCGCGATGGGCACACGGTAACCGTTGATCAGAGGGGCCTCGGCCAGGACTGGAACTCTGGCGCAGTGCATACCCTGAATGTAGCCGTACTCGCCATATACGAAGAACTGCTGGGTCACGCCGTTGATGTTGGTCAACAATGCCTCGTCTTCGGCAACGTGGGCCCTCGGGTACCACAGCCGCCGGGTGGTCTGCACCTCGCCGCGGGCGAGATCCGGGATCGTGGATACGTCCACGCTGCACAGGTACCGTTCGCGAACCCGTACCTCGACAGAGCAGCTATCACCAGCGCCCGGGCCGTACTGGTAAACGATGTTACCATTCTCGGGGTTGGGGTTCATCGGAGCATTGGCGGGAATATGGTAAAGGCCCGGTGTCGCGGCGCTATAGGCATCCACGTGGCCCAGGGCTCCGGAGGCTCCGGCATAGTCCATCATCCAACCGCCGCCCCAGTCTTCTTCAGTGATGTTGCGCGTCTCCCCGTCGGACATGGCGGCATAGACCTCGTACTGCACGGCCGGGTAGCTGGTCGGGTAGATCTGTGAATCAGCCTCATCACCGTTAAGGTATATAACGCATTCCACCGGCACGGAACCGATCACGTCAACCGGAATGCCCACTGTCGCGATGTTGGAAGGCGCTTGCGTATCGGCGAGCGCCACTTCCACGATGGTCGTGCCCGGGCCGAAGTCGGCCCTGATGCCGTACATTCCGGCCAGAGCCGGGTTGGGGTTGTAGCCCAACAGGGTTACGAGATCGAGCAAGGCCAGATCCTCGACGGTATATACCCCGACCCAGTGTGAACCCAGGTTGGTTATGTCGAGCGAATTCCCGCCGAAAATCATCGTCAGGTTGAAACCGGCATCCATGCCGTCAGGGATAGAAAGCGCGGCCGGCTGAGCCAAGAGGCTCCAGTTGTCATCGGTGAGATCCACGACGGTGACTTCCAGATCGTCGACCACCGCCATGTCGCCGTCCATGGCGATTCGGCTGTAGTTGACCGTAACCGTATAGGGGCCCGTCGGATAGACAGCCTTGTAAACCACTTCGGCGTCGGCCCGGTTGTCCCATGACGGGTTTATGGTGAGGTGGCCGCTGGGCGCCACGTTCCAGGAACCGCCCGAGGTGAGCTCTCTCAGGTAGGGACCTCCCTGGGTGCACTGCACGTTGTTGCGGTAGATACCCACGGGGATCAACTGCCAGGTGATACCGTAGTCGCCGCGGGCCAGGTAAGGCAGCGCGAAGTTCTGATCCTGACCGAAATCCTCGATGGCATGCTCGACCGGGACGATCTTGACGCCGCAGAGATAGTCGTTGATCAGAGTGATGGTCCAGGGGTTGCTGGTCCTGCCGTCGTAAACGGCGGCCACGGAAGCCATGTCACCCAGCTGACCCAAACCCAGGCCGGAGTGAGTGGTCACGACACCAGCGGTAACGTTATCGATGATGGCGCCGTTGATGCAGCCTTCGGCCGCGTCGCACTCGTCGATGCTCCAGGTCGTCCCGCCATCGGCGGTGACGTCGATCGGAGGAGGGCTCCCGCCCACGTAGTGAGCCATGGCGGTGCACTGAATGCTGGCGTTTTCGGGCATGGCCGACTGCGGGCAGGTCAACTCGATGTGGTCGATGCTGGAGGGCACGCAGTTGCCGCCCATGCAGGTCTCGTCGCCGTCGCAAGTGGCGCTGCAGGCGCCGCAGTTCTGTTCGTCGGAGTCGGTGTCCACGCAGTTGCCGCCGCAGAACTCCAGCCCGCCGGCGCAGGTGCAGGCGCCGATCGAGCAGTACTGTCCGCCGGTGCAGGTGTCACCGCAGGTGCCGCAGTTGTTGCTGTCGGTCTGGGTGTCTACGCAGGCGCCGGAGCAATCGGTCAGGCTGCCGGTGCACTGGCAGGAGCCGGTCTGGCAGACGAAGCCGTCGGCCGTGACACAGGCGTTGTCGCAAGCGCCGCAGTGGTCGTTGCTGGTCTGCATGTTTATGCAATCGGTGCCGCACAGGGTGTTGGGGGGATTGCACTCTCCGACGCAGTTGCCGGCCACGCAGAACTCGGCCGCGCCGCAGGGGTTGCCGCAGGCGCCGCAATTTTCATGATCGGTCTGGGTGTCGGTGCAGGTACCCACCACGCACTCTTTCTTGCCGGGGGGGCAGTCGCAGTCGCCGGCCGTGCAAACCTGGTCGGCCCGGCAAGCGCTGTCGCAGCCGCCGCAGTGCGCGTGACTGGTGTTGGTATCCACGCAGGCGCCGCCGCAGTCGGAAAGGCCGAAGGTACAGTCGCAGTTCCCGGCGTTGCAGTACTGGTCGGCGCGGCAGGCGTCGCCGCAGCCGCCGCAGTTGGCCTCGTCGGTCTGGGTGTTGGTGCAGGGGCCGGTGCCGGGCGGGCACTGTTCGCCCACGAAGCAGGCGCAGGTGCCGTCCTGGCAGGTGAAGCCGTTGGCCGTGTCGCAAACCGCGCCCGGGTTGGTGTCGCAGGGGTCCGACGCACCGCAGTAACCATTGTCGGTCAAGGGATAGATGCAGCCGCCACCGCAGGCGATCTGGCCGGTGCCACAGCCACCGCCCACGCAGTCTCCGTCCTTGCACAAATCGCCGCCGGTGCAGGCGTTGCCGCATTCGCCGCAGTGGCTGCCGTCGGTCTGGAGGTCGGCGCACTCGCCGGTGCACTCGGTCTTGCTGCCGAAGCAAGCGCAGGCGCTATTGGAGCAAACCTGGTCGGCGCGGCAGGTGACGTCGCAGTCACCACAGTTGGCCTCGTCGTTGGTGGTGTTCACGCAGACACCGCCGCAATTTGTCAGACCCATGCTTTCGCAACCGAGGCAAGTGCCGTTCGCGCAGACCTCGGCGGCGCCACAGGCGTTGCCACAAGTGCCGCAGTTGGCCTCGTCGTCGTTTAGGCTAACGCACTGGCCGCTGCAGTCGCTGTAACCGGCGACGCAGGAGCACTGGCCGTCCACACAGTCAGCTTGCAGGCCACAGGCGTTGCCGCACTGACCGCAGTGATCTTCGTCCGTGAGCCGATCGACGCACTTGCTGTCGCACATCACTTGACCCTTGGGACACCCCTCGTCGTCCCCGCAACCCGCCACCGCCGCAAACGCCAGGGCTAGAAAAGCGGAGCAGATGACTCTCAGTACCTTACTGTCCATTTGTCCTCCTCCTTGAAGATTATTGGTCTTCCGTTACCTTCTCTGGTTAAAAAGGATTACAAAATGCACTCGACCTTCTTGTTCTATGCCATAATCATCCATTAAAAGTCACTATGAACTACCCCTTGGGATAAATGAAGTCAAGGAAAAAAGATTGGAAAAAAGGGGTTACGGAGATAGACGGGTTTTGTCGTCCCGCTGCCAGGGACCAACAAATCCCCCTCATCTCCTCAGGTTATAGAATACAACCGGTCGGCCACGTCACTCAAGCCATGCCGATCGAGGATTTCGCGTTTAGGCCACCCGTTGTCGTCCAGGCCCCGAGCTTCATAGTAATCGCGGCGCAGCCTTTGGTGGTCGGGGATCGAGCCGGCGGCGGCGCCATCGGGCAACGGGGTCAGGACCTTCTTGGGAAGGCGGTCATCCTTCGAGGTTATACCCATCATATTAATGAGGGACCGTTTCAATAGCCAGGTGCGGGCGCCTATCGTTAAATAGTCGTCCATGCTCAGGGTCCAGCCGGCCACGGCGTTTAAAGCGTCCACGGGGTCCCGGGACTCCATGGTCCACATGTCGAAGACGCACAGGGGGATGGAGTTGCACGGAACGCCGAAATCTTCAGCCTTTTTGACCATTTCCCCTTTTCCCGCGTCGGATTGACCAGCGTAGTTGTCGGAGAAGCCCAGGTCCATCCAGGTCTTTATGCCCTGCTCGATGGGATGGACCAGGTGGGCGTTGTGGCAGGCGCCGCGGTTGGAGGTCATGTACGCAAGGCCCAGGCCGTGCCAACCCCGGGGGTCGTGCATGGGGATCTCCAGGCCCTTGACCTCGGCGGTGAGGTCCAGGGCGCCTTTGCCGATTCGGCGGGCGGCTTCACGAGAGCCTTCGGCCAGCAGATCGCCGACGCCTTCGCGCTTCGCAATCTTGTCGACGATCCGGATGATGGCTTCGGCGTTCCCCCAGGTCAGATCGATGCCGTCGAGGTCGTCTTTACTGACGATACCCTGGTCATGGCAGTCCATCATGAAGGCTATGGTGCTGCCGGCGGTGATGGTGTCGAGACCGTAGCGGTTGCACATCTCGTTCATGGCGATGAGCGCCGAGCTGTCTCGGTTGAGACACAAGGTGCCGAAGCTGGCGCAGGTCTCGTACTCGGGGCCGGGGGTGGGACCGGTCCGGTAGGGGCCCGCGTCGACCCGCATCACCCGCTTGGAGGCGATGGGACAGGCGCTGCAGGCGGCGGGCTTTACCAGGTGCCTTTCGGTCATGGTGGGGCCGCCGATCTCGGCGGAAATCTCCAGGTCCTCGCCGACACGCCAGTTCTTGATGGGAATGTCTCCGGTCATCATGCCCAGGTCCATGGAGGCATCGGTTCCCATCTCCCGCATGCTCTGGGCGGGGACCGACTCGCGGATCTGCTTGTGGATGCGCTTGCGCAACTCGGAAAGGGCGGGCTTGTCGGCGATTTGGATCTTGCCGGTTCCGCGGCAAGCGATGGCCTTGAGCTGCTTCGAGCCCATCACCGCTCCCATCCCGCAACGCCCGGCGAAGTCGTGCTTGTCGTTGCAAACCGCGGCGTACTTCACCAGGTTCTCCCCGGCCGGGCCGATGCATAACACCTTAAATGCTTTAGTTCCCGGTTCTAAACTTCTAGTTCCCGGTTTTTTTATGGCGTCCACTGTGTCGTAGGTGTCTTGGCCCCACAAAGAAGCGGCGTCTTCGAGGCGGACTTCGGCGTCTTCGATGACCAGGGTGACGGGGGTTTTCGAGGCTCCCTTGATGATGATGGCGTCGTAGCCGGCCGCCTTCAGCTCGGGGGCGAAGTTTCCTCCGCAGGTGGATTCACCCCATATGCAGGTAAGCGGAGACTTGGCGCAGACGGCGAAACGCGAGGTGCCCGGGATGTTCGAGCCGGCCAGGGGGCCGGTGATGATGTACAGGGGATTGTGGGGAGAGAGGGGATCGACGGCCGGATCCACGTTTTCGAAAAACAGCCGGGCGGCCACGCCGGCGCCGCCGATGTAGTCGCGCCATAGCTTCTCGGGAATACTGCCCTTGGCGATGCTGCCGGCGGTGAGATCGACTTCGAGGATGGTACCGGTCAATCCGTTCATCATTCTTCCCTCCCGCTTCCCTCCCGGTTGGATGGGAATGATGGTACCGGATCCTCTCCGGTGAATCAATTCGGATCTCGGGCAGATGGCTACGGTTGATCTGCCGCGGAGCGGTGGTACAATCGTGCCCGGATGAAGCTCCGGTATAAATTGATTCTCGCCATGCTGGTCGTGGCCGTCGCGCCGTTGGGAATCGCGGGGTATCAGGCGCTGGAAAACAGCCGGACGGCGGTGGAAGAAGGGATCCGGGAGCTTCTGCAGAAGACTTCGCGGGCGGAGGCGGAGATTGTCGGGAGGGATATCCAGAACACCGCGCGGTCTTTGAAGCTGGTGGCTTCGGCCATGGAGGTGGATACCGAGAGCCTGTCCAGCGTCTCTGAAAGCCTGGAGCGAGTGTATCTGCTCTCGGACCGGTTCAACGCGGCGGCGGTGTTCGACGCCACGGGAAACCAGGTGGGGCCGACCATCTTCGTCGACGACCGTACCTCCTTCGGGCCCAAGTACCAGAGCCACGAAGAAATGAACGACCTGGAGCTCGGGGAATTCCTCGGACACGTGAAGAAAACCCGGCCCAACAGCCAAAAGGCCGCCCAGAGCGGAGTTTACGTCTCTCGGCGCAAGAACATCCCCATGCTGGCCCTGCTGGTGCCGGTGATGGGCACCGGGGATATCGGGATGACCCTCGCGGTAGAGCTTTCACTCGACTCGATCCAGAAGCGACTGGAGCGGTTCCGGGTGGGGCAGAGCGGGTTCGCCTTCCTGGTGGACGCCCAGGGCCGGCTGGTGGCCCACCCCGATCTGCGGCGGGCCGTGGGCCGGGAGGATCTGAGCGCGCTCTCGATCCTGGAGGGCCGCCTGGGAACCGCCCAAGCGGCCGTCTCCAACTACCAAGATCCCCGGCTGGGCGACATGATGGGAGCCGTGGCGCCGGTGCCCAACACCCCCTGGGCGCTGGTGGTGGCCCAACCCAAGGCCGAGGCGCTGCGGCCGGTAACTACCCTGGCCACCCGCCTGCTCACCTGGCTGCTCCTGGGGCTTTCGTTGGCGGGCCTCTTGGGATTGTTTATAGCCCGGCGGGTCACCCGACCCATCCTGGATCTGGTCGCCGGAGCGCTGGCCATCGCCGGGGGAAATTTGAAGAAGAAAATCCACGTGCGCTCCCGCGACGAGATCGGACAGCTCTCGGAAACCTTCAACTACATGGGCACGGAGCTACAAAAAAAGCACGAGGTGATCGAACGCTTCAACACCGAGCTTCAGGACCGGGTGGACGCGCGCACCCACGAGCTGAAAGAAGCCCAGCAACAGCTAATCCAGGCCAAGAAGATGGCCGCGGTCGTCGAGCTGGGCGCGGGCGTGGCCCACGAGATCAACAACCCGCTCATGGGCGTGCTGGGCTGCTCCCAGCTACTGCTCTCGCGCCATCCCGAGGGCGATCCCGACTTCGCCATGCTGCGAGACATCGAGCACGAGGCCCAGCGCATCCGCGCCATCGTCAGCGGGCTCTTGGAAACCTCCCAGACCAGCGAGTCGGGCGCGGGCAAGGTCAATCTCCACGGCCTGGTGATGCACCTGCTGGATCGGAGAAAGACCGAGCTGCGCTCCAAGGGCATCCGCCTGGAGGCCGAGGTGCCGGAAAACCTACCCCCCATCCGCGGCAACTCCGGCCAGATGGAAACGGTAATCTCCGAGTTTATCACCAACGCCAAGAACGCCACTTCAGCCGGCGGCACAATCCGCATCACCGCCGGCGGAACCGCGGGGGAGGTGGTCAAGCTCGAGATCCAGGACACCGGCGCCGGCATCGCCCCGGAGCACCTCGACCGGATCTTCGAGCCCTTCTTCACCACCAAGCAACACTGGCAAGGCAAGGGGCTGGGCCTGGCCACCGCCTATAAGATCGTTCAGACCCATAAAGGCAAAATCACAGTCGCATCCACACCCGGGAAAGGCACCACCTTCGCCCTCACCTTCCCCGCGTTGCACAAATCGACACACCTTCGATAACTTCAGTTCCCGGTTCCAAAACTTCAGTTCCCGGTTCCCGGTTCCCAGTTCCCAGTTATAAGAGACCCTTGCATGCGCAATTGTGCACCAATTAAACCGGGAACTGGGAACTGGGAACTAAGGTTGATTCATTCCCGCCAAATACGGTAGTATTGTTGGATAGCTATTATGCGTTCGGTTCTAAAAAAAACGTGTATTCTCGTTATCTTCCCGGCCATGGTCCTGGTGTTTCCGGCGGCGGCTCGGCCGCCGTGCATCACGGTCGAGTCTACCTCCGCCGCGGTGGTTTTGGGCAAGGAGAAGAAGGTCAAGCTGACCGTCCGGGTCGGCGGATCCAGGCAGACCCCCCGGCTGCGCGCCAGCGTGGGCAGGCTGGGCAAGCCTAAAAGGATTCGCCCGGGCACTTTCATGGTCACCTACACCCCTCCCTATAAGCGCGAGCCGGACGTGGCCCTCATCTCCGCGCGGGTGTCGGATCCGAAGTGCCCGCCCGGATTCATGGCCCTAGCGTTGCTTACCGAACGGAAGGTTCGAGCCAAGGTGGCGCCCAACGCGCGGGTTACCTTGAAGATCGGCAAGACCAGGTACGGCCCCGCCCGGGCCGACTCGCGCGGCAACGTGGAAATCTCCGCCAAGCTCCTGCCGGGACACCCCCAGGGAACCCTGGAGATCGCATTGCCCGGGGGAAAGCAACAGCAGCGGAAGATCAAGCTAAAATCGAAGCGCTATACCCGCCTGGGTCTGGTATCGGTCCCCGCGGCGGTGCGCGCCGACGGGATATCCTCCGCGCGCCTGTATCTGTTCGCCGCCGATCCCTTCGGCCGGGCCATCAGAAACCCCAGGTTCAAGCTGCACGCCCGGGCGGGAAGGATCTCCCCGGTAACGCCGGCGGGAGGCGGCGTCGGGATGGCCACCTTCAAGCCCAGGCGCAGCCTCACCGGGGGCCACGCCAGGATCGAGGCCCAGCTGCTCGGGCCGCGGCGGGGAAAACGCACCTTCAAGCTCCGCCTGGTGCCGGGATCGGCGATCAGCATCGCGCTTTTGTCATCGGTCGAAACCCTGACCGCGAACGGCGAGTCCAGGGCGACCATCACGGTCGACATCAAAGACGACCAGGGGCAGGGACAGGAGAACCTACCGGTCGCGATCGTAGCCTCCAGCGGGCAGACCGGCGCGGTCAAGGAGCTGGGCGGAGGACGCTACCAGACCGAGTTGATCGCCCCACTGGGCGGAGAGGGCCGGATGGAGGTCAAGGCCGCGGTGGGAAACCAGGAGCAGAAGCTGGCCATCCAGCTACGAGCCCCCCCGCCACTCTCCATCACCGCGGATCCCCCCTCGGTGGTCGCCGACGGAAAAAGCGAGGCCCGGATCGAGATCCGGGCCTTCGGGCCCCAGGGCGCGCCGGGGGCCGCCGAGGTGCTGCTAACCGCCAGCCACGGCGGCGTACCCGGAAGCGTTTCGCTCTCCGGCACCCGGGCGGAGGCGGTCTTCCGCGCCCCGGAAAAAACCGGCACGGCCCGGGTGGAAGTGCGCCTGGGCGTGGCCAGAGCCTTCGTCGAGATCCCCCTGACGGCCGGCCCACCCCATACACTCAAGCTGGAGTCGGTGATCGACACGGTGCTGACCGACGGAGAAAAAAAGCTGACCTTCGTGGTCCTGGTGAAAGACAAAAACTACAACCCGGTCAAGGACACCCGAGTGCTCCTGACCGCCTCGGTGGGCGCGGTGGAGCCGCCCCGACTGGCCGGAACCTACTTCCAGAGCACCTACATCCCCCCCCGCGGCGCCTCGGGCACCGCGGTGATCCGGGCGGCCGCGACCGGAGGAGTGTCCGGCGAGCTTACGGTCGGCCTGCGCGCGCCGCCCCAGGCTTTCGGGCTATCGTTGGCGGCCGGCATGGAGCACAACCTGCAACGGATCGGCGCCCCGCTCATCTCGGTGGAAGGCAGCTACCGGCTGACCGGCCCGCTGTTTCTGCTTTGCGGAGCCGGCTGGTTCGGCAACCGGATCGAGGCCGCCTGCCCCGAGGGCCCCAGCGGCTGCGGCGACGGCCTGGAGGTGTCGGTCAACGCGGTACCCCTCTCCCTGGGCCTGAGCTACCGCCTTGAAAACGGCAGCCGCTGGACCCCGACCTTCTCCGCCGGGGCCGCGGCGGTCTGGTCGCGGGTAATCACCAACACCGGCTTTCAGTCCGCCATGACCGAGACTGTCTTCGCCCCGGCCGGCTTCGCCCGCGCCGGCATCGAGCTGCTGCTCGGCCCGGGGGGAATCCTGCTGGAGTTGGGCTACATGCACGCCCCCTGGCCCGGCAGCGAAGTAATCACCGGAACCCTGGGCGGCCTGTCGGCACGCCTGGGGTACCGGTTTGCGTTATAGCCAATAGGCACTTATTAAGGAGTATTGAATGAAGCATGGCATTTTTCCGCTGATCGCGGCCCCGCTCCTTCTCGCGACCGCCTGCGCCCCCCCCCCCCCCCCCCCCCCC
>JAUXGL010000180.1 GCA_030622135.1 Deltaproteobacteria bacterium
AGGGGAACTCAATATACGCGGTGCCACTATACTGGTGAGATAATTTTCTCGTGGTCCTCTCGTAAGTGTCTCTTTTTACGCGGGAGATTGGGATCGACCGGAAATGGGGTGGGAGATCCTGGCCCTGGATGTTTCGTTGACATTCCTCAATTCGAATGGTAGGTTGCGCCGACTTGGAGGTTGGGATTTGACGTTTCAGGAGCTGATATTGAAGCTGCAGGAGTACTGGGCGTCTCAGGGATGTCTGTTGCAGCAGCCTTATGATCTGGAGAAAGGGGCCGGGACGTTTCATCCGGCTACTTTTCTGCGTTGCCTGGGGCCGGAGCCCTGGCGAGTGGCTTACGTGGAGCCTTCGCGGCGGCCAACCGACGGTAGATTCGGGGAAAACCCGAACCGGCTGCAGCATTTCTACCAGTACCAGGTGATTCTGAAGCCGTCTCCTTCCGACGTGCAGGCCGTCTACCTCGAATCGCTTGTGGCCACCGGAATCGATGTGAAAAACCACGACGTGCGCTTCGTGGAGGATGACTGGGAGTCGCCGACATTGGGGGCCTGGGGTGTGGGCTGGGAGGTGTGGATCGACGGGCTGGAAGTCACCCAGTTTACCTACTTTCAGCAGGCCGGCGGCATCGACCTCAAGCCGGTGTCGGTGGAGCTTACCTACGGCCTGGAGAGGCTCTCCATGCTCCTGCAGGACGTGGACAACGTCTACGACCTGAAGTGGAACCGGGAGGTCTCATATGGGCAGGTGCATCACCAGGACGAGGTGGAGTTCTCCGAGTACAACTTCAACACCGCCGACACGGACATGCTCACCGCGCTCTTCGACATGTACGAGCGGGAATGCATGCGCCTGGTCCGTGTGGGTGGCGGCCGCTCTCAGATCCTTCCGGCGTACGATTACTGCCTGAAATGCTCACACGCGTTTAATATCTTAGACGCTCGCGGGGCCATTAGCGTGACCGAGCGGCAGGCCTACATCGCGCGGGTGCGGGCGCTGGCACGGGCGTGTGCCGAGGGGTATCTGGTTGAGCGGGAGCGCCTGGGCTGGCCGTTGCTTTCCTCCGGAGGAAAGCAGGAATAATGGACTTGGTCGGCCGTATGTTGCAGAGCAAGATCGTCATCCTCTTGGTGGTGGGAGTGGTCATGCTTATCAGCGCCCGCTTCATCGGCAAGGGCCGTGCGGAGGAAGAGCACTCCGGCGCGGTGGAACGAGTTCTCTGGGTCGGCGGGATACTGATTACCGTGGCGGCGATCATGTATGCCATCTCGCGCGGCTGCATGGTGGACGTGCCCAAACCGGACAAGAATGAGCTTCCCGTCTACACGAAGGAAGCGCCCGGGTGCTCGAAACCGGATAAGAGTATCGAGGAGTACAAGAAATAGTGGAACTTCTCCTGGAAGTGGGATGCGAAGAGATCCCGGCGCGATTCATCCCGCCGGCGTGTGCTGCGCTCGAAAAGGGTTTCAAAAAGCGCTTGGCCGACGCCCGCCTCGACGGCGATGGCTTGATCGTCCGCAGCATGGGAACACCCCGCCGGTTGGTCCTACTGGCCTCCAATCTACAGGAGCGCCAGGAGGATCTGGACGAGCAGGTGTCGGGGCCCCGCGTGGAGGTGGCCTTCGACTGGGAGGGCAATCCCACCAAGGCCTGCCTGGGGTTCGCCAAAAGCAAGGGAGTGGACCTAGCCGATCTCTTGCGGATCGATACGGAGAAGGGGAAGGTCGTCGCCATACGTAGATCCATCCGGGGCCAAGCAGCCCAAGAGGTCTTGCCCGGGCTTCTCGCGGATCTGCTCGGATGCCTGCCTTTCGAAAAAACCATGCGCTGGGGAGATGGAGAGCATCTTTTCGTCCGGCCGGTTCATTGGATCCTGGCCCGGCTGGACGGGGAAGTCCTGCCGTTTTCGTTCGCGGGAGTCGAGAGCGGTCGCCAATCCCGCGGGCACCGCTTCACCGCTCCGGAGCCCTTCGAGGTCGAGAGCATCGGGTCGTACCCGCAGGCCCTTTTGAAACGGGACGTGGTGGTGGATCCCCAGTCCCGGCGGCAGCTTTTGATGGAAGCGTCCCGTCGCCTGGCTCGGCAAGCCGGCGGGCGCTTGCTCGAAGACCCCGGGCTGGAGCAGGAAGTTACCTTCCTCACCGAGATGCCCGTGCCGGTGCTGGGCCGCTTCGATAAGAAGTTTCTCGACTTGCCCCGCGAAGTGCTGGTGGCGGCCATGCGCAATCACCAGCGCTACTTCTCAATCGAGAGTGAAGACGGCCGGCTGCTCTGCGCCTTCGTGGCCGTGGGTAACACCAAGGTCGGCGATCCCGCGCTGGTTCGCCACGGCAACGAGCGCGTGCTGATCGCCCGGCTCTCCGACGCCGGTTTCTTCTTTGATGTCGACCGAAAGACTCCACCCGCCGATCGGGTTTCCCGGCTCCAGGAAATGACCTTCCAGGCCGACCTGGGATCTTACTACGACAAGGTCCACCGGGTGGCCAACCTGGCGGTGTCGCTGGCCGTCCACGCGGGACTGGGGGAGTGGGCCAATGAGATCCGGATCATCGACGCGTTGACCGTGAAGACAAGCGAAATCGAAAACCCCAAGGAGCAGTTCGGTTGGCGGGTGATCCGGGCGGCGCTGCTGTCCAAGACGGATCTGCTCACCGGGATGGTTGGCGAGTTTCCCGAGTTGCAGGGGGTAATGGGCGGAGTCTACGCGGAGCATGCCGGGGAACACCCGTCGGTGGCCCGGGCGGTGCGGGAGCACTACCGGCCCCGGTTTTCCGGCGATGCCGTCCCGGAGCAGGACGAGGGCGCCATGGTGGCTCTGGCCGATCGCCTGGATACGCTGGCCGGGTGCTTCGGCGTGGGATTGAAGGCTACCGGAACCGCGGATCCCTACGCATTGCGGCGACAGTGCCTGGGGGTGATAGCCATAGTGTTGACCCGGGGTTATCGCCTCTCGTTACGCTGGATGCTTGCAAGGGCGGTGACCGGCGTCCGGGACCGAGTGGAAACCGTCCGGCTGCGCCAGGCCCGGAAGAAGGAAGAAAAGCGAGCCAAGAAAAAAAAGACCGAGCCGAAGGCCATCGAGAAGGTGGAGCCTTTCGAGGAGGAGCTCGTCGAAGAGCTGCTGGCCTTTTTCGCCGGGAGGCTGAGACAGCGCTTTGCCGATGACGCACCCACCGACGTGGTGGACGCGGTTCTCTCGGCGGGCATGGACGACATGGTCGAAACGGCCCTGCGGGTGCGTGCGCTCGGCGAGTTCGCCAAACAGCCGGCCTTTTGCGATCTGGCGATTGCCTTCAAGCGGGCCGCCAACATCATCTCGGATTTCGACGGTGGCCGGTTGGAAGAATCCCTCTTCAACCAGGCGGAAGAGATCGATCTGCACAGGGTGTACCTGTCCGTGGCGCCGGCGTTCGAAGAACGGGTTTCCTCGATGGATTTCCCGGGAGCCCTGGCCCTCTTGGCCGGGGAACTGCGCGGGCCGGTGGACCGTTTTTTCGACAAAGTCCTGGTCAACGATCCCGATGATCCGGAAAGGCAAGCCAACCGCAAGGCGTTGCTGTACCGGATCGGAGCGTTGTTCGGCCGAATTGCGGATTTCACCCGGCTTCAGTTGAAGACCTGACCGGCAGAACGGAGGATAGAGATGACCACTTCCAAACTGGTGTACTTCTTCGGGGGAAAGCGGGCCGAAGGCAAAGCCGTCATGCGGAACTTGCTGGGTGGCAAGGGCGCGGGCCTGGCCGAGATGGATCGGCTGGGGATCCCCGTGCCGTCGGGTTTTACCATCACCACCGATGTTTGCACCGAGTACTACAACCGGGGAAAGAAGTTTCCCCCGGGGCTTTTGAAGGCCGTGGCCGCGGCGCTGAAAAAAGTGGAGAAGATGATGGGCGCCCGGTTCGGCGACGCCAGGAATCCCCTGCTGATCTCGGTTCGCTCGGGCGCGCGGGTGAGCATGCCGGGAATGATGGACACGGTGCTCAACCTGGGCCTGAACGACACTACCGTCCTGGGCTTGGCGGCGAGGACCCAAAACCCCCGCTTTGCCTACGACGCCTACCGGCGTTTCGTCCAAATGTACGGCGACGTGGTGTTGGGGCTCAAGCCGGTTACCAAAGAGGACGTGGATCCCTTCGAGAAGATCCTGGAGGCCAAGAAGAAGGAAGTGGGCGCGGAGTCCGACACCCAGCTAAGCACCGAAGATCTCGAGGACCTGGTTGGCCGGTTTAAAGAAGCCATCCAGAAACATACCGGCGCGGCCTTCCCCGAAGATCCCCACGAGCAGCTCTGGGGCTCCATCGGCGCGGTGTTCTCCTCGTGGGACAATCCCCGCGCGGAAGCCTACCGGGAGTTGAACGGGATTCCCTCCGAATGGGGCACGGCGGTGAACGTGCAAAGCATGGTTTTCGGAAACATGGGCGAAGACTCCGGAACCGGCGTGCTGTTCTCCCGGGACCCGGCTACCGGAGACAAGCTGCTCTACGGGGAGTTCTTGATGAACGCCCAGGGAGAGGACGTGGTGGCCGGTACCCGCACTCCCCGCCCCATCGCCGAGTTGGAGAGCGAGAACTCCCGGGTTTACAGTCAGCTGCACGCTTATTCCGATACCCTGGAAAAACACTTCGGCGACTTGCAGGACATGGAGTTCACCATCCAGAAGGGCAAGCTCTGGATGCTGCAGACCCGTTCGGGTAAGCGGACCGGTTTCGCCGCCATCCGCATTGCCGTGGACCTGGTGACCGAGGGGTTGATCGACGAGAAGGAGGCCATCTCCAGGATTCCGCCGGATGCCATGAACCAACTGATGCGCCCGGTCTTTGACGCCGAAGACCAGCGCGAGGCGCTGGAGCATGGACGTCTGCTGGCCAAGGGCCTGGCCGCCGGACCGGGGGCTGCCTCCGGGCGGGTGGTTTTCAACGCCGAGGACGCCGAGGCCTGGGCGAGCCGGGGCGAGGAAGTTTTGCTGGTTCGTATCGAGACGTCCCCCGATGATATCCGGGGCATGAACGCGGCCAACGGCATCTTGACCGCCCGGGGCGGGATGACCTCTCACGCTGCCCTGGTGGCTCGGCAGATGGGCAAGGTCTGCGTGGCCGGCTGCGAGACGCTGAGGATCGACTACAAGACCCATAGCATGCGGGTGAAGGGCCTGACCGTCAACGAGGGGGACTGGTTGTCACTCGATGGCACTACCGGGGAAGTCATCTTGGGGAAGTTGCGAACCAAGCCCTCCGAGGTCCTGCAAGTGCTGGTGGAAAAGACGCTGCCGGCGGATCGATCCATTGTCTACCAGCAATATGAAAAGCTCATGACCTGGGCGGATCGGTTCAGGAAGTTGGGTGTCCGCACTAACGCGGATCAGCCCGACCAGGCCGAGCAGGCGGTGGCCTTCGGAGCGGAGGGCATCGGCCTGTGCCGGACGGAGCACATGTTCTTCGGCGAGGGAAAGATCGAGCCCATGCGCAAGATGATCCTGGCCGAGAACCAGGCGGAGCGCGAGAAAGCGCTTTTGCGGCTGTTGCCCTTGCAGCGGGAGGACTTCAAGGGGCTCTTCTTGGCCATGGGCGAACGCCCGGTGACCATCCGCATGCTGGATCCGCCCCTGCACGAGTTCTTGCCCCACACCGACCTGGAGATTCGCGAGCTGGCCGCCGGCATGGAAGTGACCGAGGACAAGCTGCGGGAGAAGGTGGACAGCCTGCACGAAACCAATCCCATGCTGGGCCATCGCGGGTGCCGGTTGGGCGTCTCCTACCCGGAGATTACCGCCATGCAAACCCGGGCCATCCTGGAGGCCGCGGCGGAGGCCCAGAAGGAAAGCGGGCTCACTCCGCACCCGGAGATCATGATCCCGCTGGTGGGTCACGTGAACGAGCTGTTCCACCAGGCCGAGGTGGTCGGCCGGGTGGCTTCAGAGGTGGCCCAAGAGCAGAACGGGGAGATCCCTTATCTGGTGGGGACGATGATCGAGCTTCCCCGGGCGGCACTCACCGCCGATCAGATTGCCAACGTGGCCGAATTTTTCTCTTACGGCACCAACGATCTCACCCAGACCACCTTCGGGCTCAGCCGGGACGACGCCCAGGTGTTTTTGACCCACTACCAGCAGGAGGGCATCCTGGATTCCGATCCATTCCAGACGGTCGATGAGGACGGGGTGGGCCAGTTGATGGAGATAGGGCTCAAGCTCGGCCGCAAGACCCGAAAGGACTTGAAGGTGGGAATCTGCGGAGAGCACGGGGGCGATCCCAGGACCATCCATTTCTGTCATAAGATTGGCCTCGACTACGTATCTTGCTCTCCCTTCCGCGTCTCCATCGCCCGCCTGGCGGCAGCCCAAGCCGCCATAGCGGCGAAGACCAAGCCTGCCAAGACCAAGAAAACCAAGAAGAAAGTAACCGAGAAAAAAGGGAAGAAAAAGCCGGCTAAAAAGGTTACAAAGAAGGAGAAGAAAACTACGAAAAAGCTCAAGAAGACCAAGAAAGTAGTGGAGAAGCCCAAGAAGACTAAGAAAGTAGCGAAGAAGACCAAGAAGGCCAAAAAAGCAGTGAAAAAGCCCGACAGGAAGCGTGGGCGACCCTCGATCAAAAAGCGATCGAGGGCGGCAAAAACCGCCGAGACCAGGAGGCGCAAGTGAGCAAAAGGGTTCAACCCGGTTTGGTAACCGTCGTATTGGCGGTTGGCTTCCTGCTGTCTGCCTGCGGAGACCTGGCCGCCGGCAGGGCTCCGGACAAGGACGGGTTCCATTTTCCCGTGGGCCTGGCGGTTCACCCCCATGCGGGCTTTGCCCTGGTGGTTAACTCCAACTTCAACCTGTCCCGCCAGGCAGGTACGCTGCAGGTCGTCGATCTGAACAAGCTAGCCGCCCGGGTCTTGGGGGAGCCGGTCGGTGAGGTGGACGAGTACAATCGGGATTTAATCCAGGGGGATCGGGGGATCGGGTTGGGTGACTTTGGCGCCGGTATCGCGCTGCATGCCACGCCGGAGGGCGGCCTGGCCGCCGTGGCCGTGCGGGGCCGGAATGAGTTGGTGCTCGTGGATCTGGCGGTGGGAGTGGACGGCAACAACAACAACACGCTGGATCTCTTGTGCTGGTCGCGCCGGGATCGCCCGGCCGGGTCTTTCCCCTCTTGCGACGGGAGCGGAAACGTGGTGGCTTTCAGCCGGGACGATCCATTCGACGTTCTTTTCGTTGAAGACCCGGACGGGGGAACGACCGCCTACGTGACCTTCCTGCGGGACGGGAGCATTTCGGCGGTACAGATACCCGCGCGCTCCGTTACCGGCGATCCCCCCCGGGTCGAGTATGTGGATATTCCCCGGGTGGCTTACACGCTCAACACCGGCGCGTTGGGCACCAACGATTTGGCCCGGTCGCCGGTTACCGGTCACGTGTATGCAACCAGCCGGGTTGCCGAGGTAAGCTTCAACCCGATTCACTACTTCGACCCGACCATGGCCGAGGATGCGCCGGTCTACAACCTGGACCTGTTCCATACGGTCCTGGGAAGCGAAACCCGCGGGGTAGACTTTGCCGCCGACGGATTGACCGTCGGAGTGATCGTACGCAACCCGGACATGTTGGTGTTTTTAGACACTACTCCCGGCGAGAACGGACTTCCCCAAAACAGCTATCTTGGGCAGGTGGTTTTAGGAAACAACCCTTCGCGGGTTCGGACCCACGGCGATTTCATGTTTGCCACCTGTGCTCAAGATGATGCCGTCTACGTGGCAGACACGCGGACCCGGCGTCTGGTGGATATACGCGAGGACATCTGCCGGGGTCCGTTCGACATAGACTTCTACGACCTGGCCGAAGATGATTTGCACTGGGCGCTGATCTCCTGCTTCGAGGAAGACGTGGTGGCGGTGGTGGACGTGGATCCCGAGTCCACGGACTTCATGGAAGTGGTTGCCCGGATAGGAAAGCCTAGGGATGACTAAGCGGATATTCAAATTTATTTTGTTGTCGGTGCTGGCTCTGACGGCCTGCGAGGAGCCCAAGCCCGCCATAACCGGCCGACTCAGCGGCCCGGCGGACCTGGAGGTTTTCAAGGGCTGCCCACAGAGCGTCCCCGGATGTGAGCAGACCACCCAGGCGAAGCACCTGCTGCTGTTGGCCAACTCGCTGGCGGACGATCTGAAGATCTTCGAGGTGGAGGGGCGCGCTTTCTTCAAGGCCGCCAATCCTCTATTTCCCCTCAGCATTCCGGTTGGCCGGTACCCTTGCAGCCTGGTCCTCGACCCTCACGAGGAGTTTGCCTTCGTGGTCAACGCACTGTCCGAAGACGTCTCGGTGGTCAACCTGGCGCCCAACCGCCTGGTGGAAGTGGACACGGACTGGGACTCCTGCACTTCGTTCTGCGGCCCTTGCCGGGACGCCGACGATCAGCCTATCTCTTACGCCAACGCCCGCTGCCGGGCCGGAGTCAGCCGGGTGGCGCTCGGCACCGCGCAGGGGGTGCAACCCGAGGACATCGTTACGTTGAGTCGGACGGGTGCCGAGCGGGACCCCGAACAGCCGCTGCCCGTATACGTAAGCCTGGCCGGTGTCGGTCAGATCGCGGTTCTTAACTTCACATACCCGGAAGTGCACCCCGGAAACCACCAGCGGATGGAACTGGTAGGTCTCATCGACGTGGACGGGCAACCTTCGGGCCTGGCGCTGACCGAGGACGGGGCGACCCTGTTCGCGGCCGACGAAGCATCCGACAGCGTCATCGTGATCGACACCGCCACCATGCTCCCCGAGGATCGGATCCCGGTGGGTGGACCCACCCGGCGGATTTTCTTGTCCCCGGACGACTCGGTTCTTTATGCCATTCGCATCGACGACGGACGCATCTCTCTGATCGACGTGGCCATGAGGATGAAGCGCTCGCCCGGAGATGTGCGTGTCGACGCCAAAGACCCGCGCGGGGGGGATGAAAACGATTTCCGGCTGTCGGGCGTTCCCCGTTCGCTGACGTTTTCCCAGGGTGTGCCCATCTTCATATTCGATGACGTCGGCGTGGTTCGTGAATACACCACCGAGTTGCACACCAAGGCGGAGCTAGAAGAGATCCGCTTGCAGGATCCGGACTATGAGGAAACCGTGGTAAAGACCTTCGCCTACGTATCGGACCTGAACGGAAACGTCTACATCATCGACGCCGAGAACCATCGCATAGTCGACATCTACCCCTTTGCCGGACCCTCGACTTCCAGCGCTCCCATCTTCGCAGTCGACGGCAACGCGGTGGTTTTGGAGGAATGGGACAAATGCTATCCACAGATTGCGGAGAGTGAAGTAACGCACACCGTGGATGAGCCCCAGGAACGCGAGATCGACGGGGAGTTGTGGCGGATCTATCACGGCGTGTGGGTCAAGCCGGGAGCGACCCGGAACGAGAGCTGGCTCATCGAGTGGGAGGGAATTCTTCCGGGGACCGGCGTGTCCACCAGCGGGCGCTTCGCCGGTTGGCGACTGGAGGATGACCGCTACGGCCTGAGCTTCATCGACAAGTCCAAAGTGCGGCCCGGCGATATCTTGGAGATCGTAGTCGATCCGACTTTCACAGACGATTCTGCCGGCGATCATCCCTGCCGACCCCGCTCCGGCGAAGACGAAGCCGAAAAGGTGCAGTACGAGTTCGTGGTGGGGGCGGTGGAAGATAATGCCCTCGACTTGGAGCCGGTGGAGGGCATGGATCCGGAAGTTTGCTGGGCCGAGGCGCTGCGCTACAGCGTTCATGCGGGAGACGCCTGGATCGTCTGGGGCTCGGACAGCGGCTTCATGGATCGGCTCACCATGGTGGAGAACACCGGGGAGGCTCCCGATCCGCCCGTCTACGGCAACGGCCGCATCGCCCTGAGCATGTATGCGCCCCCCGCCGTCAATCCCGACACCCAGGAGCCCTGCCCGCGGCTCAAGCGGGGGATGGCTTGGGGATTCAACAGCGAGGACGGCTTCACCCGGGCCTCGTTCAGTCCCCGAATCCAGGCGGGCCTCTCCGGCTCGCTGGTCTCCATCGATCTGGACGACGATCTGGAGGCCGGCAACCCGGGAGACGACCGGATCTTCATGCTACTCGAAGGCTCCAACGCCATGATTGAGTTCTTCCCCGGCAGCCTCGATCCGTCTAACTATATAATCTACCAGTAGTCACTTGTTGATGGAAATCGGCGTGCTCCGTCAGCGGTGGCCCCATCCCACCCGGATAAAGAAACTCGTATAGCTGTCCGACGTGTTTTCCAGGTTCTCATCGTTGATGAACAACTTGATCAGGTCATACCCCGCGCCGACAAGCAGGCCGCCGAATAGCTTGAATTCAATACCGGTCATCAGGTTGAAGCCCATGCCTTTTCCCA
>JAUXGL010000191.1 GCA_030622135.1 Deltaproteobacteria bacterium
GGGCTAGATCCTGTCCGACACCGCGATCCGCCGCCCGTGGCTCTGGAGGCCGAGGCCGCGGACCGCCGGCTCCAGCTTGACCAGCTTCTTCAGCGCAGTGAGGGTGAGACTCGACACCGGCGCGGTAAAGACCAGCCGGGGCGTCTCCCCGTGGTGGCCGCAGGCGAGAGCCATCTCCACGGGGACCTTCACGTCCCCGTGGATGGGCATGTGCATGCCCGCGCAGCCAACCGACTCGAGCCGGAAGGGCGGGCGCACGGACAGGCGCCCGGTCCACAGGACCTTCCCCTCGTCGCCTAGCGCCAGCGAGATCTTCACCTGCAACTGCCGGCCCTCGGGAACCTCGCGGTCCAGAGTGACGGCGTAGACGCCGGCGTCCCGGTGGGAGCGCCGGGGCAACCGGGCGATGTTCCAATCCTTCACCCGGTAGCGGGCCGAGCTCGAAAGGCCCGGGAGCTCGGCGATCTCCAGGTTGATCATCTTTTTTAAGTAACGAATCGGCAGCGCCTGGGGAAAGGTGAGCGTGAAGGTCCTGAAAGGCTTTAAATTATTGCTGCCCGAGGCCGGCGACATCTTCGCAGGCGCCGACATCATGGTGGTGAGCACCCGGTTCTTTCCTTTCGCCGCGACTGCAAAGCGCCGCAGCGCCGGCCAGGGCTCGGCCGGACGAAACTGCAGGGTCTTGCGGTCGAGCCAGAACCAGGCCCCGGGCCAACCGGGTTTAATCTTTAGGATCTTAGGGCCCTCGTCCGCGGTTTGCTTGCCCGGCCCCTGGTTAGAGGAGAAGTACACCGTAACCGGGTCGAACCCGCGCAGGAACTTATCGGGCAAGATGACGGTGGCCGATCCGGCCGGCCGCTGACCCTCGTCCGCGGCGCGGTAGTCCTGGGAGAGGACCAACGGAGTAAACAGAAGCGCAGCGACAACGATTACGATTGGCATGCGGGCTTTCATGGTCTCCCTCCGATCCGGCGGAAAAAGTCACGCAGGTATTCCTCGGGAACACCCATCTTCGATCCGGAAAGGCCCAGGATAACCGGGCGGAACTTGGCCGGGCGGCCTTCCCCGGGCACGCTGACGTGCAGGAGGTAGACGCTCTTATCTACCTCCAAGAACTGCTGGCAACCTTCGCCCAGGATATTGTGACTGGTGTCGGTGATGGTGCAGCGGAGGGTGTCGGCCGCCACTTGCAAACCCAGGCCGATCTCACCTTCCGACTCGGTTTCGAAGCGGAAAATGCGGGACTCGCCCGGTGCCAGCCAATACTGAGCGCCGACGCCCTCCTGCAACGCCTTCACCGGCTCGGCGGTCCAGCCCAGGCTCCCGGAGAGAGGCTCGTCGGCAAAGGAGCGAACCATGAAGCGGTAGCTTCCGGGATCCAGGAGCCGGTAGACGTCACAACCGGCGCCCATGCCCGTCACCAGAAGAAACCCCTTGGCACCGGCCAGTGCGCACACGCCGGAGTCGCTGTGCAGCCGGACCACGGCGCTCTTTTCAAGGACCAGATTGGCGTCCTTGAACGTGCCGTCCAGTTGAAGCGTCCGTCCCGGCGCAAGCAGGGGAGACGGGCCGGGCCCGCCGCCCGACTGCCGGTTCCATAAGGCCGGTTTGTCCTGCCCCTCCGCGTACACCAGCACGCGCAGTGGTTTTTTGTCGAAAAACAGCATGACCTCGGCGCTCTGGCCCGCGGGCAACGTGCCCCGGCACCCGCTCATCCTCGCGCCGGTGCCGGTGGCAATGACGCAGCGCTCGGCTCCCTCGACGACGAGCTTACGGGCGGCATCGGCTGCGGGGACCTCCAGGCGCACCCGGCCCCTTCCCCGGGGAACCTCTTCGAATAGCGTCCGGACGATCTTCTTCAAAGGTTTTTGCCGCTCGACGATCACCCGGACAGTGGCACGCCGCTCGGCGTTGGAGGCGACGAACACCTCGCCCCCCGATCCTCCCAGGACGCATTGATACAGCCGACCCCGGGGTGCGCACAGATCCACGACGGCCCCGCCCGCGTCGGTCTGCACCGCCCAGCCGTCGTGCGGCAGGGTAAGCTCGATACGGCAGGGCTCCTTGGGTATAGCCAACCGAACCACCGCGCCCCGCCACACCAGGCGCCGGATCCCCGGCTTTAGCGCGACGCCCTTCTTGGGCACGCGGGCGGAGTGGCGGGTGACCTCCGAGCGGAAGGGGCGCCGCGAGGGCACCCAGATGCGCGACAGCGACTCCCGGGTGGGCGCGCTGGCGGCCAGGCAGACCCGGTCGGAAAGCTCATGGATACCTCCCTCGATGCGGCAAGCCGGTGCGACCGGCTCGCCGGGGGGCAGCTCCACGCGCAGCAAGTGCAGCGCCGGTCCCTTGGACTTCTGCCTGGCGATCTGCTGCCGGTCTCCGAGAGACACGGTCTCCCGCGTCTCCCGATCCACCGGGAACACTTTCTCATCGAGTTTCAGCGTCGTTTTGTTCTTGGGTCCGGCGGTGGTAAAGATCGTGACGACGGGCTCCAGGGAGGCCTCCGGCCCGCACCAGCGCATCAGGCCGTCTTCGGCCTCCGGCAGGCACCACACTTCCTTGGCCGTCTGGTAGCGCCCCGCGCGCGGGATGGAGGTGAGCGCGGCCTTTCCTCTGGGGATGGTCTTGCCGGAAAGCGCCACGATCTTGCGCGCGGCCGCGTGGGAGCGGATTTTGGCAAACCAGTTCTTCGACCACAGGTGGACCTGGTAGCGCTTGCCCTTGGGGTTCACCAAAAACAGGCAGCGGCGGACGTCCTCGCGGTGGCTTATGATGCCCCCGCCCTCTTCCTCCAGAGCACAGGAGAAGGTCAGCTTGGATTTGAAATCCAGCTCCAAGATCTCGCCCGGGGCGGCCCGGGGCACCTTGGCAATCAGGACCTTGCCGCTGGGCCGGTACAGCCGGTCGTCTTTCAGCTCGTCGGTGTACTGGGTTTCGGTGGCGGCCACGGATACGTGGGTGTGGCCGCGGATGGTGTTCTCCGCCTCCAGAACCAAGCGGTAGTCCCCCTTTGAAAGCGGTGTTGCGATCAGGCAGTTCCAGTCGGCGCCGTGGGAGCCACTCTCGGCCACCAACACGCCGTCCGGGCCGAACAGGCGGCAGCGCACGTCGCACTCGCCGGTGGTCTTCAGCCGCAGCACCGAGTCTTTGGGAATGCGCAGCCCGACCGCGGAGGGAACCTGGAGATCCTTCCCAAGCCCCGGGGCCAGGAAACTGCTTTTGATGTGCAGGCAGTAGCCGATGCCCACATCCGCGCGGCTGTGCTCGGTCCGCAGGAGGTAGCGCCCGGCGACCAGCTTCACCGGCACGGCGCCCCGATTGGGAGGAATGGGATCGACCAGCTCTTTCGACTTCTCCCCGATGCGGTACAGGCGCCCCTGCATTCCCTGGTTGAGGGAGACCGAAACGTCCAGGTCCGCCCGCAGGGTGAAGACAAACTCGTCCTTCCCATCCTTTGAAAGCTCCGAGTCGTACCAGGTGTTCAGCCGGATGCTGTGCTTGCGCTCGCCGCGCAGTACCAGGGGCCGGCGTACCTTCTCTAGCTGGGTGCGGCGCATGCTCTCGACCGTCAGTGGAAGCTGGGTCCAACGGTAAGTGCCGCGATCGAGCTCCAGCGTCTGGGTGCAACCGGCCGGGACCTGGATCAACGGCCAGCCCTGCCGGTCGTCCAGGCGGCACTGCAGGGACACGCCCTGCCCGCCGGTGCGGATGCGGTGCTTGCCGGGCTGCTTGACCGCCAGATCCTGGCGGATCAGCTCGTTGGCGGCCACGGTGAAGAAAACCTCCCCTTCCTTTTTGAGTCCCCGGGCCTTTCTCACCGTCTGCTTGGAGAGCAGCACCGCGGCCCGGCCCTTGCTGCGGCCGGTAGTCTTCACACTCAGCAGGTAGCGGCCCGGCCGGAGGAACTTGGCGATCAGACAGTTGCGCCCGCGGCCGGAGCCGGTGTCGGAGACCAGCCGGGGAACGACGGCCGTGCGCATGCGGCACTCCGTGCCCAACAAACCCTGAGTAGTGACGTGGTAGAGCCCGGCTTTCTTGACGTCGAAGATCATCGAGTGGGACTGAGAACGATCGAAATCGAAGAACTTGGGCCGGTTGACCGACATGCGGGGGAGCGGGCGGATCTTGGGAGAGTGCGCCCGGAGCTCGGACCGGGGTTTTTTCGGCTTGGGCCGGCGGACGGATACGAGCATGGCCGCGTCATTGGGGTTCTTGATCACTAAAGTCATCTTCACCTTGGTGACCGGCAAAAGACAGCGCCCCTCGCGCGCCTGATTGTCAAAGGCGTTCTTCCATGAGCAGGAGAACTTGGAGCCGCCCGCGGAGCGGATCAGCACCTCTCCGCCGGGGGCGACGGGAAACTCCACCTGCTCCCCGGCGTCGAGGACGACCGGAAGCGGTCGCTCGAGCTTTAGGGGAAGAGATCTCAGTACCAGCCCGCGCGCGGTAACATCGCCCGCCCGGTTGAGCAAGAGCTTGTAGCGGCCCTGGTTCTCCAGGCGAACCGAAGGGATCATGCAGGAGTTCTTGGTTACGTTTCTGACGCCGGGCCGGCTCGCGGCCTGGGCTATGGTCAGGTTCTCGATCCCCTCCCGTCCGCGGTAGATCTTAAGCTCGTAGTAGCCCGGGGAGAGGTGCCGCTGGATGCGGCACTCCTTGGCGCCCGGGTCGGTGTCCTTGACCAGCTCGTGCCGGCCCCGGTCCAGCTCGTACAGAACGCAGCGGTTCTTGAGATCACCCCGGGTGGACACGGCGTAGACGCCCGCGTCGGTAACCTGGAACCAGATGGTCTCCTCGCGCCCGTTGTAGTTGAAAGCCCGCCGGTAGGCCCGGTCGCGACCGACCTTCAGGTAATCCTGGATGGATAAATGGCGGCGGACGTCCTTCCAGGAATCCAGCCGGCAGGAGAGCGGGGCCGCATCGATGTCCGCGGGCACATCGTGGACGGCCACCAGGAAGTCCCCGCCGGCGGGCCCACCAAAGGCGAGCGTCTCCCGGGCGGAGGTGTAGGAACCGTCCAGGAGATAATAGTTGTCAGACCAGACTCCCCACTCGATCGTCCCGGTGGTGCCGGGGGAACCGGCGACCTGGATGACGTGGCGGGACTCGTAGTTCGAAGAAGCCGAGCAGGTGGGAATCAGCGCCTTGGGCACAATCCGCCCGGCACCGCCGTAGGCGCCCATCTGGACACCCTCATCGCCGACCAGCCGCGCGACCTGGACCCGGGTCTCGGTCTTCTGCGCCTGGTCCAGAGACAAAAAGGCCACCAGCCTCCCCTTGGGAACCTGGTAGGCGACCTTGCCCCAGGGCGGCAGCGAGAAGGCCACCGCCCGGTCCGGGGGACCTTGGGGAAACCCGTTGGCCACGAAAAGAAAATCCCGCTGCTTGCCCTGGGTCCACTTCTTGGGATTGGCCCCGTAAGCGGTAAGCAGGTAGTCCCCCGCCTCCAGAAGGCCGCTTACGTGCCATTCATAGATGGGCTGCCCGTCTTTGGGCATGAGCTCGCCCCGGTTGGCCTGGATCTCCTCCACCCACTGCCCGTCCCGCCACAAGCGCACATCGCCCGCGGTGCGCCCCATGACCCGCAGGGTAGTCCAGCGCCGCTTGGGCACCCGGATCCAGTAGCTGGCCTGCTGCCCGGGACGCATGCTCTGCTCGACCGACCGGCCGTCCTCGATCCGGACGGGCTTTTGGTTGATCTCCTCGAAGGGCTTGGCCTGGATCTTGACCTGGCCCTTGCCCTTCTTCGGCGATCGCAGCCGCAGCTTGTAGACCCCCGCGTCCAGCAGCAGATCCAGCTTGCAATTGCTGCGGCCCTCCGCCCCGGACCACGAGAAGGGTCCGCGGAGGTGATCGACAATCTCGCACCGGGTCCCCCCCGGGCTCTCGGCGGTGATCCGGTACATGCCGGGCTTTTCAATCGTGATAATCGAGGCTTGCTTCCCCTGGGACGGGACCGCGGCCGGGTTGACGTTGGCTGTGAGAAGCAAAACCAGGGGCAAGACGGCAGGCGACAATAACATGGTCAACTCCCTTGGCTTGAATTTCAAAAATCAGCCGAGTGCGCATCATAACCTGTGGCACTATCCATAAGCAACCACGATGCCAATCCCCATCAGACGGAAAAACCCAGTAATTAAAGACGATTATAGCTACCCGGTCCCCCTTTAGGTGCCCCTTTGGTGAACCCACGGACACCGTCCGCGTCATTTGCGACACATTCCGAAATGAGGTATTCTCCAGGCCGTCGCCATGAAGGCCTTGATCCTGTTCATCCTGATCGCCGCCATCTTCGCCGGGGGCGTCCTGCTCATCCAGCACGTCAGCACCGCCCTGGGAATCATCCTCATCCTGGTCGGCACCTCCCCCATCCTGCTGATCGGAATCGCCCTCTTGGTACGACGGTTTGATAACGAAGAGCATGGAGGAAGACCAAATGGCTGACCAAAAGACCGTTCACCCCAATGTTGCAAAAACGGGCGTGACAACGTGGCTATCTGGCCGTCGCTATCCGCGGTGTCGCACGAGATTGCAACCGTCAGCGGGTAATGATTGACGGATACCCTATTGGTTGTTGCGCTGGTTTCCAGATGAGCGCCGCCACCGGCGACGGCGTGGGCTGGCAGGTTTTTTCCGAGACTCGCGGGCCGGTTCTCCGGCTTGACGGCCTGGTTTGGGCGCTGGTGTGGGCTTGGGGCGAGGCCTTGCTTTTGACGGGGGTCTGCCCGGCTTGCTGCGGCGCCGGGATCGGGGCTTATGGCCGGCCGGCGCTGGAACAGAAACCGCGGTCATGGCATCGGAGCTGTGCCAGGCATGCTCCGTATACACCGGAATTTCGTTGCCGATGAGCCGCTCGATGCTCCTCAGATCCGCGGTTTCGCTTGCATCGCAAAAAGAGATGGCCACTCCGCTGAGGCCCGCGCGGCCGGTGCGGCCGATGCGGTGTATGTATACTTCTGGCTCGTGGGGCAGATCAAAGTTGAATACGTGGCTGATGTTTTCGACGTCTATGCCCCGCGAAGCCAAGTCGGTGGCCACCAGGATGCTGATTTCTCCCGAGTGAAATCCGGCCAGTGCCCTGCGCCGGACGTTCTGGGACTTGTTGCCGTGAATCGCGGCAGCCGGGATCCTGGCCTTGTTGAGTTGCTTGACCAGGCGATTGGCGCCGTGCTTGGTTCGGGTAAAAATCAGCACCCGGGCCATGCTGGGTTGGGAGAGTTGCTCAATCAAGAGACTGGGCTTGTCCCGGCGATCCACGAACATCACCCGTTGTTCGATCTGGTCCACGGTGGAGGACGGTGGGCTGACTTCCACCCGGGCGGGATTACTGAGGAACGACCCGGCCAGCCGGGTGATGTCCGGGGGCAGCGTTGCCGAAAACAGCAGGTTTTGTCTCTTCTCGGGCAGGAGTTTTATGACCTTGCGGATATCGTGGATAAAACCCATGTCCAGCATGCGATCGGCCTCGTCCAGCACAAAAAATTGCACCTGGCCCAGGTGAATGTAGCCCTGACCCACCAGGTCCAACAGCCGGCCGGGGGTGGCCACCAGGATGTGAACACCCCGGCGCAGGGCGGTAACCTGGGGATTCTGCTTGACCCCACCGAAGATCACCAGGTGGCGCAGTTTCAGGTAACGCGCATAGGCCCCGAAGCTCTCTTCGATCTGGGCCGCCAGCTCCCTGGTGGGGGACAGCACCAGGACGCGGATTGCCGGCTTGCCCTGGGCGGCGTTGCTTTGGGTCAGCAATTGCAGCAAGGGTAGGGCAAAGGCCGCGGTTTTTCCGGTGCCGGTTTGGGCACATCCCAGGATATCCCGGCCGGCCAGCAGCAGGGGAATGGATTGGGCCTGGATCGGGGTGGGTTGTTGGTAGTTTTCCTGCGCTACCGCGCGCAGCAAGGGATCGATCAACTTGAGTTGCTTGAAACTGGTCATATGTAGTCTTTCTGCGGATATGGTTGTCAGGCCTTGCGCCTTTGCTTTCGCCGAATTTTCAAGGATGTCTTATTGAAAAGGCCGGGCTTGGACGGGTGGAATTGCTACCCATCAAATTAGCACATGAGATTCAAGTGGTTGCGTTTTATCTAACACGGCAGGCATGACTACCATGCCCTGCTTTGGAAGTAAACGTCGTTCTGAGGCCCCCCCAAGATCCATAGGTTCCAGGTATCGCCGCCCGGAAATCGTAGCAGGAATTATAGAATCATAGTAGAATCGCGAAGAACACGATCCCAAGCTCCTGAAATGGCGGAACTAGAAGGACGCCTGACGGCCGACAAACAGCGAGACTTCGGGTCGGGAGGTTGTTTGTGCTGAAGGAAGACTACATTATGCGCATGGTGGACCAGCTATCACGATTTCTGGCCCGCATCTTCAAGCGCGCAAGGCAAGCAGAGTTCGACCAGGCCCTCGCGGTCCTCGACGATGCCTTCGCCGAGGTTCTCGGGCCGGACGCTTACCTGCTGGCCAAGGTGGATGTCGACAGCGCGGTGAGAATGCTCGCGCATCCCGAAAAGGTGGCAGCCTACGCCCGGCTGGTACAGGCCGAAGCATTTATCTACGACCAGATGGGCGAGAGGCCCCTGGCCACGAAAAGACACCAAAGAGCCCTCTCGCTGATGGTGGAGACCATTCGCATGGGCAAGAAAACCACCCAGGCGGACAGAAAAAACCTGACCGAGTTGCTATCTCGCGTCGCCCCGGAAAGCCTTTCCGAAGACCAGAGACAAATTGCGTTAACCCACCAGTCGCATAAACGTGAGTCCTAGCCCTCCCGTCCTCTCATCTTATCAATTACCTCGCTTTTTTCCCCGCGCAGCATCTTGAGCAATTCTTGTCGAGCGACGAACTCCTTGATGCCGCTCGATACGAGCAAAACCATCAATTCACCAAAGCGCCTTCTGCGCCGTATGCCGGCCGGCGAGTTGTCTCTCCGATCGCTGCAAAATTCAAGCAGCGTGGATCCACAGGCGCAATTTCGAAACAATTCGACTATCGGCTCATCATCGTCATCCACGGAACCCTTCAAGCCGGAAGACGCGCCAACACCGCCAGTTTCAATTAAAACCTACATTCCGCACTTTCTGGAGGGTGTTCTGGGGAATTTCCGAGCACCTCATCGTAGCCCATCAGGCGTAGGCTGACGAATCGATGTCGAGGAGTTGGAGGAGCTGCTTCTGCA
>JAUXGL010000003.1 GCA_030622135.1 Deltaproteobacteria bacterium
GGTGTGCGATCCGGCCTGCGTGCTGCCCCAAATCTGCGTGGACTAGAAGTCTCTGAGTATTCTGCATGGCTGTAATGTCCCACGGCGACGTGGGGTTTTTTTTATCCTGTAACTAGTATCGAATAGGAGGAAGCAAAATGAAAAAGTTGGTGGTTATCTTCTCGTTATTGGCAGTTTGCGGTTTCGTGCTCGGCGCCTGCGGCGACGACGACAACGGTGGCACTAGCGGGCCCCACTGCGTGGATCCGCCTGCAACGTGTGATCCTGACTGCACGGCACCCGAGATTTGTTGCGGCACCACCTGCCAGGAGATTAAGGTCTGCGAGCCGGTCTGCGAAGCGACTCATTGGTGCAATCCATGTGATGCCACCTGCATAAAGTTGTGCGATCCGCCGGCCTGCAACCCTGACGGGACTGAGTGGTGTGATGACGGCACCTGCAAGACCATCCCGGTGTGCGATCCGGCCTGCGTGCTGCCCCAAATCTGCGTGGACTAGAAGTCTCTGAGTATTCTGCATGGCTGTAATGCCCCACGGCGACGTGGGGTTTTTTTTATTACGACTGTGTCAACCCGCCAGTTGCATAAACGTAAGCCGCTCGATGGCTCCAAGACGCGCTAGTCTTTCAACTCTATCAATTTCCCCGCGCACATCTGGCGGATGAACAGGGCCAGCCGGTCCCATAGCGGCTCGATGTCGTCGCCGAAGCGATCCTTCAGTCTTTTTCCGATGTCGGCTACGGCGCTCTCGCCGTCGAAGCCCAGCCAGACGGCCGAGCCGATCTTATCCAGATGAAGCTGATAGCAGGGCTTCTTCAGCCGGCGCTGGACCCAACCCATCCAGCGCGAGCGAAAGCGGGGAATCTGGACGACGACCAAGTCGCCCTCCATCCGGTGCTCCACTAAGCGCACCGGGCGGAGCTCAAGAAGATTTCGGGGATCTTTCTTTCGAGCCATGCCGACTTCAGCTAGGAGTCCTTACTCTCGGGCGGAGACGGACCGGAGCCCTCCCCCTCTTTCTTCGAACCCTTCAGTGACGTGCGCACCATGTAGAACCCAAGCCCGAAGATCACCAAGAAACCCAGCCAGGCCTGCCCGAACCACCCGGGAGCCCGGCCCACCAGAGTGGTATCGGCTGTCGTTCGCAGGGCGGTGATCTTGCCCTTGATTTTCTCCGGTGTTACGCCCTCGGCTATTTTCGCGTCGATCTCTTTTTCGACCAGCTCCGCATCCGCCACAACCAGCATCCGGCGCAGCAATGCCGGGTCCGTGGCAACCCGTTCGGCCCGTTCATCCTCGCCGCCCTGGATCTGCTCCACCTGGGCCAGTACGTTCCGGGCCTGCTCCACCTTGTTTACAAATCCTTCGTCGGGAAGCAGCTTGATCCCCATGGCAACGGTCCCGGCAATCAGGATCCCCAGCAAGGCCTCCCCGGCCACCAGACCGGAGGCAACCAGCAAGCCCCGGTTCTCCACGGTTTTGGCGACCTTTTTGTCCTTTTCGGCCCGCTTCTTGGCGATACTGTCCAAAATCCACTTGATGATCCCGCCCGTGAAGATGGCCAGGGTGGTCTGGAAGGGCAGATACATACCCACGGCGATCAACATGGGAGAGGGGCTCTGGATCAGGATCAGGGCCAAGGCGAAAAACATGCCGATGACGATCAATTCCCAGGGCATCTGGCCGCTGATGATCCCGTCGGCCATGGTGGCCATCAAGCCGGCCTGGGGCGCCGGCAAGGCGTCCGACCCGATACCGCCGCCGTACTCGTGCAGCAGCATGATCGGAAGCACCAAAACCAGCGCGGCCGCGATTACCCCGATGATGCCGCCGATCTCCATACGCCACGGGGTACCGCCAAGGTTGTGGCCGACTTTCCAGTCCTGAATCATGTCGCCGGCCACGCCGGCCACACAGCAAATTACCGTGGCCACGCCCAACACCGCCAGCACTCCGGCGGCCCAGGCCGCGGTGCCCTTATCCCCGCCCATCCCCAACATGACCAGCAAGCCGGCGGCGATCAGCAGAGTAGAGAGGGTCAAACCCGAAATCGGGTTCGAGGAGGAACCGATAATGCTCACCAGGTAGCCGGCCACGGCCGCGAACAGGAAGCCGGCGATGGCCATGACGATCATGGTGATGACGGAGATACCGATGCTATCACACAGCCAGTAGTACAGCCCCAGCATGAGCGACAGCATAACGGCGATGGCTATTAACACGGTCTTGAAACTCAGATCCTTCTCGGTGCGCTTCTCGACCACGCCACCGGCGCCACCGATCCCCTTGATCGAGCGGCCGATACCGGTAATGAGGCTACCGCGCATCTTGTAGAGGGTAAAAAAGGCCCCGACGATCATGGCCCCGATGGCTATCATCTTGATGTTGTCGCTGTAGAACCCCTTGAGCCCACCGAAGGCGACCCCGGTGCCGCCATACAAACTCTCCCATCTGGCCACCGAGAGCCCGTCATAAAGAGCACCCCAGTTGCCCTCGGCGATCAGCTTCTTGAGCGCGACTGAAGTGTTCGAGTCGAACAAGGCCCGCACAAACAGGGCCACCGGCATCAAGAACATCCAGCCGAAGATGCCCCCGGCCGCGGTGATGGCCGAAAGCTTGGGACCGATGATGAATCCCACCCCCAGAAAGGCCGGGGAGCATGTGGGGGTCACATATGGGAAAGTACCATTTTCTCCGATGGTGAAGGCGCCCTTGATGTTTTCCTTGACGATGGCAATTCCGTTGGCATTCTTGAAAAACTCGATTACGGCAGCCAACCCCATGGCAACGAACACCGGGCCCGCTCCGCTGGAGCCTTTCTGGCCGGCCTTGACGATCTCGGTGCAGGCCTGACTCTCTGGAAACGGCAGGTTCTTGTCTTCCATGAACGTTCGCCGGAGCAAAATCACCATCAAAACGCCCAGGACACCGCCGACCAGCAGCAGTGCCGTTGAAGTGACATAGTCGAATTCGGTCCAGAGACCGGTCAGGATGAAGGCCGGGATGGTGAAGATTGCGCCGGCGGCCAGGGCTTCGCCGACCGCCCCGGTGGTCCGGGCGATGTTTTCCTCCAGAATGGTTCCCTTCAGGGGGCGCAGCACCGCCATGGCAATGACCGCCGCCGGAAAGGTGGCCGCCACGGTCATTCCGGCCTTCAGGCCCAAATAGGCGTTGGCCGCACCCAGTATCACCGCCATGACGATACCGAGCAACAACGCCTTCAGGCTCAGTTCTTTCATGTCCGTATCGACGGGCACGTACGGTTTGAACTCTTCCGCCCCGGGTTCGCTCATGGTTCACCTCGGCTGGTTTCGTTTCAATTACAGATGGTTGGAGGTACCACGCGACTGCAATCGAGTCAAGGAAAACGGCAGCTATCGGCAATTAGCCTTTGGCTGTCAGCTAACGACCAAAGGCTAATTGCTAGGGGCAAGGGCATCCGACGACCTACCTGAGTGTGAGCTTCATTGCAGCTATCCGATGACGTAACTTGATTCCAATAGAATTCGATGCCATCATTACTAACAGCAAGCCAAAGGGGAATAGAGAAATGGGTAAGCCTATTATCCACAGATTACGAGTGAAGAAGTACGGTTGCCTCCAAGACGTTGAAATTCCATTAACTCCACTGCATGCGCTCATTGGGCCTAACGATAGCGGTAAGAGCACGGTCCTGAGGGCTGTGCGAACAATCGTTCAGCTGTCAGCATCATATTTCCATGGAGGATTGAATGCGCTACGTCCATTCGACCCAATGACCAATGACGAGAAAAGGGATTTTGAGATCGACGCCGTTCTTCACCCCATTAAGCCTTCTGTAGAATATCGCATTCAACGAAAGGGAAATAAGCTTGTTGAGTCTCTTTTTGTGGAGGGGAACCGACACAAAAGCGAGGAGCGAGAATGGACCGAGAAAACGAGAATACCGATTCCAGCAGTGTTGCCCGGCCCCTTTCAAAAATACGTGAGTCCGCTCGAGGGTTCACGATTGCTACGTTTCGATCCCGACGTGCTCAGAAAACCGTCTCGTTTAATACGGAATGAAGAGTTTGTCGACTTCTTCGATGAACGCGGATATGGCCTAGCCGGCATACTAGATGCCGTTCTTAACCGAGGTGATGATTCCTTTGGCAGTCTTACCAACCAAGTTCGCGATCTTTTTCCTGTAGTTAAACACGTTCGCCTGAAGGTACTATCAGATAATACCAAGGAACTTGAGTTTGTGCTTATCTCTGGAGAAAGTGTTCGGGCACCATTTATAAGCGAAGGATTGCTTTTCTATTTGGGCTTTGCGTGTATTCCATATCTCTTGCCAACGTCTGTTTTGTTAGTTGAGGAGCCGGAGAATGGATTTCACCCTGCCCGTATACGTGATGTGGTCAAGGTCCTTCGTAAGATCTCTAAACAGACGCAAGTCCTGATCGCTACACATAGCCCGCTCGTGGTCAACGAGCTTGCTCCAGAAGAGGTGACGGTTCTTACACGATCGGATGATGAAGGCACAAGAGCCAGACCAATTACCAACACACGCAATTTCGAGGAACGCTCAAAAGTGTACGAACTCGGCGAGCTTTGGCTAAGCTACGCCAATGGTGAAGATGAGGGTCCATTATTCAATCCGGAGAAAGGATGAAGAAGGTCTTTATTGCCGGCGAGGGACCCAATGATCTGGGTTCCTGGGCCAAAGAACCGCAGGATAGAGAACCCTCATACCCCGGAGTAGTTGAATCTTTGCTCCTTCGAGTAAATCCATCTGGCTGGATGGTGTCCGGTTCCAGGCGCTGGAAACATATTCGAAAGTATGTTGCCAACAGTCCAGCTCCCACGGAAAAACGTAACGTGCTGGGTATTGCCTTGGAAGCAGTTGAGTCTGGTTGTGATGTGCTTGCATTTGTACGCGACCGAGATGGTCCCAAGAACAGGAAGAGGCAGCAAGATATTGAAGAAGGAGTCCAGGAAGCCCAGGAGATGCATGGCCAGACGCTGTGTATCATTGGAGGTATGGCCATCGAAAGAATTGAATCCTGGTTGTGCGCTCTCCTCTGTGGGGCCAAGTCTGAAAAAATGGGAAAGAGCAAAGTCGATGAATTTCTGGCAGGGAAAGTAGTTAAGTTGAAAGACACTTCATCAATGGTCGATGTTGTCGAGAACGCCGAGCTGGACAAGATTCCTCGCGACGCAGTATCTCTTCGCAGCTGGCTTGATGCGGCAAATGCATCACTTTGTGAGTCAACTTAACAAACCCCACTTTTATTGACTGTCGCGGACACGTATGCTTCTAAAAGATCGCTGCATAAGCAACGCGTCTTCTTCCAGGTTCGGGCTCTCGCAGATCAAGACACCGCCGGCGCCATGGCTCTTGAGGGCCTTGAGCAAATCGCGGTATTTGAAATCGGATTCTTTCAGTAGTAAATGACGCCGCTCGCCTTTCCGAGTGTACTCGATCCCGCTCACGTGCAGGTGCAAATCCGACAGGGCCGACTTGCCCAGCACCCGGGCATAGCGCTTCAACGTCTCCTCGAACTCCGCCAAGCTGTTTTGCGCCCCGGTACGGGCGTGGAAGTGAGAAAAATCGATGCAGGGAAAGACGCCCTCGATCTCATTGGAGAGGGCCAGCAACTCCTCCAGATCCCCGTACTGGGAGGGCTTCCCGGTCAACTCGGGCCGGACCTGGACTTTGATCTTCTCCCGGTCGAGCGTGTCCATGATCCCGGCCAGGGCGTCCTGGACCACCCGGTGGACCTTTTGGGGATCCTGCTTCATGTAGAAGGCCGCGTGAAAGGTAATGGATCCGGCCCCGACTCGGTGGGCCGCCCGGGCCGTGTCCAGGATCCTCTTGACGCTGGCCTGCCGCTTCTCTTTTTCCTGAGAGTTGAGATTGATGTAGTAGGGACCGTGGCAGGTGAGCCTGATTCCGTTTTCCTCGGCCACCCGCCGGACCCGGTCGGCCATCTCGTCGCGGATACGCACACCGTAGACGAACTCAAGCTCCATGGCCCCGAGCCCCAACTCGGCAATCCTGGAAACACCGGCGGCGGGATCGCTACCCTTGGAGGAATGGGGCACACCGGCGGTGCCGAAAAGCATGCCGGCTTTCTGCCGGCCGCGGCCGCCCGGGCTCACCAGCCCTGGTCCTTTTGCTTATTGATTACCGAAAAGTTGATGGTGGTCAGCCAGGTGGGCTCACTCCTGGGACCGCTGAGGACGATGGCCCGGTTGACTTCGTCCAGGCTGTACACCCAGGTAGCCGGATAGCGAATCTCCAACTGGAGATCGGGGGAGCGCAGGACCTTCTCGTCCGCCTGCTTGACCACCGTGAGCGATCCGGCGTAGCGAACCACCTTCAGTTTCTTCAGCACTGACTGAAACACGGGGTATCCGGCCTCGAAGAGTTGGTTCTCGTCGGGCGCCGTGTAGTGAATCACCACAAATAGCGAGGGCAGGTCCACCACGTAGATGATCCCGCGGCGCCGCTGACCGCCATGCAGCCAGGTGGCCTCCATGCGTACCGCCGGGTACCCGCACAGGCCCACCTCCAGTTGCTTCTCCAGCTTGAACCCGTCCAGTTCTCCAAACACCGAAAGAACAATCTCCCGCGCCCAGGCCAGCGTGTGCCGATCGTCCTTATCCCCCTGCCGGAGTGGCTGATTGTCCGAACAGGAAACCCCCGCTCCCGCGGCTATCGAGAGGGCCAGGATGAAGACGAGCGTACCTTTCATCGCGACGGATGCCTACTCCCAGGAAACCATACGAACGCGGTAATCTTCCGACCACAGAACGGTTATCGTCAGATCCGGATTAACCAACAGGCACGGCTGCTTGCTGTCGATGTCCGGTATCCCATCGGAGAGGATTTCGGGCGTGACACTCCAGGCTCCGGCCGGAGGCTTCTGGAAGTGGTGGATCTCGGCGTAAGTCCCCGTGCTGTCCTCCACTACCGCGTGAAGGCTATCACCGGCATCCGCCACCAGATCCAGCGCCTCGGGAGCCGCCGCGGTGGCCGTGGGCGCAGTGCCCGCGGCCCACCCGGAGGCGTCCCGGTAGGCATACTTGAGAGTGGTGTCCCACCAGAGCGCGTGGAGAACGCCCAGTCCATCCGAGGCCAGGGACACCAGAGTGCCCGTGCCGGCCACGGCGACCGTCCCGCCGTCGTTCCAGGCGCCTCCATCAAACCAGGCGTGAACCAGGTCGGTGCCGTTAATGAAAACGATATGGAAATTGCCGGAAGGATCCACGGCGCCGGACACGCTGCCGGCGTTGGTGCCGGCGGTCAATACGTCTCCGGCGGTCCCCCAAACGCCCGCGGGAGACCGGGTGTTGTAACGAACCGCACCGCCGGTGCTCCAGGCGGTTATCACGGTCCCGCCGGCCAGCAGTCCAACCGCCGGCCGGGCATCCATGCTCTCTCCGGCCACGGTTTCAACGGCCGACCAGGTGTCGTGCTTGCCGCTGGTGTACAGGATGGCACTATCGGCCACGCCGGCGTCCAGGCAGACCAGGTGGTAGGTTCCCGCGCCGTCCCCGGCGATCTCCGGCAGGGATGAATCATTAGAAGAGGTGTCACTGAGGTTGAAAAAGCCCACCAGCGACCCGCCCACCCGGGCCTCGCCGAGGATCTCCAGGTCGGTGGCCAGCGGATCCGTCTCGGTCCAGACCACCTGGACGTCCCCGTTCGACTCGGTGGCCGCCCGGGGGAAGACTGAAGGAACCGAACCGGGCGTGTCCGAGTTCCAGATGACCGGAGCGGTCCAACCACGCTCGTCGCCGTTAATCGTGAGTATGGGAGTGTTGGAGTCATGGGAACCGACCGTGACCGTCACCGGTCCGGTTACCACGTCGCTGGTCACGTCCACGTTGATCTGCGTATCGGTCCAATCGGTATCTGTGACCGTGAAGACCGGAGCGGTTCCGGTGAAGGTGATGGTGTCCACGGTGGAGCCAAAACCGCTTCCGGTGATTACGATGCCGGCGGGAAGCGCGATCGTGTTCGGAGTTATGGCATCGATGTGGGGTGTCACGTCAAAGACGGCGGTGGTGGAGAAGGTGGAGTCGTTGGTCAGCGTCACCGTCATGGTGCCGGTACTTCCCGCCGGGACCGCCGCCACGATCGCGGTGTCCGACCAGCTCAGGACGGTGGCAACCGTGGCGCCGAACTCCACCGTCCCGGTGCCCTGGGCCGCCCCGAAGTTGGTTCCGTCGATGGAAACGATGGCACCCACCGGGGCCGCCGGCGGGCGGAAGCCGCTGACCGTCGGACAGGCCGGGCAGGGCAGCAACTGGTCGACCTGGTTGGACATCCCCGACTCGTTGCCCTTGTCGTCGGTCGTCTTCATGCGGATGTAGTAATGGTGCCCCTGGGTCAGCCCGGTGTCGATGGTAACCGTCTCGGTACTGCCGGCCGCCTGGGGCGCGGTGGGAAGATCGCCGAACTGCGTGGCCGCAGTCCACTCGGCGTCGCCGGCGATGGGCGCCTCGGCGAAGCGAATATCGTAGGCGGTCACGGTGCCGACGTTCCCGTCGTCTCCCGGGGCGGTCCACTGCAGGGAGATGGAAACCTCGTCGAAGGCCGTCATGGCGAGATCGACGATATCCTCGGGGGAAACAATATCCGTTGGCGTGGCCGTGGGGCTGTTGGAGACATTCACCGACCAGTTGTTTTGTTCGTCCATCGTCTTCAGCGCGAAGTGGTACTGCGTGTCCGGCGTCAGCCCGGTGACGTCGAAGGTCTCCGCGGAACCCGGCGCCTGGGGGGCGGGCTCGCCGGTCACCTCGGTGGCCGCGGCCCAGTTGGCGGCGCCGATGGGCGTGGCCCCCTCCAGGTAGCGGATGTCGTAAGCGGTGGCCGTGTTCAGCCCGGTGCTCACATCCTCGGCGGGAGCCGTCCAGGCAAGCCGCACGGCGGTTTCGCCGGCCACCACCGCCGCCAGATCGATCACGTCCGCGGGCGGATCGGTGTCGGGTATGCCCACCTGCAAAGTTACCACATTGGAAATCGGCGACTCGTTGGGCACCTCGTCGTAGGCCTTCAGGGCGAAAGTGTAGGTGGCGCCGGTGGTCAAGCCGCCGATGGTGGTCGTATCCGTGCCGCCGGCCACCTGGGGAGCGGGAGGATTGGTGTCGATGGTCGCCGTGGCCCAGTTGGTATCGAAATCGGACTCGTTGTGGGTCCCTTGCAGGTAGCGGATATCGTAGTGATCGGCGGTGCCGATATCATCGTCGTCCCCCGGGGCGGTCCAATCGAGCGTCACCGAAGTATCGTCGCTGCTCGGCGACCTCAGATCGGTAACCTTGGCGGGAGCGATCACGTCCGCGGGGGTGGCATCCACGGAGTTAGATAGCATCGACCAGTTGGGAACCTCGTCGCCGGTCTTCATGCCGAAGTAGTACTGCTGACCCTCGGTCAAGCCGGTAACCGTAAAGGTCTCGGCACTGCCCGCCGCCTGGGGAGTGGGCTCGCCGGCGGCTTCGGTGACCGTGGCCCAGTTGGTATCGTCGATGGCGGTCGAGCCGGCCAGGTAGCGAACGTCGTAGACCGTGGCGGTCCCGGCGCTTCCGTCATCGCCGGAGGCCGTCCAGGAAAGCGTCACCGTGGTGTCGGTCACCGAGTATACCGCCAAGATGGAGGCTCCCGGAGCGGTGGTGTCGACGCCGCCGGTGGTAACGATGGCCTCGTTGGAAACCGCCGACCGGTTCCCTCTGTCGTCGTCGACCTTGAGCACGAAGTGATAGGTACCACCGGGGGACAACCCGGTCACGGTGAACTGCTCGGTGGAACCGGACGCGCCCGGGGAGGGCACTCCGGTCACGGGCGTGGCCGAATCGAAGTTGGCGGCCGAGATGGTCGACTCCGACCAGCGCAGATCGTAGGAAGCCGCCTGACCCACCCGGCCGTCGTCTCCCGTGGCCGTCCAACCGAGGTTGACGTCGGCCCCGGAGGCCTGTCCGCTCAGGTCCTCCACCGCGGCAGGCGCGTAAACGTCGTTGTCCGGGGTATACGCCGGCTCCATGTCGATCGCGATGGTGACCGTCTGGTTCTTGGCGATGGTGATATTGGACTTGGTTCCATGGTAGACCACGTCCTGTCCGGCCAGAGCCTGGACCAAAAACACCCGGCCGTCACCCACCGGGATGTCCGAAACGGTACCGGTGCGACCCTCGTAGTCGAAGGTCTCCGCGACCAGTTGCTCCCCACCGTGGCTTACCGTCACCCTGACCGAGTCCACCACGCCGGAAAGCACTCCGCGGGTACCGGCCCCCGGGAAGGGGGGCGGAGAAAAACGAAGGTGCACCGCGGCGGCCCCGGTGTCCGGCCCTTCGATCTGGCAGGCGGCCAGGCAAACGGCCAATCCGACCGTGAACAAACATAAGAGCTGAATGGGTAGGCATCTGTTTCGCATCGGACGCTCCTTGAAACCTGAATCATTGCCACGTAATCGTGGCGGCTCCGTACCCGGGAGGCCCCTCTTCTCGCAACAGGAAATACCAGGCCGCCGTGCCTCCGGCCCCGGCAACCACCGCGACCGTCGCGGTCCAGAACCACCAGGCCTCGTAAAACTTGGTTTCTTCCCGCCTGGTCGGCTCCGGCTTCTCTTTGGGGTCGGGCAAGTAGGCCTGGCTCTTGGCAATCTGTTGCCAGGGCGGGATACCTCCCGCGGCTTTCTTCTCGTCTTCGGGAGCAGTGCCCTCCGGCTTCTCCTCGATTTTTTTCGGCTTGGGCTCTTTCTTCTCAAACACGGCCCAGGGCGGAAGATCGAGCTTCCTCTCCTTCTTCTTCACGGGCTCCTCCGGCACCATCGCGGCCACCTCCACGGGCTCGGGCTCAGCCTCCCCCAGCGGCTCCAACTTGGCGGCGACCACCTGCTTTTGTCCCGGCTTGACCACCACCACGTCGCGGAAGGGCCCGTATCCCTCCGCCTTCACGAGGATGTCGAACACGCCCGACGACACCTTGAAGCTCTTCCCGGTGCGTTTGCCGAAATTCTTTCCGTTCAGGTAGAGATTGGCCCCGGGCTGTTCACAGTTGACCCGCAGCTTTCCCTTCCCCTTGGCCAGCGTGGTAATCATCGGAGACGATACTCGGCGCGCTACCCACCGGGCAGCCCGCTTGAGATCCGCGATCCCCTCGCCGGTCAGCTCCGAACTCCCGCGAACCTCCTTGCCCGACTTCACATCGAAGGTCCGCATGCTCAAGTTGACCTCCCCCTCCTCCTTCTTGGTCACGCTCATGAAGTAAAGCACCTTCGCCCGCAACGCCCTCCCCACGGCCCGGATGCATCGTTTTTGCTCGGTGCATTTTTTGGTGAAAATTTTCTTCTTCCTGAGCCGCCTTATTTTCTTCCAGACCACCTTACCCGGCACAACCCGGAACACACCGATTTCACGCAACTCCTTTACGACCACCGACCCAAGCTCCTTGGCCGTCTTGACGGATAAGCCTTGCACCTTTACCGGCAGGATAGCCACGCGCACTTTTTTGGCTTTGGATCGTTTGCCCTGGGCGGAAGCAATTCCCAGGCAACCCAGCAACACCAAGACCACCGTAAGACCTGTACAAACTTTTCTCAGCATGGTCCTTATCCTTTCAATCCACACAGATTCGCGAGCCATATTCATACTGCCAAACCCCCCTCGCCAGGTCAACGATTTTGCAAACGACGCAACAGTTGATAGTATGGTCGACCATGAACGTAGCCATGCTGCAGTTCGCGCCGGTTTTCGGGGAAGTGCAGGAAAACCTGCGGGCGATCGAGGAAGCCTGTGCGGATCTCCCAGCCGACTTGGTGGTGCTGCCGGAGTTGTGCACCACCGGGTACCAGTTCCGGGACCGCAAGGAACTTCTAGAACTGGCCGAGCCGGCCGGCGGGCCATCTATACAGAGGCTGTCCGGCGTGGCCGCCGCCTGCGGGGGGCATCTGGTGGCGGGCTTCGCCGAAAAGGAATCCGACCTGGTGTTCAACAGCGCGGCGCTGGTAGGACCGGAAGGCGTCGTGGGCGTTTACCGCAAGATCCACCTTTTCTCCGAGGAGAAGCGGCTGTTCGAGCCGGGGAACCGAGGGTTTCCGGTTTTCCGAGCGGGCGGCATACCCATCGGCATCATGATTTGCTTTGACTGGCTCTTCCCCGAATCGGCGCGCTCGCTGGCCCTGGGAGGCGCCTGGGTAATTGCCCACGCCGCCAACCTGGTGCTGCCGTTCTGCCAGGATGCCCTGATCACCCGGGCACTGGAAAACCGCGTGTTCATTATGAGCTGCAACCGAACCGGCCGGGAGGAACGCATCGCCGGGAAAAAGTACGAGTTCACCGGCAGAAGTCGGATGGTGGGACCGGACGGGAAAATCCTGGCCGACGGGCCGCCCGACGCCCCGGCCGTGATCACCGCCGAGATCGATCCCCGCCGGGCCGACGACAAGAAGGTCACCTCCCTCAACCACGTCATCCGGGATCGCCGGACCGATCAGTACCGGTTGTAGGGATTCTGGACCATGATGGTTTCGGCTCGGCCGGCGCCCACGGAGATAATGTCCACGGGTAGGTTGAGCAAATGTTCCAGGCACTCGACGTACCGCCGGGCCTGGAGGGGAAGATCCGCCTTGGTTCGGCCTTCCCCGAGATCTTCCTCCCAGCCCTCGAACTCCTCGTAAATCGGCTCCACCCGAGAAAAATCACGGATGTTGGCGGGCGGCGAGGTCAGCTCTTGCCCGGCGAGCTTGTACCCCACCCCGATGCGGATGGGATTGATTCCGCTCAGAACGTCCAGCTTGGTGATACACAGCGAGGTCAGCCCGTTTATGGCGGCGGTGTACCGCAGAGCCACCAGATCCAGCCACCCGCATCGCCGGGACCTTCCGGTGGTCGCTCCGTATTCGCCACCGGCCTCGCGGAGCTTGTCGCCCAGTTCATCCTTCAACTCGGTGGGGAAGGGCCCCGCGCCGACGCGGGTGGTGTACGCCTTGGCTACGCCCACCACACCATCTACCCGCTTGGGCCCGAATCCGACCAGCGGACAAACCGCGCCGGCCGAAGTGCTGGACGAAGTGACGAACGGATAGGTGCCGTGGTCGATGTCCAGCAATGTGCCCTGGGCACCCTCGAAGAGAACGTTCTTGCCCCGATCCATCTCCTGCCGGACAACCTCCCCCACGTCGCCCACGTACGGAGCCAGGCAGGCGGAGAGCTCCGCCAGGCGGGGAAGGATGTCCTCCGCCTGCACGGTATCCCGGCCGTAATGCGACAGTAGGGCGTTGACTTCCGGCAGCTTGACTGACAGGCGCTCCGCCAACACCTCGGAGTCGAGCAGATCACTCAGGCGAATGCCGGTGCGGGCCGCCTTGTCCTCCAGGCAGGGACCGATCCCCCGCAGGGTGGTGCCGATCTTCTTCGAACCCCGGGCCGCTTCCCGAGCCGCGTCCAGCAAGCGATGGTAAGGCATCACCAGGTGCGCGCGGTGGCTGATTACCAACACATCGGGACTCACCTGGATGCCTCGCTGGGAGATGGCGTCGATCTCCTCCACCAATGTCTCCGGGTCCACCACCACCGCCGGGCCGATGGCGCACCGCTTGGTCGGATGCAGGATGCCCGAGGGAACCAGATGGGTAATCAGCTGCTTCCCATCCACGATGAGCGTGTGTCCGGCGTTGGCTCCCCCCTGAAACCGGACCACCATATCGGCAAACTCGGCCAGGATATCGACCAGCTTACCCTTACCCTCATCGCCCCACTGAGTACCCACGACTACCAGGTTTGACATCAGGTAACCTCCAGAACCGCCGGGCAAATACCACCCGCCCGTGCCGATGTCAAGACTGCGGCAGGATCTCTACCGGTACCTCCAGCCAGTCAGTCCCGTAGCGCCCGTCGCGTACCACCAGCCAGAGGGTGTGCTCCGGGGACAAGACGCTAGCGGGCAGACTCCAGGTATTGGTGTCCAGACGCTCGCCGTGGCTGTCGACGTCGAGGATGGTGCGCCGGTGAAGAAACACGCCCGAGGTGCAAAACCAGCTAAACAGGAAGTCCTCCAGCCGCTCGATGTCGTCGTCTTCACGCATGTAGGTCTGGCGGGTGCCCACGTCCGCCTCCGGAACCACCAGAACCTTTTGGTTGGCTACAATCTCCAGCGGATCGGCGCCGGCTTCCCAGCGCATTCCTCCCACGCTCACCCCCCGCAGTCTCGGATTCCGGTTGGGCTCCTCTGGTGTGGCGGCCAGACGAACCCCGATCCGCTTAAATCCTCTGGCTGTCTCGGCGCCGCTTTCCGGCGCCGTGCCATTTGGTACGGTGGCGGCCTGCACCTGAAGCCCCACGATCAGGGGCAACTCCCGCATGGGTGGGTTGTCCGGATCGAACCGGCCGACTTGGAATCCCTGCTCGGCCAGCCAGGCGACCAAGTCGTTCATGCGCACAGTAGCGGAATCACAGTCGCCCGACAGGTAGAAACTGCCCGGCCCCGGGCAGGAAATATCGGTGGCCGCGCCGCCAAGCTCGAACAGGCAGACCGCCCAGGTGCAATCCAACGGCCGGCCGGCCCCGCGGGGATCGGCGATGAGCGCGGACAGCTCCACTTCGCCGAATATGTCGGTCTCGGGCGGCTCGGCCCGGATGCCCAAAATGCGAAGCCGCTCCACCAACGTGATGTGGGCAAACTGTCCGCCGCAGCCTACGGCTGTAAAAACGAGAACCGCGGGCAAGATGAAAATATAACGGCGCATTAGAAGCTCCCGATGATTCCCAGATAGGGAATGAGGGGCAGGCCCTCGATATAGGCCCGCTCGGTGAAGTCGTAGTTGTAGCGGATGCCTTCGACGGCCTCGTAGTTGTACACGTTCTGGACGTCCAGGAAGACGGTCAGCGCCCAAATCGGAAACGCCCAGGTGTAGTCCACCCTGAGATCCAGGCGGTGATAGAACGGAAGCCGCTCGCTGTTGACCAGCCCGGGAATGGGCAGGTAGGTGTCGTAGTCGTTGTCGAAGTATCCGCCGATCAGCGGAGTAACCGGGTTTCCGGACACCAGTTGGAAGCGCAGCCCGAACCCCCAGCCGTCCCGCCGGCCGTGGGCGAGCTTGACCGGGCCGGTGGGGAGGCTGTAGCCCAGCACCAGGGTAAGGATGTGGGTCTGGTCGAAGGAGAACAGCCGCCAGGGCGCGTCGGGGCCGTCCTTACGTTTGCTCTGCATCAGGGTGTAGGCCAGCCAGCCGAACAGATCCTGGGCCAGTTCCCGGCGGATCAGGATCTCCAGCCCGGCGATCTTGCCGATGCCCTGGTTTGAGAAAACCGTGTCCTTATCGGTAACCACCAACCGGTCCAGGATCTTGTAGAAGTACTGGACGTCCAACTTGACCCTGGCGGGCATCTGCTGCTGAAGCCCGATGGTGAAGTGCCAGGCCCGCTCCAGCTTCAAGTTCGGGTTCCCCATGGTTTCGGACAGCTCGTCCTCTTGGGCAATCTGCTGGTAAAGACCCACACCGGTCTTGAACACCGTGCCGGGCCGGACCTCGTAGTGCAGGGAAAAACGGGGCATCAGGGCCGCTTCAAAAAGCGGGTCACCATAGGCCTCCAGGCGCAGGCCGCCGGTCAAGAGCAGTTTTTCAACGGGAGCATAACCCACCGTCGCGTACGCGGATCCCCCGTATGCCAGGATCTGCTCGTCTCCCTCGATCAGCTCCAGGGTCTGGAACTTCCCCGGAACTTCTCCTTCCTTGGGCATCCGGGGAAGGCGCTGCTCCGACTGGTAGGAATACACCCCGCCGCTCAATCCCGCCCGCAGCTTCCAATGCTCGGCGATCTGCCACTCCAGGTCCGCGCGGCTGCTCAGGTTGGGAACCGATATATCCAGGTAGCGCAGCTCGCCGATCTGCAGCTTGGCCCGATCCAGCCCGCCAACCACCGACCACTTCAGCTGCCAGGACGACTTCGGCGAGTGCACCCACACCGCGTAGATCCGGTGGAAATCCATCCACATGGAGAAGTCGCCCCGCAGCGACGGGTCGGAGGACATAGGTCTCTCGAAGAGGAACTCCAACTCGTCGTGAGATCCGATGACCATCATGTAGAAGCGGTTCTTGGTCGAAGGGATCCACTCGACCTTGGTCTGGTAGTCCCAGTAATAGGGCGCCACGGTAAGGTCCAGGGAAACCCCCTCCGGCAGAAGCTCGGGCAGCACTTCCGGAAGCCACATATCCACCGTGCTGCGGCGGGCGGCGGCAGTGAAGCCCACCTGGTCACCGATGGGCCCTTCCAGGAAGAACCCCGCGTCCAGCATGCTCAGCTCCACGTAGCCGTCGTACCGCTTGGTCGAACACGGCCGCGTCTGGACGTCGATGACGCCCCCGATGGCGTCCCCGAATTCCGCGCCGAAACCGCCGGGCAAGAAATCGATCCGCTTCAACATGTCCGAGTTGAGCACCGACTTTACCTGGCCGAAGTGGTACAAAAGCGGCACCTCGTGCCCGTCGATGAGCACCTTGGAATCCTCCGGCGCCGCTCCCCGAACCACCACCCCGAGCCCGGAGGCCCCGGTGATGGCCAGGTTCCGGGCCACCCCCGGCAGGCTCTGGACGATCTTGACGATGTCGCCCTGGGTGCCGGGGATCTTCTTGACCTCCTCCACCTCCAGAACCACGTCGGAGACCTGGGCTTCCAGGCGCTCCGAGCGGATGATTACCTCCTGCACCTCCTCCCGGCCCAGTGGATCCAGCGCGTAGCGCAGACGGGTGGTTTTCCCGGCGGTCACCTCGAAAGCAGCCCGGAATTGGACGTGCTCGGGATCCCTCACGACTATCTCGTGCCGGCCCGGGCCGACCCCCGCGAAGTCGAAGCGGCCCTGCTCGTCGGTCACCTCGACCGGCTCCCGGCCGTCGAGCCACAAAGGCGCCCCCATAATCGGCTCGCCGGACAGCTTGTCCACCAGGACGCCCGCGACAGAGCCTTTTTCCCGAGCCCCGACGCCGGCCGGAAACCCGGCCGCCAGCAGGATGATGAAAACAATCCACCTGTTTTTTACAAACGGCACCATTGTAGACATTATCCCCAAGGAGACTACGTCGCAACAAAACCCTTGCAGACAACGGCCGGGTGAATAGAATAATGTTCTATTTTTACATATCTATATCGTCTGGAGGTTTTCATGAAATGGATTACTGCACGGGTCGTGCTCGCGGTGCTTTTGGTTGCGGGTCTCGCCCTGGATGCCGGGGCGGGCAAAAAGAAGAGACTGAAGATCCCCCCTGCCCCCATGAACAAGCAGGTCAAGTTCGAGGCCTACCCGGGCACCGACATCGCCATGGTGACCTACCTCACCTCCCGCCAAGAGTTTCGGGTGGGCCACGCGCCCTACCAAGCCGAACGGTTTCACGTGGCCGAGTTCATCATCATCACCAACCACACCCGCAAGTACCTTAGGCCCGACCTGAAGGCGGAAATCAAGATGGCCCCCCAGCGGAGCCGGCCCAAGCTGATGGCCAACCCGACCTTCCATAAGAAATGGAAGTCCCAGGTGAGCGCCTACCGGCAAACGCTCGAAGCATATAAAAAAACCAGGATCCCCAAGTCCTGCAAAAGCGCCTTCGCCAAGTTCACCCAAGCCTTCCATGACGAGATCTTCTTGGCGGAGAAGATCGCCACGCGCATGTTCGCATCCCAGAAGATCCGCGCCCGCGAGCTTTTGCGCGGCGACCTCAAGGAACGCTTCCGCTCCCGGGAAAAAGACTGGTTCGACCGCCTGCTGGACGACTTCGAGGAAAATCCCAACCTGGAGAAGTTCTACACGCGTTTCGCGGACATATTCATCGACGGCGCTTTAAAGAAAGCCGGCGAACAGGCCGAGGCGGTCATGCAGAAAGTCGAGTTGGAGTACGCCACCGCCGACAAGGAAACCGACTAAGGATATTATCGAATAGCCGCTACTACCGCAAAAAGCGCGGCACAAGACGTACGATGCGCGGCGTTGGTGGCTCCGGTAAGACTCGCGAAGCTGCACCTGATTTGGAGGTGTTCCTGAGGCTGGCCCTAGAGACCTTCAGGCGGGAAGAGATCTCGCGGGCGAAGCTCGTCGAAGTCACGGCCATGGTCGATGTGGCCGCGAGCGATGTGGATCGAGCCACTTTGGACCTGGGCCTCGATGATGACGGGGGTGCCGAGGTTCACCTCCCCGGAGCGTAGTCGATGGCTGCTGTGGAACGAACACGCATCGTCGTGACCGACGCCAATGTGCTCATCAACCTGATCCATGTGGAAGTTCTTCGCCTTATAAATGCCATTCCTGAAGGGCACCTGGTAGAGCGACTGGAACTCGGTCTCGGTCCACTTCATCCCACCAACTCCTCAAAATTCATTCCATGCCCTCCAGCAGGCTGGAGATTTCTTCAGGTGAGGGCAACTGGCCTTTTAGCTCCTTGGGTAAACGCTTGATGGTGCGATAGGTCGCGACGCCAACGGGTTTGCGGGCATCGTGCAAGGCGTATTCGACTACCGTCCGGTTTTTTTCTTTGCAGAGTATGATGCCGATGGATGGGTTTTCGTCTTCCATGCGCACCTGGCGGTCGAGGGCGGCGAGGTAGAATTGCATCTTGCCCACGAACTCGGGCTGGAACTTGCCGATCTTGAGCTCGATGGCGACCAGGGCCTTCAAGCGGCGGTGGTATAGCAACAAGTCAATGAAGTATTCGTCGCCGTCCACCTCCAGCCGAAACTGGCTGCCCACGAAGGCAAACAACCCACCCATGGTGCGAAGGAAATCCTCGATACGGGCAATGAGTGCGCGTTCTAGCTCGCGCTCGGAATGTTCCTCGCCAAGTTCCAGAAAATCGAAGGTGTATTCGTCCTTGACGGCAAGTTTTGCCTGCGCTTGAAGCTCCGGGGTGAGAGCCTGGTCGAAATTGGTCTGGCCGAGCAGTGTCTTCTCGTAGCTTTGGTTTTCAACCTGATGCAGCAGGACATTCCTGGACCACCCGAATTTGCGGGTCATGCGGAGGTAGAACTCCCGTTCCTGCGGGTCTGAACAACGCTGCAAAATAACGAGATTGTGGCTCCAGCCGATTTCTCGCACAAGCAGTGCGAGTTTTTCAGAATCTGTGTACGCTTCGAAAAAGGCCTTCATGCGCCAGAGGTTGGAGGTGGAAAAACCGCCAACTCCGGGGAATTCAGTTCGCAAATCCTTGGCCAGTTGTTGAACAACCGACTTGCCCCATGTATCTCCGGCCTGCCGCTCCAGGATCAGCTTGCCGATATCCCAATACAGGCCGACCAGCTCGTTGTTGACCATCTTGAGAGCTTGATACTGGGCGGCACGGACTCGCTCTTTGATCTCGATCAGCAGGCCTGCGTAGTCTGCGGGAAGCTGGAGTGAGTTTTTGCTCATCCCACCAACTCCTCGAAGTTGGCGGTGATGGTCTTCGCCAGTTCCGTCGCTTCCTCGCGGGCGTGGTCGATGACGCGGATCGTGAGCTTCTGCACCTCGTTGATCTGTTTTCGTAGCGAGGCGAAACGGGTAACAAAGGGCAAGAAGCTCTCGTGGAGTGCCCGCTGCTGGGCGTTGGTTGTCTTGGTGCCCGCGCCTTTCTTGCCGGCCCAAGTCTGCAAGTCCTTGAACAGCGTAATTCGCTCGGACGTGAAGGTGACGATCGTTTCGGTTCGCTTCTTCTGGATAGCCTTGAAGTAGAACACCGCGACATCATCGACCCCGTCAGCAGGGTCGTGCTCAAGTACAACACGCTGAACCTTGGAGCCTTCTCTGAGAAGCTCTGCGGCTTGGCGCCAGAAGAACAGACCCTGGTAAACATCGCCTTCCGTACGTGAACCTACCTGTCCGAGCGCCATCACGCACCTCCTGTCGGAAGCTCTTCGGCCAGGCGCGCGAAGAGCTCGATGCAGGCAAAGCAAATCGATGCGGCGTAGGCCGTGGTCAGCTTGTCCTCGAGGTGTTGACCCAGATCGCCGGCGCTCTTGACGTGCTCGACGAGAATGTAGCTCGACCGCGTGACATGCTTGGCGACCGTGGGTAGGTTGCCGTACCCACCTGTAATCTCCCGGAGGACCGCACACTGTTGTCCGTCTTGCTTCGGGAACACTCGTTGCGTGCGTTCGATCGGCTTGACCCCGTCCTTCTCTTCGCCTTTCCAGGTGTCGATCCAGGACTGCGGCCACTTACCAGCATCCAGCTCTGCATCCCAGATGAGCTCAAGCGCCCGACGCGAGATGAGCCGGATCGAGTTGAGTGTCTCCGCTGGTCCCACCGCCAGCTCCCGGGTGGCTCGCTCGACATAGCCTCGAAGCTTCGCGTCCCCCCCAGGCACTTGCGCCAGTCGGAGTTCGAGAACTCGTTGGATCTGTTTGGCGTACAGGTCTTCTGTCAGAAACAGCCTCTTGAGCTCGACCGCTTCACTACCATGGCGGAGTGCCATCTTCTCCATGAAGCGGCAGTTCAGCTTGGGCTTCCTGCTCGGCGTGAGAAAGCCACGCTGGGCGCCAAACAGAGCACGGTCCTGCGGAATCGAATCCGCAGCGGGTTGTTTGGCGGCGAGCGCATGAAGGTCTCCGCGCACCTCGATCGGGCAGTCATCCCACAGGTGTTGGAGCAGTGCGTAGGCGCCGCCGGCGATGGCCTCCGCTTTCTCGTTCACTGCTTGTCCATCGATTTTCGAGCCGGAGCCAGCGGTTTCAACGAGACCACGGCACAAAAGGGCAACCAGAGCTGGGTGACCACCGGACCAGTTGAAGATCTCCTTGCGCGCCGACGTGGCAAGATTCTCGACGTGAGCGGCGAGCGGAGCCAGGACCATGTCCTGTTCGTTCTCTTCGAATGGCTCCAGCACAACCACGGGATCTGCAAAGATGTTCCAGAACTCCGAAGCCAGCGAGTCGGGGTTGTTGCAGAGATCCTGAATTCGACGCCTTGTTCCTGTCACAAAGGTGCATGACGACTTCAACCCGATTTCACGTAGATAGTCCCAGAGGTTACGGCTGATCGTCGGAGAGCTGAGGACGTGATCGAGCCCGTCCATGATCACCAGAAGCCGACCGGTGTCAGTGAGGTAGTCGAAGACCCCCGCCAGCACCTGCGGGAGATCCTCTTCGGTTGTTTCGAGGTCGATCAGTTCAGCGGATTCATCGTTCGCATTCTTCAGAGCCGCGTGCACTTCATCGAGGAGTCTTTGACGAAACTCGTGATCCGTTCGAGGCGTATGGTAACGCAGGTCTAGAAAGGCCGACGTAACATAGCCGCCGCGCTCAGGACCCACGACGCCGGCGAGATGGTGGAGGAAAGTGGTCTTGCCGATGTACGGCGCTCCAACCATGGAGATGTGGTCGCCTGTCGCCTTGCCGATTCTGCTCAGGACTGCATTCAGCACCTTCTGACGGCCGAGCATAGGTACCTGAGGAGCATTGGCCAGCGGGTAGAGGTCTTTGGTCATGATTCCGATCTCCCTTCCTGTACCGCGAGCTTGAGCAGCTCCCTGCGGTCGACGTTCCGCTCGATCCACAGACCCATGAGTGGGACCGTGAGCCGATAGACATGGAAGGTGCCGTCCGGCACCTGTGAGATCAGCTCCAGCTCCCTCAGGTGATCGAGGTCATCGCGTAGGCCCTCGACGCTCACGACGTCGCCATAGCCAAACCCGGAGCCATCACCACTTCCGCTGCCGTATCCGGAGCCATCGCCAAATCCGGAGCCATCACCGCTCCCGCTGCCGTATCCGGAGCCATCGCCGTATCCGGAGCCATCGCCGCTCCCGCTCCTGCTCCTACCGCCGAATACATCGTCATAACCGTAACCAATACGAGCGGCCTCGAGCTGGTTCTGCAGCAAATCGAAGGTGACGGGATCCGGACCATCCTGGAGGTCGTGGCACAGTTGAAGGACGTACCGTGTGCGCTCCGAGCCAGCATAGCCCCACAGCGTGCGAAAGTGCTCATTGTCACGGATCATGTCCTCGACTGCGGCATCCACCTGCTTCTTCGAAACGTGACGGACCTCCTCCGCTACGGCCCTATCGAACACCCGAGCGCACAGGAGTTGGATGAGGAAGGGATGACGTGCACACAGGGTGGTGATCCGCTCGATGGCGTCTGGTTGGTAGGCCAAGCGACCAGCGACAGGCTTTTGGACAAGATCCTCCGCGGCACCTTGCGGGAGGACGGTCACGGAGATTGCGAAACCGAAACCAAACAGTACGTTCCAGTACTCCTCGCGCAGCCTTCGGATCCGTCGTGAGCCGGTGAGAATGCCTGCCATGCCGGTGTTGTTCTGGAACAGGTAGCGGATGTTCTCCGGTACCTGCGGGCTGGTGACGCCTGAGTCGATACCCTCCTGTAACTTGTCGAACTCATCGAGCATCAAGAGCAGGCGCCTCGGCGCAACGGCATCGACGGCCACGGCTACCAGCGAATCCAGCGATGTGAATGCAGCTCGCTCCCTAAACCAGGCATTCACCAGGCTGGGCAGCTTCATGTGTACAAAGGCCTTGCGCTTCTTGTCCGGCCACTGGAGCAAATCGTCGGGCGTGCCGGGGATGGGGAGTGGATATCCAGCGAGGGCACAGTCTCCCGCAAGCGCTCGGCCAATCGTCTTGAAGACCTCGTCGGTGGGAACGCCAACCTTCGTGCTGTCACCGGCCGAAGCCTGAAAAGAACAGTACACCGGGACGTGGGACGGGAGTGTATCTGGCCGTTGCAAGCTTTTGAGGATAGAGGTCTTGCCGGTCCGCCGGTTGCCTTCGAGCAGGATGACGTTCGCGACCCCGTCCTGGCTGAGATGCAGCCGCATCTTGTCGAGGATGTCTTCTCGACCGAAAAACATCTCGGGCCTATCAACAGGGTTTCCCACGATGTAAGGGCTCGAACCCATCGCTTCGGGCTCAGTGTCCTTGGCTGCGTGGTCTTTAGCCTCGCCGAGGCTCAGGTCGACGGTGACCTCCCCCTTGACGGGCTCGAGCGTAGCTGTTGTCCCCTTCCAGGACAGCGTGGCTCGAAACGAATCATCGAGTTCATCGGGGATGCCGATCACGTAGCGCTCTTCCTGCTCTCCAAGCAGCATATCCTCAGAGATCTTGCGCAAAAGCACGGAAGGCGAAGCGCTCAAGGCTGCTTCGATCCGCAACAGGGGCGCAGAACCCGCATTGCGTACTCCGATCGTTACCGTTCGTCCAAGCTCCGGCGTCTCAAAGAGCACGCCTTGTTTCACCGTCGGGCCGGGGTCAGGCATCTCAAAGAGTACGTTTTGCCTCGAGTGGGAATTCGGATGGATCTGGAAAGCCTCGATAGCTACATCGCGTACCAGCGAGCGGCTTGCGTGGATCAACAGGAACCATGCCGAGTCCAGCGCTCGCTCCAGACCTCGGCTGTGTGCCCGGAGGCCCTCGGGAATGGACCGGCTGGCCTCCTTCAGGGCCGTAACGACGGCCGATTGGGCGGACACTTGAATGGGCACAGCGGAGGGGGCCACCACATCGGTCGCCACACCCGCCAGACCATCAGCGATCGGATGTAGCGCACTCACCCAGCTCGAAATCTCATCGCCGATGTGGAGCCGGATCGGATCGTCCGCCGCAGCGAGCGCACGTGTAAGCCCCTTACCGAACAGCCGGAGCACCGCGACGGGGTCTTCTTGGGTCTCCGCAGTGCGCGCGTGGGCGAGCGCGTTTCTCAGTTGGCGGACCGCCTGCACAGCGGGGTCAGATTCCAAGTAGGTAACCACCGGGTGAGTGTCTTCGGTGAGAACCAAGCGAAGCAAAGCGAGAGCGTCGCCTCCGCGATTCTCGATGGCGTCCGCGATGCGCTCCTGGATCGGGATCGGTGGGCGGGGCAGTCGGATACGCTTGAGAACCGATAGCGAGAGATGTTGAACAGCGATGCCACGGGCCTGAGACTTCATTAGCTCTTGAAGAGCTGGCGATCGCAATAGCCCACCCAGGTAACGACTGGACACACCCTGCCGCGGCCGAACGACGATGACACCGTTGGTGGCGATGCACCCGACGCTTCCATTGGTTACCGTTCCAACCCGGCCGATGCTGCCTGAAGTGGTCACCACGAGGTCGCCCAAGCGCAACACCTGTCCCTCTTTGGCTCGCTGCACAAGCTCTTGGCGTGCGAAAAGCGATGGGGACTGCACTCGCCGTTCGTTGACATCGCGCACACGGATCAGGCCTCGGGTTTCCTCGGCTGCGTTGATGTCCTCGGTTGTCTTTGCGCGTGTGTAGCCCAAGCCGTTGCTCAGAGACGCCATCTCGCCCAAGGACACTACATCCACGTCGTCGAGCTGTTCGAGCTCTGTCAGGGTGACCTGAAGCTCTTCTTCCGCCGCAGACGGTGCGATGAGGTTCCAGTCGTGTTCGGCAAGCTCTGACAAGCCAACAACGCGAACGGGACCGTCTGTAGATTCACCTCGGACCCAAGAGATAATCCTGTCGAGGTCGCGGTCCAGGTTGAGTGTCTCTCCAAGTACGTTAAGATCGACAAAGCGTACCTGCTTTGCGCTGCCGGTCTTGGAGAGCACCAACAGGGAGATCTGAACGCCGGTGTAAGGCAGAAAAGACCCGGTGGGCAGTTGGAGAACGGCTTCGAGGTGATGGTCCTCGATCAGCCACTGCCGCAAGGCCTGTTCCGCGCCGCCACGAAAGAGAAGCCCGTTCGGCACGGCAACGACAGCTCTTCCCCCAGGACGAAGCGAAGCCATGGCGAGTTGGAGAAAGGTCGCCTCCAATGTGTTTGTCTTGAAGGGGAGATGCTCGTGTACGGTGGCTTCGCGCGGGCTGCGCTTGCCCCAGGGCGGTACCGCAACCACCACGTCGAAGCGCTGGGCATGTCCATTTTCCAGCGGGCGCTGAAGCGCATCTCCGAGAACAAGGCCCGGGTGGTGAACGCCAGCCAGCAGAACTCGTACAAGGCCGATGAGGTGAATGGCGGGCGAGATCTCCACACCGAAAACGCTCTCTGCCTGAACGCGCTCCCATAACTCGGCAGTGTGAAACTCCGCTGATTGCTGCAACTTGTCGATGCACCGGATGAGGACCTCCCCCGAACCAAAACAAGGGTCAAAGATCCGTTCACCAGGCGCGGGCGCCGCAAGGCGTGCCATTAGCTCTGCCACCGCCGGAGGGGTCGCATAGGCTCCACTGTAACGAGACTTGGCGACAGTCTTTCGAAGCAGGTCTCCAAATATCTCGCCGGCGCGTCGCTGGTCAGCATTGGTCTCAAAGGGCAGCTCGGCCACGGCCTGTAGCAGGTCTTGGAGATCACCGTGTGAGCTGAGCGCATCTTTGATGCTTGGATGCGAAAAATCGACAGAGAGGACGTCGGGGCGTGCTTCAGCCAGGGCGGGCACGAGCTTGTCTTGGACGTAACCCGCGAGATCAGGTCCCTGCAAGCCGGACCAGGTGTCCCATGCGAGTTCACGCGGCAGCATGTGCTCGTAGTTCTCGTCGTTGAAGAGCGCGATAGCCTCGCGCTCGGCATCGATCAGGTCGACCCAGCGCAGCAGAAGCAACACCGCCAACTGCGGCAGGGTCTCGGTCCACGGGTCGACGGCGTTGCCCCTGCGGGCATCGGCCGCCGACCACAAAGCGTGGCTGAGCCTGTCTTCGATGCTGGTGGGGGTGGGCTGCATGGTCTCAGAGCTCTCCCGCAAAGGCTTTGCGGAGGATGGCTGCGCGGAAAGTTGCCGAATCATCAATGCCGTACTCTTTGCAGAGCGCAGTTGACGCTCGCCAAGCCTCGTCCAAGCGCTCGATCAAGACTTGTTGCACTGCTAGTTTGGGAACTGGAATCTCGACTGACCGAAGCCTTTTTCCAGAGATCTTCACCATGCTCTGGCTACTACCCGTTGCTCTTTCTTGAATCTGTTTGCGAGTGTCAGGAAATCGCAATGTATACATTAGGTACTTAGGAAGAATGATCGCATCATTTGCGCAGAGACGAATCATCAAGTCTGGATAGATAACTCGGTCTTCGACTGCGGCCTCAGCAATAGCCGATAACCCGACGAATTCGACAGTGTTGGCGCGCGAAATGAATACGTCGCCAATAGCAACTTGGTATTTCTTGGCAACTCCGTCATCCATTTCGACCCACTTGAACTTTGACACGTCCAGATGTGGTTCGCGTACAGATGCCAACGTCAGGATGCGCCCTGTCCCATGATCGCCCAATGATTTGATTGACCTGCCGTTTCGACTGTCGACCAGGATGTTGTCCATGGTCATCATGTTCGTTCCGGCATCAGTCTCCGCGCGATGCAGAAAGGAGCCGAATAGCGCCTTTGCCTCATCTTCTGCCTTATTGCGCAACCTCCGCAGCTCATCCACTCGCTCCATGGCATCACGAATTCGCGTCACGATGCGCTGTTGTTCATTGAGTGGGGGAGTGGGTATCTCAATCGACTCCAACTTCCCCTTTGTTATGTGTCGCAATCCGACCCCGCCATGGGCCAGCTCGATCATCTCATCAAGCTGGGAGTTGACCGCATGCAAGAAAAACAGTGGGAGTATTCTCTTCGGGTCAACAAGGACTTTGAAGATGTGTTGATTGAGGACGGCATTACCGCCATGCCATTGGAAACACCCAAACGACGTGCCAGGCGTGCCCGACCATGAAAGCAGAATGTCACCGCTTTCGATAATGTGCTTATCCTTGACCTCTCCATTGTAGCGATTGAACGGCTTTGATGGATTGTTGAGGTTCTGTATCCGGACGATCTTCAGTCCTTCTTTGGTCCAGTCAGATGGCTTGAAGGCTCGTCCGTTGACAAGGTCGCATAGGTCACCAATGTGGGTACGCCTCCAGTTCATACCTCCCCCTCCAACATCTCCTCTAACTCCCCAAGAAGCTCGAAGATCCGCTCTTCTTTCGTCTTGATGGATCGCACCAGCTCCAGCGCCGGAACGTGCTCGTAGTCGTCTTTCTTGTTGGGGTTACGAGCCGTGAGGTCCCAGCCATCTTCCTCAAAGGCAACCTCATCGAACTCGACCACCCATGAGTTGTCGCCCTCGACCTGCTTCTTCCGCTTCTTGAGAAAATCGGGGAGTTGGCTGCCCTCGATTGGTTTGCGCGTCTGCTTCAACTCGAAGCCGTCGTTGGTCAGCTCGTAGAACCAGATCTTGTTTGTGGTAGCGGCCTTCTTCGGTCGGTCAAAAAAGATGACGTTGGTCTTTACGCCGGTGTAGGGCAAGAATGCTCCGGCCGGCAGAGATAGGATGGTGTGCACCTTGAACTGGGTTAGCAGCTTCTTGCGCACCTTGGCATCCGGACCGCCGCGAAACAGCACGCCCTCGGGAAGGATCACTCCCGCTCGTCCGCCCTTGGCCAGGTTGGTCATGATGTGCTGCAAGAAGAGGATCTCGGTCGCGGCCGACTGGATGGTGAAGTTGCCCTGGGAGTCCCGGTCCATCTTGCCGCCATAGGGCGGATTGGAGAGGATCACAGAAAAACGGCGCTGCTCGGCCACGTTGTTCTCGTGGCGCTCCAGGGTGTCGGCCAGGGCCAGCTTGGCCTTGTCGATACCGTGTAGGATCATGTTCATGACCCCGAGCAAGTAGGAAAGCGGCTTGAGCTCGTTGCCGGCGAAGGTGTCTCTTTGAAAACGCTCGAAGTCTTCGCCGCTCATGTTGGAGTCGTGGTGCTTGATGTACTCTGCCGACTCGAAGAGAAAGCCGGCCGTCCCCATGCAGGGATCGTAAACGCGGTCACCAAGACGTGGTTTGACCACTTCGACCATGGCCTTGACGATGTGGCGTTGGGTGTAAAACTCGCCCGCGTACCCGGCGGAGTCACCGGCAACGTCCTTGAGCAGGCGCTCGTAGATCTCCGACAGCTCGATAACGTCGGCCTGGCGGCTGAAATCGATCCGTTCGACCTGACTGACCACGCGGGCAAAGCTGCCGGGGCGCCGGCTGTGATTGCGGATCGTGCTGAAGATGCGCTGGAATTGGAGGCCAAGGGTATCGTCGCCGAGGGTCGTGAGCTTCTCGAAGAGGTCGGCGTTGACAAAACGAAAGACCTCTTCGGGAGTCTTCAGGCCTTTGACAGCCTTACTCTTGCCGGTGAGCGCGCGAGTCCACGTCGACCAACGGTACTTGCCATTGAGCCGCCTCTCATAGGGCGTGTCCTCGAAGGCGGACTCTTCTTCTCGGCGGTCCTCCGATGCCTCGAAGGCTTTCAGGAAAAATAGCCAGGAGAGTTGCTCGACGTAATTTCGCGGCTCGACACCGTCGCTGTTGAGCTGATCGCAGGCATTGTTGACCGCCTGCCGTACATTGTCGCGTCGTGCCTCGGCTCCGTTTCCTGGTTTTGTGGTCTTTGAAGTCATGTCAGCAAATCCTCATGCGCTAAGCGGAACGTAGAGATGGCGCTTGACCTCCTCGAGGTCACTGCGCAGTTGCTTGGCGTTTCCGTAGCGTCTGAGCAACTGCGTGAAGCTGCCAAAGCGACCTACGAACTGCGGGGTGCGGAACGTGCGGGCATCTTCGAGATCATCGACGCCAAACAGGGTGTAGTGGTCGAGGCAGGTCTCCCAGAATTGCAGGCGAATCCGGTCTTCCTGCGAGATGTTCTCCTCGCCGATATGCGCGAGCAGCCAGTCCTGGTCGTACTCCCAGAAGTGGGCGACACGATCCCGTCGCTCGGGAACCCTGACCAGATCAAAGGCTACCTTTGACAAGACATCGACATCGTCCGTCTCCGGGAGGTCGAAGAAGTGGCGAAAGGCGGCTACGTGGACATCCTGGTCACGAAGCTCAGCCCGGAGCTCCTGGCGCGTTCGCTTGTCAATCCATGCGTCCAGCAGCGCCTTGAGGTCAGGCGTTACGAGCGTTCGTATCGCGCCCTTTGATTGCTCCTTGTATTCCTCGAATGGGATCTTGCGTCCATCCGCCAGGCACACGAAGCGGCGGTTGTCAGAGAGCTCGATGGTGACTCCCTGCTCGACCGGAATGTCTTTGGGCTCGCTTTTCTTGCGAGGTTTCTTCGCGGGCTTTCGCGACTTGTCCTGATTGGCCGGGTGGCCGTCGAACTCGGAGTCCTCGAGCGTGCTCGCGCCAGAGTAATCCCAGATCGTGAAGTAGCGCTTGTCGACCTCTGGGTCGTCGCACAATCGAGTGCCGCGACCCTTCATCTGTTTGTAGAGAATGGAGCTGCGGAGGGGGCGTACAAAGACGATGTTCTTGACGTCAGGGGCGTCGTATCCCGTGGTCAGTAGATCGACGGTGACGGCGACGCGAGGATTTGTGCGGCCGACTTCCTGAAAGTTCCGCTCCAGCTGGTGGGAGTTCCTCTCGGCGCGGGTAATTCGCGCGGCGTATTCGGGGTCTCCGGTGATCCGTCTGAGCTCCTGCGCCATGAAAGCCGCGTGAGTGTCATTGACGCAGAAGACGATGCTCTTCTCGTTCTCGAGCCCGTACCTCTTGAGCTGAGCGTAGAGGTCTTCCGCGATCCACTTGGTGCGATCCGGCAGAGACACATCACGCTCAAAGTGTTTGGTCTCGTATCGGCGCCCATCGGGGCCGTCGTAACCCTCTTCGTCGACGTTGGTGATGCGCTGCTCGAGAAGGTAGGGCACCAGGTAGCCATCTTCGATGGCCTGTTTGAGCGAATAGGTGAAAATGGGCTCGCCGAAATACTCATAGCTGTCCCGACGGAGTTCCTCGGGGCTAAGGTCCCGGCCCTCTTTGTAAAGCTCACGCGGAGTGGCCGTCAGGCCTAACTGGTAGGCCTTACCAAAGTGCTCCAAGACCCCGAACCAGTCGCCAAATCCAGAGCGATGGCACTCATCGATGACGATGAGATCAAAGAAGTCGGCCTCGTAGTGTTCATAGAGCTTTTTGCCGTCCAGCTCCTCGTCGAGGTTCTGGTAGTTGGCGAAGAACACCTTACCAACTCGGTGGGTCCCGGCTTTGACAGCGTTCTTGTCAATGGTGACGCGCTCGTCCGTTGGGAAACCATTGAACGCTCGGTAGGCCTGACCCTTGAGGCTGTTGCGATCCGTGAGAAAGAGGACGTTTCCTCGTGGAAGGATATCGGTTTGCAGGAGCTTCCACACGAGTTGAAAGACCGTGAAGGTCTTGCCCGTGCCCGTGGCCATGAGCAACAAGACCCGGCGGTTGTCTTGCGAGAACTGGTACAGCGCCTCAGTGATGGCGCGCTCTTGATACGGACGGACCTTCTTGCGCGAGATCTGATCGACGTGCCAGTCGGCAAGGAAGGCGTCATTCCAACTGCGGGGGATCATGTTGAGCCCCATATAATGGAGAACATCGCCAGGTGGAGGAGGCGTATCCTGGGTGTGGTACTCGCCAGTCTTGTTGTCAGTGACGATGTACTCGTGGCCGTTGCTCGCGATGGAGAAGCGGAGGCTCAGACGCTGTGCGTAGCGCGAGCCTTGCTGCATCCCGTCAGATGCGTCTTCGTCCTCCCTCTTCGCTTCAAGAATGGCCAGAGGCATACCATAGAGCTTGAGGACGTAGTCGGCGACGATGTGCTGATGCTCATCGTACATTCGTTCGCCGGAGAGATTCACTCGTCCGGGGCCAATCATCACCTCACGAGACCATGTCCAGCCTGCAGCTTCGAGCGCAGGCTCGATAAGCTCTCGGCAGGTTTGGTTCTCGTTGCGGCTCATCGTGACTCCTCGGTGACTAGCGTGTCACCCAGTCTAAGTTGCAGATGTCGTGCCATCATCTCTCCACCCCATATTTCTTGAGCCAGTTCGTTAGCGTCTGATAGCTCGGGAGGCCCACCAGCTCGGCGGCCTTGGTCTTGTTTCCGCTCGCCTCATCGATGGCGCGCCCCAGATAATGCCTGGCTATTTCTGTTAGTAAATCCGGTAGGTTGAACTTGCCACCAAGCTGCCGCCCGAACGCCTCCGACCGGCTTGCGAAGCCGGAAGGGAGCAGAGCCTCTCGCGCATCTTCGACGGTGATCGTCGCGCTGTCGGACCAGATCGCTGCACGTCGGAGCGTGTTGAGCAACTCCCTGACATTGCCGGGCCAGGGATGCGAAAGCATAAGATTTCTTGCCCCAGCGGAAAGTTTCTTGTGCTTGAACTCAGGTTCGACCATAGCCTCTTCATTCACCTGCTGGAGAAGTCGGTCGATGAGTAGTCCAAGGTCGCCAGCGCGATCGCGAAGCGGTGGGATATTCAGGACGGCAACCGCCAGTCGGTAAAAGAGGTCTTCACGGAAGCGGCCGGCTGCAATCTCCTCGGTGAGGGTCCTATTCGTCGCGGCAATGATGCGGACGTTGACCTTGGCGGCTTTGGTCGACCCGAGACGAACAACCTCTCCCTCTTGGATGACCCGGAGCAGCTTCACCTGGGCCGAACCGGGCAGATCCCCGAGTTCATCGAGAAACAGGGTCCCGGTGTTCGCAGCCTCGAAGTAGCCCTTCCGCGGTTCATTCGCGCCAGTAAACGCTCCCTTCTCGTGCCCAAAGAGCTCTGACTCCACGAGGTCGTCGGGTATTGCCCCGCAGTTGACCGCTACGAACGGCGCCTGGCTCCGAGTGCTCGCCTGATGGATCGCGCGCGCGATCATCTCCTTGCCTGTTCCTGACTCTCCCTCGATCAAGACGGGTACGTTGCGAACCGCTACTCGCCGCGCTCGTTGGATGAGTCGGTCCATCACCCGGCTTCGATAGATGATATCGGCGAACTCGGGCGCCTCAGGCGACTCGGCGCCGCTCAGCTCCCGCAAGCGTTCATCGCGTTCGCGGAGCAGATCTGGCAGGAAGTCGACGGCGATATCGAACGGGACCTCGGCGGTGCGCACGCCATGGTCCCTTGAAGACTCAATCAGCTCTGCCGGGAACCGTGTCTTGGCGAGTAGTATCCAGACCGCCGCCATCGCCGGCGTGCCCGGGCTCAAGTGGAAGCTGAGCGAGGCCTCTTTCGCGCGTCCGTCCAGAGCTGCGCTGATCGTGCGGACGGCAGCCTTGTAGATCTCCCCAAAGTTAGTCGGGCCAGAACGCGGCTCGAATTGTAGGTCGATCTTTGCTGCCGTTCGAGCCCGCACCCACGCGGCGTAGGGTTTGACCTCCGCCTTGGGATAATCGTGAAGAAGAATGATGCGGTCGAACGCAAGCGCATCCACTGCCTGAGCAATGGGCCCGACTCCGACCGTCTCCTCCTCCGTTCGTGCGCGGAGATCCGTTCGGCCGACCCAGCTGACAAGAACCTTCTCCATGCCGAAAGACATACAAGAAATCTACTGAAAACACAAGATCTCTTGCAGGCTGCCACGTGTGCAGGTGTACGGAATGCTACATGGAAAGGCGACTCCACACCCGCCGCTGCTCGGCCAACCCCGCGCACCTCACCACATCCCGGAGCCCCCGCTCGGTCACCGGCTCCACGCCGTCCACACGCTCGAGGTTCTTGTGCCGAGCGAACTGCAGGCCCTGCTTGAGGCTGCGCTCGATGAAGATCACTCCGCGCCGCTCGGCGCTGTAGGGGAAGTTGCTGCCGCCCCTGAGCGTCCGCGACCCATCGATAAACTTGCAGCGGGGTGTGAGCACGAACAGTGTCAGATAACACTGCAAGCCAACTCTTGACATTCTGTGTGCGAATTGCTAACCTTCTAGTCAGGAGATCACATGGCGAACCGAAAAATGCACATGATTGTTGGGGCTGCCGCTGGTGGTGCCAGCGCTTGCTTTCTCGCCCGTGACCAAGAGCCGGCCCACCAGCTCGTAGAAACTCTTGGCGGCGTGCTCGCGGGCACCTTGGGCGGGAGACTCCCCGACATCATCGAGCCCGCGCTTCATCCAGGGCATCGCAGCGTCGCGCACGCCATGCTTCCCACTGGCGCGGCCGGAGTTGCTGTTGTCCCGCGCCTACGCGCCGGACAACAGCGCGGCCGGCGGTGGGCCGATCAATGCCACGCACGTCGCGATGGCGCCGAGAACCTGCTCGCGCAGATCCTCTGGTGGCTCGCCGAGATGGCATGTCGACTCGTATCGGGCGCAGTGGGCGGGATCGCGGCGGGTTACGCGTCCCACCTCGTCTTGGATGCGACCACCCCGATGGGATTGCCACTGCTTGCGTGAGGGAGGAGAGCACATGGCCATCGATCAGAAAGAGCTTGGACAACGGCTGAAAGGTGCGCGCGAGGCCTGCGGGATGACCCAGGACGATGTTGCGCGGCAGCTCGGCGTCTCGCGCTCCACCGTGGCGCAGATGGAGCTCGGCAACCGCGCGGTTACAGGCATCGAGTTGTCACGCCTCGCCTACCTGTTCGGCAAGGACCTGCGGAGCTTCGTCGCAGTCGAGGCTCCCGATCAGGAGGACGCCCTGGTCGCGCTCTTCCGTCTCCATCCGGAGCTGTCGAGCCAGGAGGACGTGATCGAGGCCCTGCGGCAATGTCTGGCGCTCGGCCGCGAGCTGACCAATCTGGAGCGGCTGCTCGGCGTCGATCGAGGCCTCGCCACGGTCGCCGCCTATCCCCTGCCGAGACCGCGAACCAAGTGGGAGGCCATCCAACAGGGAGAGCGCATCGCGCTCGAAGAGCGCAGGCGCCTCGGGCTTAGCCTCGCCGCACTGCAGGACGTCGCCGAGCTGCTCGAAGCGCAAGGCATCCGCACGGCTCAGGTGACCTTGCCCGAGGACATCTCGGGCCTGACCCTCATCGAGCCCAAGATTGGCTTCTTCGTGGTGGCCAACCTGGAGCATCACATCCTGCGCAGACGCTTCTCCTATGCACACGAGTACTGCCACGTGCTGGTCGACCGTAACGAACGCGGGCTCGTGAGCCGTGGACAAGACCGCGATGAGCTGCTGGAGATCCGTGCCAACGCCTTCGCCGCGAGCTTCCTCATGCCGGCCGACGCCGTGCGTCGGTTCATCAGCGCCCTGGGCAAGGGGCAGCCGAGCCGAATGGAAGCCGAGGTATTCGACGAGGGGGCGCCGGTCTCCGCGCGGGCGCGATCGGCGCCGGGCAGCCAGGACATCCAGCTCTACGACGTGGTCCAGATGGCCCACCACTTCGGGGTAAGCCGGGCAGCGGCCTGCTACCGTCTCAAGAGCGCTCGGCTGCTCACGAGCGCAGAGCTCGATTCCCTGCTTGAGCACGACCGCGCCGGTCGAGGCCGCGAGATCGAGAAGCTCCTGGGTCTCCCGGAACCCGACCATCAGGCCCGGCGAGATGATTTCCGCCACCGCTTCCTGGGGCTGGCCCTAGAGGCCTTCAGGCGGGAGGAGATCTCGCGGGCGAAGCTCGTCGAGGTCGCGGCCATGGTCGATGTGGACGCGAGCGATGTGGATCGAGCCACTTTGGACCTGGGCCTCGATGATGACGGGGGTGCCGAGGTTCACCTCCCCGGAGCGTAGGCGATGGCTGCTGTGGAACGAACACGCGTCGTCGTAACCGTCGAGGAGGCGGATCAGGACAAGCAGGTGATCGAGGAGCACCGATTCAAGATGCGGTTCTCATCGTTCCGAGACGTACTCGGTACCGAGACCAAGGAGTAGAGATCATGGCAAAAAGAACCAAGTACCACGTGACGAAACGCCCAGACGGGCAGTGGCAAGCCAAGGCCGTCTGTAAACCACCCCGCCGGTCAGACCACGCCCGGTACCCGTTCTCATGTCCCTGAATGATGACATCCAAGAACATGAGCAAGCGTCTATGTCGGCCGGGGCTTTCTTGTACAAGCGCGGAAACTCAACGGTGTGACTCAAGCGTGAAGGTCGTATGCCGTATCAAGCGGTTTAGCGGTAGGGAGTCTCGGGGACGAAAAGCTGGCTCTGGACGATGGCCTGGGTATCGGGAGCCTGGCTGGCCAGACCACCGCAGAGGAACACCCACCCGTTGCCCAGCGCGGCGGCCGCGTGCAGGTACCGGGCGGGATCGATCGGATCGGCCAGCGGGTTGACGGAGTAGGTGTCCCGAATCAGTATCACTTCCCCCGAGCCGGTCGCCTGCCCGGAACCGGTCAGCCCTCCGGCCACCAGCACGTCCCCGGTCCCATCCAGCAGGGTGCAGGTGTGATCCATGCGGGCGTTGGTCAGGTTTAGGGTTTGCTGCCTGAAGCCGCCGAATGCCCCCCCCAGGCCGGAACTGTAAATTTCCACGCCGGCGTTCACGTCCGCCACGTCGTTAGTGGTGGTACCACCGGCCACCAGGACCTCCCCGTTCCGCAGGAGCACCGCGCAGTGGTGCGTACGGTTGACGGCCATGAGCGGATCCGGGTTGGGGTAAAACTGGTTGTCCACCGGGTCGTAGATCTCCACGGTCTTGAGCGGACCGGTCGCGTCCGACCCTCCGGTGACCAACACCTTACCCTGGTCGGCGTTGGGATCCAGTTCGGTGGTCGTGTGAAACGCGCGTTGAGCACCCATGCTGTTGTTGGCCACAGTCCAGGTGTTGGTGCTGGGATCGTAGACCTCGGCGCTATCGTGGTAGGTGACGATGTTCTGGGCGTCGTAAATGCCCCCGCCCACGACCAGCACCTTTCCCGAGGCAGTCAGCATGGTTGCGGTGTGGCTGGCCCGAGCCTTGTCGGTGACGCCGATGAGATTCTGCGGGAAGGTCTCCGACTCGACGTCGAATACCTCCGACGAACGCAGCGAGGTCCGCTGGTCCTGCACAATCCCCACACCGCCTACGATCAGCACGTTTCCGTCACGCAGCTTCGTGGCGGTGTGAAACGCCCGGCCGGAGCCGGCGTTCATGGAAAGCGGCAGGCTGCCGGGGCCAACGAGCTGGCGGTGCACACCGGTTTCGGGATCGAAGATCTCCGCGGTGGCCAGAATCTTCTCCACCTGCCCGATCCGGCGGATGCCGCCGACGATCAGCACGCGGCCGTCGTCCAGCCGGGTGGCGGTGTGCCCGAAACGACCGCCATCTTGCTCCATGGTCGAGCAGGTGCCGACCTCGCTCCCCTGGAGATGGGTGGTCTCCACGAAACCGTTGATGGTGCCGAGCAACAGGTTGAAAGTCCCGCCCCCGCTCTCGTCCAACAATAAAGCCGGGGAGGTGGCCCTAGCCACCGGGGGATTGGCCCGGTCCACGTAACACTGCACGTCCACGATCCTTCCGGGCCCGAGCAGTTCCGAGCCCCCCACGTTGCAGTTTCCCAGGTCGATGCCGCACTCTCGCGCCAGCGGGCCGGGGTAGTTACCCGGATACAGATCGTCACGCGCACTCAGGGAGGAGACCACCAGCCGAATGAATTGGCATCCCTCCTCGTAAAGCACGTCGCTACTGCAGGGATCGATCAGGTTGAAGGTGACATTCACGTCGGAACCACATCTGGGTACCATGAGACCCAACAGCACCACCGGCAACAACCTGTAGAGTGGAACTCTGCGCGTGGGACTGTTTTTCATGTTCCCTCTCCAGTGAGTATGCTTTTGTCGTTCAAGGCGCGGGCCAGCGTGTGGTGATGTTTATGTTGTCGACTCCGCCGTCGAACACGCCGGCACCATGGAGCACTCCGGCGGTTCCGCCCACGACCACCACACTCGCGATGGTCCAGAACCACCAGGTCTTGTAAAACGCCGGCCCTCCGTTCTTCTGTTCATCGATGGGCTTGATCGTCTCGGCCACCGGCACAGTCGACACCACAATCGGCGCGGCCGGTGATATCGCGCTGGAACCGGTGGTGACCAGCCCCTCCTTGGTCGTGGTCACTCGGGGAGGCTCCGCGGGCATCTTGCGCGGGGGAAGCGCGGGCGCCCGGCCCGGCACCGCCGGGCCCTTGGCGGGCACGGCAACTCGGGAAACCACCGAGGGAGGGGGCGTTGCCGGGGTTCTTCCCGGCGACGGGGCGATGACCCTGGAGGGACCGACGGCCACGCTGCGAATCCCGGTCTTCCGCTTGGCCGTCTGGACGACCGCCACCACCTGGCCCTTGACCGGATCGGGACACCCCTCGACGCGCTTGTACATGACGGAGGCCATGTTGTAGACCTCCACGCTGGCGCCCAGCAAATCGGGATCGAACCGGATCTCGGGAAGCGGGCACAGCTCCTGGCTCTTGACATTGAGCAGGAAGCTGCCCACCCGGTAGTTGTCGCCCAGCTTGGCCACCCCGCCCAGCACCACGTAGTCGGCCCCGACCTGCTTGCCCAAATCGGCGGCCTTTTTCAGCACGTCGGGCGAGATCCGGTTCGACCGGATGGCCATGGCAATCTCTCCCAGGGGCCCGGTGGCCTTCTTGACGCCGCCCAGCGCCGCCAGCACCCGCTTGCGCTGGGTGGACACCACGGTGACCTTGCCGGCCCAGGGTTGCAGGCCCTCCTTCTCTACGCGCACAAAATGATCACCCGGCACCAACTCCTTTAACAAGACGGGAGTGGACCCCACCTTGCGCCCGTCGAAGAACACCAGCGCGTCTTCTTCGTTGGCTACCACTTCCACTTCCCCGCGCCGCTTCAAGAGCAGCTTCTTGCTGATAGCCTCCGCGATGTTGCGAAACATGGGGGGATACTTCTCCGGATCCAGGATCAGGTCCGGCTTGAGACGGATGACCCTGGCCAGCATCTTGGCGCCGTCCTTCTCCTGGTCTTGCCGATAGTAGCACACCGAGAGCATGAGCAGCGTGTCCAGGACCGGCGTGATGTCCGCCATCTGGGCCAAGGAAGTCTCGAACTTGGCCAAGGCGAAAGCAAAGGACTTGACGGCCCGGTCGAACCGGAGCGCCTGGTAGTGCTTCTTTCCTTCCTGGTGATAGCGCATGGCCCGCTTCAGGTCCTTATCGCTCAGCGGCCGGACCTTGGTGGTTTCGGCTTCGGGGATGAAGATGGGCCCCTTCTGGAGACGCACCTCATCCGAGTGTTTGATCTCGTTCTTCAGCAAATCGGTGGTCTGGCCGCCGATATTCTTGGAAATGCCCTTGAACACCGGCTGGTAGGGAAACACGTAGATCTTCGGCCCGGGCCCCACCGCGGCCTGCGCCACCGGAACCGGCCCCGGTACGAATAGCCCGATTAAAACACCCGCCATCACGGCGCACAGCCCCCGACTCCATCCACTCGCCTTCGGGAGGATGCCCCGTAGCTTGCCACGGGAAGCTTCACTGGTAAGCGTCGTCCGGATCATGACTCCCTCCCGATTGTCGGGGCAAGCCCCGGAGGTCTGGGCACACCCACTCCAGGGAGATCGGACGTATTATCGCTCTATCCGATCTACCACTCCAGGTAGCGAAAAACGCTAACACAGTGGTTTTCAACCTGTCAACATCATCACGCCATCCGCACATCCGCCGCCACGTTGTTTGCGGCGTTGTTTGCGGTCCTGTTTTTTAGGGCCGTCCGCGCAGTTCGAGGGTCACCGGTGATGACGTTATTGTTGTCTACAGGCCCCCACTTTTGCTATAACATATTCCTGATACCATGCGCGCAAGAAACCACAATTCCGCCTACTTCATCTCCGGCTGCCTGACCGGCAGCGCCGTCACCGCCACGCTCGTCTTCTTCGTGTGGCTGCAGACGCGCCCCGCCACGCCCCCGCCGGAGGTGGTGGCTGAAGCGGAGCCGGCCCCGACCGCAGCGGCCGCGCCGGAAGCCGAAGCGAAGTGCCCGGGATATACCCTGGTCGCGCCGGACTGGCTGCCGGCCGCGGAGGGCAACAACGCCAAGATCACCCGGCTCAAGATCCCCCGCAGCCTGCGCAAGCGAGTTGATTTCTGGAAATCGGTCTGGGGAAAGCGGCCCAACCACGTCCACCTCCTGGTGGACAAGCGACGCCCCTGGGTGGTCCACAAGACGGTGGACTGCCAACGCCTGTTCAACTCCGGCACCCCCACCAGGAAGAAGGAAAACCAGTGCGGCTATTGGATCTCTCAGGCCAAGAAAAAAGTCATCAAGAAGCTGCGCAAGCAGCGGCGCCGGCCACGCCGGGCACTCTTGAAGGCCTTCGGCCGCAACCGCAAGCTGGCCCGGACGGCTTACCAGAACATCATCAAGATCGAGGGCCGGAGAGAGAACCTTCAAAAAGCCCTGGAACGCGCCGAGCCATTCCTGGCCGACGTCGAGCGGGTTTTCACGGATGCCGGCCTGCCGGCGTCTCTGGCCCGCATGACCATCATCGAGTCGCTGGCCCATGCCGGAGCCGTCTCTCCCCGCGGAGCCGTGGGCGCCTACCAGTTCGTCCTCGACACCGCCCGCTACTACCTGATGGTCCGGGACGGCGTGGACGAACGGCTCGATCCGCTACGCGAGGGCTGGGCCGCGGCCCGATACATCAAGGAGTTACACAAGAGCTTCCGCAACTGGCCGCTGGCGCTGACCGCCTACAATACCGGCCCCACGCGCCTCAAGCGCCTGATCGAGAAGCGGCGCACCCGCGACGTAGGCAAGCTGGCCGATCACGGAAATCACGGTTCTTTCGGCTTCGACGGCCAGAACTACTACGCCCAGATCGCCGCGGTGGTGGAGCTCACCGCCAAGTTCGACGGGCGGCCGAACAACCACAGGACCAAAGTCTACCGGGTGCCCAAGCCCATGCCATTGAAGGAGGTGGCCGCCTGCCTGGAGTCCCCCGTCGAAAAGCTCATCTCCGCCAACCCGGCGCTCACCAAACCCATCGCGTTCGAAGGCGCGCCGGTGCCCGAAGGCTACCTGATTGCGGTATCCGAAGACGGCACTAAAACGGCAGCGAACCCATGAGCTGGGAGCATAAGGGCACAGGGAATCCTTGCAACCCGTGCCGTCCCGGCGGTACCATGAGGCTAATTTTCCGGGAGGACTAACATGACCGACGATCCGCGTACCCAGTTCGCACTGGCGGCCGTAGACTTCGCCCAGCTGTTCAACGACACCTTCGGAAGCGTCAACCTTTCCGGCTACACGCCGAAGCTCACCACCCCCTCGGGTCAGTCGACCGGAGGCGGGGTCCAGGCCCTGCAGCACATCACCCTGGACAACGACGCCGAAGGAAAAACCATCGTGGTGGGCTCCTGCGACAACACCACCAAGCAGGCCGAGCTGCGCGTCTACGACCACGTGGCCGGCTCGTTCATTCAGCGTTTCGACGGCATGGTCTTCCCGGTCGGCAAGGCCGAGTTCACCAATCTGCACGACCGCTTCAAGGATTTCCTGGAGATGCAGGCCATCCGCGTGAACCTGGCCCGCCCCCCCGTAGCCCAGCCCCAAGCCGCAACGGCTCCTTTGGGCAAACCCTCCCAGGTCCTCTGGATCGCAATCGCCGTTTTGGTCATGGCAATCGCCGGGGGCCTGGTGTACTACTTAGGCTTCTACCAGCAATAGAATAGACCGGAATATCAGCCGCACTGGCCAGACTGGTCGCAGCAACCCGGGGTTCCGTCCACCACGCACGGCCAGGGGCTGGCCTCCGGGCAACAACTGACGTGGCCGTCGGGGAAGATCACCCCAATGGGGGAGGCCGTACCGTTGCAACAGACGCGACAGGTTTCGTCGGTGGTACCATCGCAGCGGCGGGGATTCTCCGCCACCATCGGGCAGCACACCTTATCCAACGAACCGCAGGCGAGGAACGGATAGGGCGCCTCCGCGGCGCAGCAGGAGGTCTCCCCGTCGGACCACAGGACCGGGTTGGGATACTCCAAGTCGGTACAGCAGGCCTCGCAGCTATCGTCTACGGATCCGTCGATCTTCTTGGGATGATCGGGCATAACCACGCAGCACTTGTTTTCCCGCGACCGGCAGGTCATGAAACAGTAGGGATGCTCGGGCGGACACTGCGCGCCGGTCCAGCAATCCCCCACACCCGCCAGAATGCACTGATATTCGGAGCAAAACGATCCCTGCGCACACAGCCCGCAGGAATCCCCCGCACAATTCACCCCGCACTGCTTACCGGTGCAGTCGAACAGACAACATTCATCGTTCTGGCAGGTCTCCCCCGCAGCGCAGCAGACCTCGCCGCATACCTCGTAATTGCAAACGCAGACGCCGTTCGCGCAGTCGTAGCCCGGGTTGCAAGTGCCGCAGTCTCCCCCACACCCGTCGGAACCGCAGTTCTTGCCGTTACAGTTCGGCGTACACTGTCCCTCGCATCGGCAGGTAGCATCGTTGCAGGTCTGCCCGGTGGCCGCGCAGTCGTCCGGGCAGGTCCCCCCGCAGGCGTCGCTACCGCAGCACTTACCAATGCAGACAGTCTGGCACTGGCCCTCGCAGACTCCGTTTACGCAAGTCTGCCCGGAGCTGCACCCCGGCAGGCAGGTGCCACCGCACCCGTCGTCTCCGCACTCCTTGTTGACACAATCAGAAACACACTCGCACGGCTTCTTGCAGGCGGTGAAGTCCGCGTTGCAGCCACACTCGCAGTCCCCGGCCTTGTCCCCCCGTTCCCCGCAGCTATCCACCCAGTAAACAACGTCCTCCTTGCAGACGGTATGGTGGTTCGGCGTACAGTCCTCGGATCCATTCTGGCCGCACCCCAGGAGAAAAAACGTTCCGAGCAAAAATAAAAAGAGTAACCATCTCCTCGCAGGCATCGGCATGTCTCCTCCCTCGGAACCAGTCTACCACCAGAGCAACAAAAAAGGGACCTCTCCAGAAGGAAAGCCCCTTCTTCAAGTTGGTCCGCGATGTTGGCGTCTACTTCTTGGACGTCTTCTCCAACGCCTTGTCGCGCGTGCCGCAACTGGAGACGTTGGCAGCCGTGGGGCACGAAGAAGTCCCGCCGCGCCTGCAACCCAGCTTCTTGCAGTACTTGTCCCCGTCCGACTGGCTCATGCCGCTGGGGTAGCAGCAGTACTTCCGGCCCGCGCACTTGCCGGTGCTGTCAGACTTGCAGATGATGGCCGGATCGCCCGCCGAGGCCACCGGCGCGAAGGTCAACACCAGAGCTGCCGCCGTCAGAATGACAATGATTGATTTCATGTCTCTCTCCCTCCTTAAAGTGACTGGAAATGGATCAACAATCCGGACCGCCGTGTTCCGGTGCCAAGAAACAGATGCACTCCGTTTTCGGGGTGGTGGCGTTTTCGATGCACTCCTCCCTGCAGAGAAACAAATCCTTGTACTCCTCGGCCGTGTCGGCCTTGTCGAAGGCGTCGCAGGAGGAGATGCATTTATCATAGTCAAGGGGTTTGGTGGAGCACCGCTTGACGACCTCGCAAAGATGATCCACGCATTGAGCCTTCAGCTTTTTCCACTGGTCATCCTCTCCGCAACCTGAAATGTTCCCGGCCGCCACCACCCAGAGCACAACGAGTAAAAATCGTTTCATCGAACACCTCATTGAAAAACTGTTTCAGGAAACTGGCTTCAGAGGATATATCCAACCGACCCCGCCGTCAAACCCCAAAAATGTCACAAGGTGCTCCAGCAAGTGTCACAACGTTGATCACATTTATCTATTTGATTTATATGGATTTACACACCCATTCTTGATAATTCGGTTGCCTTCGTGTACCATTTACGAGACACGGGTTGGGAAGTCTTAAGGGTGATTCTACTCCAACTAACCGAAATCACTAAAGGTATTCCTTCATCCGTCCATCTGGCCCGGTTCTTGTATTACCTAGGGGAAACTGGCTTTCCCTCTACGGGTAATAACAACGGGAGAAAACCATGAAAAAATCGCATTTCCCCTTGGCGTTGCTTCTGGCAGCCCTTCTGGCCCTTTTCGGTCTCCCGGCTTGCGGACCGGACGAAGGCGTGGGAACCGGCGACAACTCGGGCGGTGGCGGCTCAGACGATCCGGGTGATCCGGGCGACCCGGGTGATCCGGGAGACCCCGGTGATCCGGGCGGCGGAGGCGGGCTCGATCTCGGCCCGGGCGGCGAAGAGATTTGCGGTACTATGAGAATCGGCGCTGACGGCGTGGGGCCCAACATGATGCTGGTGGTGGACAAATCCGGCTCCATGGACTACCCCATCTCCAGCGCACGCCCGGGCAGAAAGGTCGACGACCTGAAGGTCGCCCTCGATATCCTGCTCGACCTGGGCGATGGCGAAATCCGCTTCGGGTGGATGCAGTACCCCAGCAACAGTCACTGCGCCCCCGGCTCGGTGTCCATCCCCTGCGGGGACGACACGGTGTCCGACATCCGTAGCCTGGCCAACCAACTATCGCCCAGCGGCGGAACCCCCACCGGCGACTCGCTGTTCAACATCGTCGACCACCCCAGCCTGAGTGACGAGACCCGGGCCAACTACGTGGTGCTGCTCACCGACGGCGTGCCCACCTGCCCCAACGGCAACGGCCAGGTGTCCACGCCGGCCGACAAAAGTGCGGCCATCGCATCTATCCAGGCCCTTTACCAGCGCCGGGTCCAGACCTTCGTGATCGGCATCGGCGAGGACCTGAACAATCCGGAGGGCCTTGAGAGCAACGACCCCGACCTGCTCAACCAGATGGCCGAAGAAGGCGGCCGCCCCCAGGCCGGAGCAGTCAAGTACTACCCGGCCAACAGCCGCGAGGAGTTGGAGCAAGCCTTGGAGAACATCGGCAACATGGTCATCGGCTGCACCTTCGCCCTGAACCCCCAGCCCCAAGATCCCGGCAGTATCTGGGTTTCCTTCGACGACAAGTGGATCAAGCGGGACCGCGATCACGTCAACGGATGGGATTACGACCGCAACGTCAACCAGCTGGATTTCTACGGCCCCGCCTGCGACCGCCTGCGCTCCGGCCAGGTCAACATCATGGATATCCTGATGGGCTGCGCTATCTGCGACGACCCCGAAGACGGCTGGGACATCGACCCCGGCGACATCGCCGACAATGACACCGGCGGCGGCTCCGGGGATGGATCGTTCGTGGATCCCGAAGACGGCTGGGACATCGATCCCGGCGACATCGTAGGCGACGAACCCTGCGACCCCGCAGTCGACGACACCTGCCGCCCGCAGTAACCGGCTTCGCCAAAAACCAGATGGAGAAGAAGCCGCGTTGGGCTTTAGAATCCTATCGAGTTGAAGATGAACGGATAGGTCACCTTCACGACACCGCCGCCACGCGGCTTTGGGAACTTCCACTTGAGGATCTCGGCAAGAAGGCACTTCCCGACACCCGGATTGCCGAGGGTATCGGTTTTCAGCTCGGCATCCCGAACGGTACCGTCGGTGTCGATGGTCCAGCTCAGGACCAGCTTGCCGGTCAGGCCGGGGTTGACCAACAGGTTCTTTTCGTAGCAGAACTGAACGCCACGCAGGTTGGCCCGCACCACCTTGGCGATCTCTCCCCGGGTTAGATGACCCATGCGGGTCATCATCTCCTTCTTGGGAGCCACGGCCAGGCGCTTGACCGGCCGGGTGGCCGCCACCAGCCTGTAACCGGTGGCCTTGGACTCCAGCTTGGCCCCGATCTTACCCGCGATCATGGCCAACGCGTCGTACGCTGCAATATTTTCGGCTCTGACCGTCACGGGTTTGTCGGCCAGGGCCGGATCGATATCCAGCGAGATCCGGAAGGCCTGCTTGAACACGGCCTGGACGTCGGCCAGCTTGGCTTCCTTGAAGTTCACACTGATTACACGATCGCGAATTTTCAACTTGTAGGCTTTCGACTGTTTGTCGGGACGGACTCCGGCGACATCCTGGGCACCGAGCTTGTCGAGCTGACCCTTGGCTTCCAGGGTGGCCCAGGGGATGTGGGAGAAACGATCCAGCACGTCCAGGTAGAGCTCGATGGCCCGCTCTTTCTCATCGAGTTGAACCTTGAGCGCGGCCGCACGCAGCCAGGTCTGGGCGGCGAGCGGACCGGCGGCTTCGAACAGGGTGAGAAGATCGTCGTAGACGGCATCGGCTTCCCGCAGCTTGCCCTCTTCCCCGAGTTCCCGGGCTTCCTCGATCCGGTAGGCCAGGGTGTTGCGGATGCGTTCCATGTCCTGGAACTCATCCGGGCCATCCGCAACGGGCTGCTGACCCCGGGCGATAGGCAGGAGCAGGAAAAAAACGGTCAGGACGGTGGCTGGCTTCATGGTCTTCCTCCTTCGAGTTTGGGTTGCATGTCTCCTCCCACGGTAGCCGGCCACGTGTTTCCGATTGTCATGGTTGTGTAAGAAACCTGCAAAATTTCACTCGCCTTCGCCAGGAGGCCCGACGTAGCCTTGGCGAAGTCGGGTCACTCCAGCACCAGCCGGTAACCCACCGAGCGGATCGAGATAAGGTGCCTGGGTTTTCCAGGGTCCGGTTCGATTACTCTTCGTATGCGTACGATGTGATTGTCCACCGTACGTGTGGTGGGATAACTCTCGTAGCCCCACACCTCGTTCAGCAGCTCATCACGGCTCACGACTTCTTCCTTGCGTCCCAGCAGGTAGTGCAGAACCGCGAACTCCCGCGGGGTCATCCGAGCTTTCTTTCCCTTGCGCCGGACCTCGTAGCGTCGGAAGTCGATCTCTGCCACGCCAATGGTTACCGGTTTTCCGGACGGGGCCTCCCCCGCCTGCATCTTCTGCTGTCGCCGCAGCACGGCCTTGATGCGGGCCAGCAGTTCCCTGAGCCGGAAAGGCTTGGTGATGTAATCGTCGGCGCCCAACTCGAGCCCCAGGACGATGTCCACCTCCTGGTCGCGGGCACTCAGGATGACGACGGGGGTAATCACGCCACGGGCCTGCAGTTCCCGGCAAACATCCAGACCGTTCATCTTGGGCATCATGATGTCCAGCAATAGCAGGTCGGGCTTCAACTCCAGAGCCTTTTGCAGAGCCTCCTCGCCGTCCGAGACCACCTCGACCCGGTAGCCCTCCAGATCGAGGTTGTCCCGCAGCGGCAGAACGAAACCTGGCTCATCATCGGCCAGGAGGAGCAGGGGACGCTCATCTGCCATGGGACCATCCCTCCGTCTCCATCCCCTCGATCGGTATCCACAGATCGAAACGTGTCCCGGTACCGAGACGGCTGTGGACCTCCACCCTCCCGCCGTGACGGGTGGCCACCTCGCGAACGATGGCCAGCCCCAGTCCGGTCCCTTTGGTCTCCCGGTTCAGCTCGTCCCCGGGCCTGTAGAACCAGTCAAAGATCCTCTTCTGTTCCCGGGGAGAAATGCCTGGTCCGCGATCCCGCACGGTGAAGTGGACGGCACCAGTATCCATCGAGGCAGCCACGGAAACCCGGCTTCCCGCCGGGGAAAACTTGATGGCGTTGTCGATCAGGTTGAGCAAGGCCATCTGGATGAGATCGGCGTCCCCGGCACCTTCCGGCAGAGCCGCGTCAACGGCCATGGCTATCTCGATGTTCTTGCCGATCGCTTCGCCCCGCACCTGTTCGACGGCGGTCTCGACGGCATGCCCCGGAGACCAGGCATCCCGGCGCATTTCATCGGTGCGTTGCATGCGGCCGAGCGCCAGCAGGTTTTCCGACAGGCGAGAGAGCCTGCGGGTCTCTTTCTTCATTTGTTCCAGGTATTCAAGGCGCTTCGGTTCCGAATTGACTTTGCCTTCCAGAAGCGTATCGATCATGAGTTCCAGGCCACCGAGGGGAGAACGAAACTCGTGGCTGACGCTGGCCACGAAATTCTCACGCAGCTGCACGTTCTCCATGGCTCCCCGGACCGCCCGGTAGGCAAGCACCAGGGATGCCAGCAACACCAGCCCGGCCAGCGAGAACCACAGGATCAGGAGGTCGGTTCCGTGCCGGGCTTCCGAGAGCCGGCTTTCGAAACGCGGATCCTCGACGACCAGAAACCCGACCCGTTCGTCCACGAAGGCCAGGCTGGCAATCCGGGTATCGTGTTGGGGGGGATCCTGGTGCAGACGCATTTTGAAGTCGAAGCTTCCTCCCTTCAACACGTTGCGGGTTACCAGGAAATCCCTTACATCCACAGAACGGGGCTGGCTGTTGAATCCCAGCACCCGGCCCCCATCCCCCGTGCCGGTGAGCCGGTAACGCCCCACCTGCAACCACCGGGTCCAGGCTCCGGGATTCGTCTTGTCCGGACGGAAAAGTGACCTCAGCTTTTTGAAGTGCCTGCGCACGGAGTCTTCGAACAGGATCCTTTCGAGGCGCCAGCGCAGCCGGTAGGTGGCGTCCGCCCGGGGTTTGATCCGTTCGAGGGTCCAGAGCACGGGCGGCCCGTGGTGGGCCAGGAGGGGATCGGACCAGGAGTCGGTTGCCACCATGCGATCGGCCAGAGCCAGGCATTCGGGCAAACCTGCCCCCCCGGGCGCACATCCTCCGCGGAATGCTTGCCGTCGGTCTTCTTCCCTGGCGCCCACCGGAGGCCTGCCCTTGTCGCCGGCGGGATCGCCCATGATGAACCAGTGAAAGGGGGAATCGCCCGCCCGGGTACCTGCACAGCCGCTCGTCCGGGCAGACTCGTTCGGTGCGACAAGTACCCGGCGGCATCTCTCCAACTCGTCGGCCAGGGCCCCCGCCGACCAGGCCGCCAGGAACGAGCGCTCGCGCAGCAGATCTTCCTCGATCTCGGCCCGATCGGACAAGAACCTGAACAGACCGAATCCGATCAGCACGGCCGCGGCCAGGCCTCCGAAAACCAGAAACAGGATCAGACGCCGGTGTCGCACGGGTTGCATCGACGTCGAGTGTAACAGAGCCTCCTCGGATGAGTGTCATGAAAATGTAAAAAGCCCGTCGCGTATCCCCACCTCCACGGGCAAACTGTCCAAATTTTTGGGTCCACTATACTGTAGACAATCTGCTTGCTAAATTACCCGACAAGCTCTAGTTATCGGACAAGCGATTCGCAGGAAGAGGCAACGATGAAACCCCTGGAAAAACTCGACCAGGTAACGACGGTTGACGGTAAGGAGCTGGCACTGTACCGGCGCAGCGAGGACTTCTATATAAAGATCGACGGTAGCGACCTGATGACCAGCCGGGCGCACGGCTCCGAGGAGGAAATGGCTCGACTGGCCTGGCGGGGTCTGGGGCGCGTCCCCCCAGAACCGCAAGTGCTCGTCGGGGGACTCGGGATGGGCTACACCCTCCGGGCAACCCTGGACCAACTCCCCGACGGTGCCAAAGTCGTCGTGGCCGAGGTGTTTCCCCAGGTAGTCCGCTGGAACCGCGAGTTGCTGGGACACCTCGCGCGACACCCCCTGAGTGATCCACGGGTGCTCGTGGAGAAAGCCGACGTCAACGACCTGCTCCGGATCGACGCCTATGACATGATCCTGTTCGACGTGGACAGCGGACCGAACGCCTTGACCCTGGCGGCCAACCATCGTCTATACGACGACGCGGGGCTCGCTCGTCTCCGCCAAGCGCTCAAGGCGGGCGGCGTACTGTCGATCTGGTCGGTATCGCCGGATAGTGGGTTTACAAAGCGCATGCGAAGAGCCGGGTTCGAGGCCACCCGCCAGACGGTCTGGGCCAGAAGCTGCGCCAAGGGAGGCCGCCACGCGATCTTCCTGGGGCGCAAGAAAAACCAGGAGCGAACCCGGAAGAGCCCGAAACGGAGATAGGCCATCCGGTTTGGGTGGCACGTTGGCACATCGGCACGTCGGCACATCGGCAGGAGCAACCTAAAAAGTTACCGGATACGCAGGACTTTGTTTAGCTGGAAGAACTGGGACCTGGTCAACGTGGGCATGCCCACCTCGATTTGTTCGAACTCTTTCCGGCTCATGATCTTCAGGGGGTTGAGCTTCTTGGCGCCAAGTTCCTGATTGAAGCCATCCACCTGCTTCAGGTAGGATTCCAGGATCTTCTTGTCGCCGTCCAATTCACCGGAAAGGACTTTCAGGCGGGTCATCTGAGAGCCGGTCGGGCGTCCGCCGTAGTTGCTTACAGCCCCATACAACTCGACGATTTTCTTCCGCAACTGACGCTCGTCGGTCAACAGACCCTCCCTGGTTTCCACCATGATGGCGTGCAGCTCGTCCAGTTTGTCGGCATATTGTCCCAGGCGCTTGCCCAAATCGGAGTCTTGGTCGGCCTTTTCCGACATCTTCCGAGCCTGATCGCGAAGCGAAGTGACCGTCTTGTCCAAGAAGCTCAACTCTTCCTGCATACGGTAAAGACGCCAGACAGTCTTATGTTGCAGAAGCCTGGCTTCCTTTGAGTAGGGAGATTCGGGATCGAGCACCAACTCCAGCTTGCCGGTATGAGTCTGCTTGCCTTGGATTAGCTTGACCGTGTATGTCCCGGCGGGAACCACGGGGCCGAACAAGGCCATACCGGCCAACTGGGGCGACGGCGGTATCTTGGGAGCTTTTTCCCGCATGGCCCAGCTGACTCGGTTGATGCCCCGACGTCGGGAGCCCGGCAAAGTCTTTATCAGCTTGCCGTCGGGAGCGTAAATCTCCAGCTTGAGCTTTCCAAAAACATGCCTCTTTTTCAGGTAGTAGGTGATAATGGCTGTTGGATCCGGATTTCTGCCGACAAACTCATCGTCTCCGGGAAAAGACATTTGACTGGTGGGCACTTTGACCACCGACGGCCTGGCGGGCAAGAAAGCGACTTTTTGGTTCAGCACTTCGGCGGTCAAATGGCGCAGGGGGGTGATGTCGTCCAAAATGAACACGCCCCGACCGTGGGTGCCGATGATCACGTCCCCTTCCCGGGGATGGATGGCGATGTCGTGGACGGCCACCTTGGGTAGCTTCCCAGTCAGGCGCGCCCACTGCTGGCCACCATCCACGCTGATGTACAGGCCGAATTCGGTCCCCAAAAAGAGCAGGTGGGGGTTGACCAGATCCTGGCGAACGACCCGGGCAAAACCCTCGATCCGATCGCCGGCCAGCGAAGTCCAGGTCTTGCCGTAGTCGTCGGTCCGGTACACGTACACACCCATGTCACCGGTCCTGTGTCCGTCGAAAACCGCAAATGCCTGAGCCGGATGGAACCGGCCGGCTTCCACGCCGGTCACCCAGGTACCCTTGGGCAGGTCGGGCACATTTTTCACCACGTTGGTCCAGGTCTTGCCGTCATCTCTGGTCAACTGAAGGTTGCCGTCGTCGGTGCCCACCCAAATGACCTTGCCGTCCATCGGCGATTCGGAAATGGTTACGATGGTGCAATGGTTTTCGGCCGTGGAGTTGTCGATGGTCAAACCGCCCGATTCCTCTTGACGCTGTTTTTGGGGATCATCGGTGGTCAAGTCGCCTGACAGCCTTTGCCAGTTTTCCCCTTTGTCCATAGAACGGAACAAGAACTGGGCTCCGGCGTAAATGGCTCCCGGCCGGGTAGGACTGAGATGCAGGGGCGTATCCCAATTAAAGCGGTATTTGGGCTCCCCTTCCTTGGGGTAGGGCCGGATTTCTTTGACCTCCTGGGTGGAGTGGTGATGGCGCAGGATGTTGCCGCCCTGGTACTCACAATAGACGATATCCGGATCGGTCGGATCGGAGTACACGTGGAAGCCGTCGCCCATGCCCACCCCCTTCCAATCTCGGTTTTCGATGCCATTAATGGACCTGGAAGGGCCCATCCAGGAACCGTTGTCCTGCAACCCACCGTAAACGTTGTAAGGCCTATCGTTGTCAACGCTGACGTGATAAAACTGAGCCAAGGGCATGCTGTTTAAAAAGAACCAGTTGTTGCCTCGATCCATCGACTTGTAGACGCCGCCGTCCGTTCCCAACAGGATCTCATCGGAATTCTTGGGATTGATCCAAATGGCGTGCATGTCCGGATGAACCCCGCCGATGCCCGCTCCGCTGGTGAAAGGGGAAGAAAAGGATTCCCCGCCATCCTCGGACACGGTCACCAGCAGACCGAGTTTGTACACCCGCCTGGGATCATCGGGAGCCACGGCCAACTCGGAAAAGTAGAAAGGCCGTATGGTGGTGTTGAACGACGAGTCCAACCGCAGCCAGTTTTCACCCATGTCATCCGAGCGATACAAGGCGGTCTTCTCGGCCTCGACCACTGCGTAAACCGTCTTGGGTTGAGACCCGGCGATCGCCAAACCGATGCGGCCCAGGTTCCCTTCGGGCAGGCCGCGCTGAATCTTGCGCCAGGTTTTACCACCGTCGACACTTTTATACAGGCCGCTGCCGGGACCACCGGATTCGAAAAAGTCGGGGTAACGCCTGAGTTGCCACATGGCGGCGTAGAGAACCTTGGGATTTTTGGGATCCATCTTCAGATCGGTACAACCGGTGTTCTCGTCCACGTACAACATGCGCTGCCAAGTCTTGCCGCCGTCTTGGCTGCGGTAGACACCGCGCTCTTCGTTCGCGTCCCATAGATGCCCCAAGACCGCCACGAACACTTCGTCGGGGTTTTGGGGATTGATAACAATTTTGGAAATGCGTTCGCTGTCCAAAAGACCCATGCGCATCCAATTGTCACCACCGTCGGTTGTCTTGTAGATGCCGTCGCCTACCGTGACGCTGTTGCGGGGACAGCCTTCACCGGTTCCCACCCAAATCACTTTGGGATTCTTGGGATCCAAGGCCACCGCACCAATAGACTGGTTGTGCTTGTCGAAGATGGGCTCGAAATTAGCGCCGCCGTTTTTGGTACGCCATAGGCCGCCGGAGGCGGTCCCCACGTAGAACTCCTTGGGGTCGTCGGGTCGGGCCTCGATGGACATGATCCTTCCACCCATGACCGCAGGGCCTATGGCCCGGGCTTCGATGGCCCCAAAGGTAGCCGAATCGATCTTGATTTTAAAAGCCGGGGGCTTGGCTATGCTCGGAGTCTTTTTTGCAACCTGTTTTATGACCGCTTCCGGTTTGGTGGATTCCACCACATGGGTGCAGGCGAATAAACCCAACGCCAAAGGAAGCGCCACCAGGCATTTGTACCGGCAAGATTTCATCAGGAACTCTCCCCACCAATCAACTGGCCTTCTTGGGTGTCTTGGGTGTCTTGGGTGTCTTGGGTGTCTTGGGTGTCTTGGGTGTCTTGGACACTTCGGGCATTTTGAAAACGCCGTCATCGATGTCCAGATTCAACTCCACTTTCTTGATGCTGATCTGTCCGCCCTGACCTTGGGCGTTTTTGGTGTCAACGGTATGCGGAAACATGACCCCGCCCACTTCCTGGTAATCACCCAAAAACGAATGCTGAATCACCTCGACACCCTGCCGCTTTATCTTGGCGGTTTGCTTCAATTCGATGAAATTCTCCGAATCCAGATAGTAGACCCGTTCTTTACCGCTCTTGAGCTTGATCCTGAGTTTGAATGTGTCCGACCCTTCCATATCCTCTTTGCCCAGCAATTCAACGCTGTGGCCCTTCTTTTTATACTCGAACAAAGGGCCTTCGATCATATCGTCGGCCTGATCCTTAATCTGCTCCAGCTCATCCTTGGGCATTTTCTGCGGGTCCTTGGAACCCAACATGGGCATGATCATCCAACCGATCTTTCCATCATATGCCTGAACGATTTGGTTGCCTTGAAAGGAGATCTCCAAACGCACCTTGTTGGGACGTTTCCAAAGTATTGTGATCGGCATTTCCAGGGGGCCGCCGGTCATGGTGGCGGTAAACTTGGCCGTCTTGATGGCTTTGATGTTCTTGGCACCACCGCGAGCTTCGGTATTCTTGGCAATCAGTTCATCAACCGTTTGCGCCACGGCAGGCACGGTAAAACAGATCAAACCAAGGACCAACATTGTTCTTTTCAACATGGCAATCCTCCTAGAAAGGGCTTTTACTCAAGGAAACTTGAAAAGTGACTCACGTTCATGCGACCGGCGAGTCAATTGGAGAAGGCCGCCTTGCGAATCTTTTCGGCGGTGTCCGACTCCAGGTTTTCCACTACCAGGACGCGGCTCTTGCGACGTTCCACGTATACCACCCGGTTTTGCTTGTTTTCCCAGGTGATTTTCGGTTCCTTGGTCAGGGGCTTTCTGGTGAAACCTTTTACCCGCGACGAGACGGTCTTGGCGAAGGCGCCGGCGAACTCGACGGCGTCTTTTTCGGTGTCCCATACGCTCAGCTGCACCCAGGCCAGGTCCTGGCCCTGCTTAAAAACCCAGACCTTGTCACCGTCCCAACCGGCGGCGGCCTTCTTCTCCTCGTCCTGGTCGTCGACCGGGTCGAGCAGTTGCAGGGTCATGAACTCGCCCAGCACGTCCGTGTAGATCTTCTCCCACTTTTCCGGGACCAGCTTAGCTATGAAGTCGAGGGACACCTCGGTGGGGGGATCGCGCTGGTCGAAGTACCTGGCCGGATGCATGATTTGCTCGGTGGACTCGGGAATGTCGGCGTAAATTTTATCGATGCGCTTCCAGCCTCCCTGGCGGCGGCCGTAGTTCACGAAGCCCAGGCCCTTGATGTAGGGAAACATCAGGGTCTCGCGCAGGGCTTTTGGAGCCTCGGCGAACTTGGGAAACTGGGCCGCGGACATCTGAATCATGAGCTGGCCGAAGACGCCGTCCATGTCCAGCATGGAGAGGTCCATCTCCACGCCCAGGTTGTCCATGGAATCCGCCAGCATGACCAGGGTGGCCTCGCCTTCGACCAGCGCCGCCCGGGCGTACATGGCGTCGGAGTTGCCCTTGATGCGGTCGATGAACTTGTCGATGTCGAAGTGCTGATCCTGCAACGCGTGGGTCAGCTCGTGGGCAATGATGGTCTCCTGCATGCCCGGAGCGATCCAGTCCGCCAGGTAGAAGGTCTCTTTCACCGGATCGTAGTAGCCGCCCACCTGCTCCTCGTAGAGCGCTATGATGAACTCCTTGAAATTCATGTTCCGGGAGATGAAACCCAGGGCCTGCATGGCCTGGCCCTCTTTCTCCATTTCCCCGGGAGCGTACTGCTCATCCAGCGTCTTCTGCAGGTAGGCCCGCACCTTGTCCTTGGTGGTCACTTCCCAGCGGATGGGCTTCTTCACCTCAAGCCCGCGGAGCTTGACCACTCGCTGCTCCACCCGTTTGCCCAGCTCGATGAGACTCTCGGCCCCCGCGCCGGCCCAGGCGCTCCGGCCGGCGAACAGCAGCAGGATCAGAACAAGGCCCAGCCGCCGCTCACTCGCTTTTGCCAGGATGCCCCGCGGCTTGCCGGGGGTAGCTTCACTCCATGTGTTCATCCAGGTACCTGGCAATAATCATCTCGGATTTTAGATCCAGACTGACGAAACGGACGCGAGTGCCCTTCTCCTCGGGAGTGCCTACCGCGGTGATCTCCATCACCTCCCCCTTGAGCAGCAGTTCCTTTTCGGAGCCCGGAAGGGCGAACCGGAGTTGGACAACCGCGCCAACGGGCATAGCCAAGGGCTTCTGGAAGAAAATCCCCCCGATGGAGATGTTGCCGTCGTGCTTCTCGAACGGCCGGTTGCCCTCGCTTACCTCCACCGCGATGGGAATCCTATGGGAATCCCGCCGGTCCCCCATCCGGCGCTCCTCGCCCCGGGAACCATCGTCCCGACGATCGTCACTAAACCTTCTTTCCGACATCCGAACACTCCTCCCAGACTCCCCAAGGGCTTGTACCGTAACGCCGGCACCCCCAATCGTCAAGACAAATCCCGACTAGATCCTCCGCACGAGCACTTCTAAAAGAAACAACCCCAGGGCCAAAAACAAGAAGGGCGGCCAGTGCTCCTTGCGCTGCTCGCGCTGCTTTTGTCCCGGGGCGTAGACGTCCTTGGCGACCGGGTTCAGCTTGCCGCCGGTGGCCCGGGCAACGGCCTCGAGCAAGTCGGGGTTGGCCCCGGCGGAAAGATGCTCCTCCATGTAGGTGCGGCTGAGTGAGGCATAGGCCCGCTCGACGGCCTCCCGCTCCCCGGTCCGTTCCGCCTCGAAGGCATAGGGGCCCAGACGGACAAGCGGCAACTCCGCGCGGTAGGTGCCCAGGCCCCGGCGCACCACCGAAAGCTCCGTCTCCTTGCCGGCGGGATCGATGGCCAAAAGTCGGGGAACCCGGGCGGGCCGATCGGGTCTTTCGGCCGGGATGCGTATGGTGAGCACCGAAAGATCCTCGATAACCTTCCCGAACAGGCGAATGTCTCCCGGAGGCGTGTTGCGCAGTGTGTCGTTCACCAGCCGGGGCCACAGGCGCTCGAATCCTTTCCATTGGGTCCACTCACCGCCCCAACCTCCCTGGGCATCCGTGGTGAAAACCGCCACCCGGCCCAGGCCGAACCTCCAGCGGGCCAACAGCGGCTCGGAGCGGTCGGAGCTCTTCAGCAACACCTCCGAGGTGGGCCGGGCCTCACTGGCGATATAGCCTTTCAGCGGCGGAGCGGAATCGAAGTCGATCCCCGAAAGCACCTCGACCAGCTTGGCCGGGAGCGCGCGGATGGACTGCTCCACCACGTTGCTCTCGGTTATGTTCTCGGTCTCCGCCGAGAATATCTTGGGCACGTTTTGCATGCTGTCGGTGAAGTAGAACCGGCCGCCGCTGCGGCCGGCAATGCGCTTCAACTCCTCCTGATCCGCGTCCGCTCCCAGCGCGACCGTGGTAACGGTGATCTTGTCGCGGGCGATTTTCTCCACCACGTAGCCATAGTGGGCATAGATGCTGATGCTCTGCCCATCCGAAAGCAGAATTATGTGTTTCAACCGGGCCGCGCTCTTCTTCAACTGCTGGTGGGCCGCCTGCAGTGCCGGGTAGATGGAGGTTCCCCCACCGACCCGCTGGGACATGAGGATCTTGCGGATTTTCTTACGGTGCTTGGCATCGGTGAGCGGCACCACCACGTCCGGAAAATCGTCGAACATGACCATGGACACCTGCGCGGTGTCCCGCAGCCTATCCAGGGCGTCCACCACCGCCCGCATCAGGATGACGAACTTGGCGCCCCGCTCCATGGAGGAAGAACGATCCATGACGAAGATCAGTGCAGCGGGTATTTTCTCCTTCTTCTTGACCTGCCTGAAGTGCACCGGAAGCAGCGCCTCGATGGGAAAGTCCTCGGGGCCGGCCAGATCGGACGAGCTTGCGCCGGCGGTAACCAGTAGGCCGCCGGCGTACTCCTCCACGTAGCTTCTCAGGTTTTTGGTGGTCTTCTCATCGAACCTGGACAGGGCCAGGTCATCCAGGATCACCAGATCGAACTCGGACAACTCATCGAAGCGCTCCGGCACCCGGCCCACCGTCAGCCGGACATCCTGACTGGAAAGCAGGCTTTTTAGCGGATTCTTCGCGGTGGTACGCTGAACCAGAAGCACCCGCGGCCGGCCGGTGACAAAAACCCGGCAGGCAGTCTTGTTGTTGTCCGGATAGCGATCTTTCGTGTAAACCCGTGCTCCCAGGTCGTGCCAACCCTCGCCTTCCAGGGTCGCTGAAAAAGGGACCCGGGTGACGCCACGTTCCAGCTTCACCACCCGGCGCTCGATCGGCTTCTGGTCGCGCAGCAGTTGCACGGACACCCGCCGACGAGTATCCGAGGCAATCTGGATCTCCAGGTCAAACGGCTCGCCGGACCGCACGGACGGGGGAGCCACCACCCTTTCCATCCGGACATCGGTGCCGGACCGGGGGATCAAGGCAACCGCCGATACGCTGATCCCAAACTGCCTTGCCCGAACCGCTTCGGCCCGGAGATCTCCCCGGGTTTCCACGCCGTCTGAAAAAATCACCACGCGCCGGTCATGCTCCGGCGGGAACAGGCCATAGGAAAACCGCAGCGCACCGGCGATGTCGGTGGCCCCGGATTCCGGCGCCGGGGGTAAGCGGATCCGGCGATTCTCCGGCCGAGCGACCAGAAACGGCTCCTTCCCGAAACCGACCAGATAGGTGGCCGCCTCGCCGCGCTGGGCCCACAAGTCACGAATTCGATCCTGCATGCTATCCCGAATCTGCTCGGAAATGCTGTCGGAAAGGTCCGCCAGAAAAACCACCGCCGGAGCGTTTTCCTTCGACACCTTCACCGGCTGGGCCAATGCCACCGCCAGAACCGCAATCAGGGCCGCCCGCAGGATCTGCACGATCAGTCGACGGTACCAACGCAAGTCCCGCCCCATCCAGAGCCCCAGGACGAAAAACACCGGAATGGCCAGTATGAGCAAGAGCCCCTCGGGGTTCTCGAGCCTCAGATCGTATTGACCCAGGAAAAACTGTATAGCTCTGGTTAGCTCTTCAAACATTTCTCTCTCAGAACAAGATCCTGAACACGTAGAAGATCCAGTCGAACAACAAGAGCCAGGCTATCGCCAGCAAAACGATCGGCCACTGCAGCGGCGGTTCGGGATACTCGGCCTGGTCGAATCCGGCGACCACCGGGCCCGGCGGCTCCCCGGTCCGCCAGCGTACCCGGCCGGCCGACTCCCGCCGGTCACCCACCGGGACGGATTCTCTCTCCAGGTAGAAGTTCACCGGAACCACCCAGCGATTCTGGTGCCTCCGCGCGGAATAGTACCCGGGCAACCGCGGTCTCAGCAGGAGCTTGCCACCGACCTCCCGGGGCATCACCCGGTTGCCGGCCGGATCCTCGACTCCCTTCGCGGGCTCCACCCAGAGCGGAAGCTCCACCAGGTCTCCGACACTCGATTCGTTGAAGCCTCCAATGACCGCTTCCCCGAGAAACCAATCCAGCACGTTGTGTAACAGGAGAGGAAAAGCCACCCGCAGCGGCAGATCGCTCTTGGACACGTCGAACCCAACCCCCAACAAGCGAACCGGACCCTTCTCCCGAGCGATGACCAGGGGCCCACCGTCGTCGGAGAGCAGCTCCACATCTCCCGGTTCGGGAAGCAGCCGGCAGGCCTGCTGGACCTGAACATCAATGAGGGTGATTCCCCGGGTGACCGGATGGTCGCCCCGCAACGGCAGCAGAACGGGAAACTCGACCTCCCGATCGTGCGCGAACGGACACCCCAAGCTCCCCGGCGGATTGAAATACATCGCATGAACCGGCGCCGGCGGGCAGATCCCGTCGAAAAACACAGCCTGGGCCCCCGCCAGGACTTCCGGACGAAAACGCGCGGGTGACACCACCTGCACCTCGATGGCGGGATTCAACCCAAGCGCCTTCTCCAGATACAGGTTCCCCGCGGTAACCAGCACCACCCGGCGGGTGCTACGCTCCGGTGTCAGCGCGTAGGCCCGGTCGTCGAGCGCGAATCCGTCGACCGGGCCGCCGCCCCGCTCTGCCGTGATGGTTGCCATCACCCGATCGGTCTCGAGGGGCTTTAGAAAATATGATCGCGTGACGGTTCCGCCGGCGGGAACACCGAGAATCTCCTCCCCCAGCAGCGCCTTTTTTGTATGAATGCAGAGCCGCGCCTTCCGGGCCCGTTTGCCGTAGTTGGTCACCTCCAGAAACACCTCGCTTCCCCGCGCGGCACCGCCACGAGGCCGGATATCAAAGGCGGTCACTGAAAGGTTCTCGGTGCTCTCCCCGACCGTCACCTGAACCAGTTCGAACCCCTCGGGAGCCTGCACGGCATGAAAACGATCGCTCACCAGCACGATTCTCCCTACCGCGTTCTCGGCAAACCCGGCACCCGTCATGGTGCTGGAGGCGAAGTTCACGGCCTGCTGGGCTTCTTCGGACACCGTCGTGGGATTCAGTTCGGCCAGCGCCGACTTGATCAGGTCCGGATTGGATGTAAGCGGCACCAGCGGGCGGCAGGAATCGTCCATGCTCATGAGCACCATGCGGTCCCGGGGCCCCATGGCATCCGCAATGCCGTTGGACAGTTCCACGGCCCGATCGAGGCGGGTGCCTCCCTTTTCCCGGGCGCCCATGCTGGCTGAGATATCCACCACCAGAACCAGGGTAACCGGCGGCTTGGCTTTTTCTGGTAGCAAGCGAGGATCCCCGAGTGCCAGCGACAACAAGAACAATACCAGCAGTTGGATTGCCAATGCCAACAGCTTGCGGAACGGCGTCCGGCGTTTGCCGACAATCTTCCGCCAGATTGGATCGGCCGCGACCACCACGGTGCGTTTCCTAAACGACAGCAGATAGATGATCACCGCCGACAGGGCAGTCACGCAGAATAGCAAGGTGAACTCGGTAGATGTCAGACCGAAAAACCGCATTGAAAAAACGCTCCTTCAGGCACCACTCCTAGTCGAATTTACACTCACCAAAATGGACGAAACCTTGACCTGCTTCCTGTTCCACATCCCAAATCCAGGACATCTTCCGGTCAAATCTGCTCCTGTAATCACTCACGAAACTACGTTGGCATTAACACCGCGAGGAGCACATTCAGGTGGCCAGGTTTAGAGCCTGCCGCATTAATGTAGGCCGTTCATCGCACCAGTTCAAGCCTGCTTCCACAAAAAACCATGTCTGTCCGGAATCCGGACACGGTGTACGGATTCCGGACACCTCCGGATGGTCCGACTGGTCCGGGTGATAGCCCCAACCCTCTGACACGGTCCACTATCAGTAACTTACCTTGCAGATTGAAAATCACTATAGGATTTGAGTCGGTAAAAACCCTTGCTCTGGACTATCCTGTCTGCTACCTCCCTACGTGAGTAGTTGCATTGAAATTCACTATCAAACGAACAATGCAGTCCGGGCCTCATCGCAATATCGCCGCCATTCTGCTGCTCGCCGTGTTGGTGATTGCCGGCCGCCCGGCGTCCGCGGTGACAGCACGCTGGGCGTTCGAGACTGCATACGGCGACGGCCAGTGGTACCAGGGCTACGACAACGAGTCGGCGACGCTGGCCTGGGGCGAGTCGTTCGTGATGATGTCACTGGCGGCAATGTATCGGGCGACCGGTGACCGTGCCTATCTCGACCGTCTCGCTGCTCACGCCGACGCTGTCATGTCGCAACGCGACCATGCTCGCGGGGTAACCGACTACCGCGGCATCTCGACCGCGTGCTGGCGCAACACCTCCTACCAGGTTCGGCCTTACTGCTACGTCGTCCACTCGGGAATGATCGCCTACCCGGTCGCGGAGCTCGTACGCCTGATCGGAGCCTGTCCTGATCTCGCCGATGTCGAGACCTATGACGGTACGACCTACGCCGCGAAAACCACGTCGCTGCTCGCCGCGGCCGAAGAGGTAGTCGCCGCTCACGATGACCAGTTCGTGCCTTCGGGAAACGCCGGTGACTACATCTTTCGCCCCGACGCCAACTTCCTTACCTACGCCGGCTCCCCGGTCCCGCTCAATCAGCAAAACGCCATGGGGCGCCTCCTCGTCACGTTGTGGCAGATTACCGGGAACCCGGACTATCTCGACAAAGCCCAACGGCTCGCGATCCGTCTCCGCTCCGCGATCTCTCTCGGAGGCAATGGCGAGTATCTGTGGAACTACTGGGGTGGTTCCTACTCCGCGCCCGGCGAAGACATTTCCCACGCCGCGATCAACGTCGGCTTCGCGGCGCTGGCGGCTTCAGCCGGGATCGAATTCGATGAAGATGACCTCGAGGCATTCGCCCACACCTTCGTGGTCCACGTCTACGTCGATGACGCAACCCTCTCCAATAACGTCGGTGGTGGTGGTGGCGTCAACGGCTCTTCCTACAAGCCTCAAGCCGGGCGCTGGCTGATCCTGGCTCCGATCCGAACGGTGATCTATCAGGCGGTGCGCAACTACTACGATAGAGAGATCGATCCCGTTGGTGTCGACAGTGGCTGGACCCTGCTCGGTTGGGCATACCTGGCCGAATTCGAGCCCCCGCTTTGCGAGCAATTCTTCTACGACTTGAACTGGGCCGACATGGGTAGTTATATGGAGGCAACGGCGCAAGACCCCTATATCCTCACCATTCCGCCGGATCCAACCCTGCCCTGCCTGGTGCCGCTTTCCATCGCGACCCACCGCACCGTCACCGTGTCGCAGTATGACGGCGAGGCCTATCACGCCAACGCGGTCTGGTTGTCGACTGGCGGCTCGTTCGTCGATCGCCTCCTTGCCTACGAACCGCGCTGGCACTACGAGTACTGGAACGGCGGAGACCTCTATCAATTCGAGGATGCATTCGTCCCCGGCGAAGGAGTGCGGGTGGAACACCCGGTGGGACGCACTGCGCCGGTGATAACCAGCACCGCGCGAACGACCGCCGAGATCGGCTCCCCCTATTCCTACGACGATGACGGGTTACCCGCGGCTACCGGTGACGAGCCGCTGTGGTGGTCGGTCACCAGCGGCCCCGCCGAGGCTCGGCTTGACCCCGCGATTGGCGAGCTCTCGTGGGTACCAGATGAGGCTGGTTCCGTGACCATCGTCCTTCGCGTCGCCAACGACCTTGGCTTTGCCGAGCAGAGCTTCACGGTCGAGGTCGTGGATCCAAACGCGCCAGATGGAGGAACATCTGGAGATGCCGGTGAAGCTGGTGATGGTGGATCGAGCGCCGACAACATAGTTGGCGGGTGCGGCTGCTCGGCGGGAACGCGATCGGATCGTGGGGCGATAATGGGGGGCGGATTCCTGCTGCTGCTCGGTTTTTGGCGAACGCGATCACCTCCTCGAACCCCATAGGAATTTTTGATCCGAAGTGGTAACTCAAGGTAGCAACCTGGGACCCGGAAAAGGATTGAACTGCTACCTGGAGGTTGCATCCTTGCTTGAACACCGAGGCGGTGGAAAGCCAAGTTTTCAGAAAAACCAAGCTATTAGGCATATCAGGGGTGCCTGGCACCGTTGTTGCTAATGATCTAACCGATGGAGAATGAAATGGGGATTTGTTGGAGATGTGAGAAGTCACATTGTCAGAGAGTAAAGGAGCCTAATTATGAACAAAACAATCACGATCATGGGGATTTCGACAATTGCGCTCTTTTTGGTCGTAGGATGCACGCAAGAAGGACAAGAACCCGGGTGCGGCAACCAGATTTGCGAATCGGGAGAAGACGGCTTTACCTGTCCGCGGGATTGCTGTGTTGACGGGGATGGAGTTTGCAGGGATGGTTGCACTCCGGCAATTGACGACGATTGTAAAGCCAAAACAATCCAGGATTTAGCGGTGGGCATCCATTTGGAAAGTACAAGGGATTTTGGGGATGATGCTTATAAATATATAAAAAAAGCGGTTGATGATGTCGGATCTCAATTGATATCTCGCGGTTGGAGTGGTCATGGGTTTACAAAATATAGTGAGTATAGCGATTGGTTCTCTCATACTCAAGCTGCAAATGACGCTGGAGCGTTCTTTGGAGCATGGCAATCAGTAGCCAGAATAAAGAGGGAATTTGGAGGACAGGACGATCTCCTCACCAGTATGGAATTTAACGATTATACTACCCGAGGCGCGGATGGAAAATCATATTAC
>JAUXGL010000176.1 GCA_030622135.1 Deltaproteobacteria bacterium
TCGAGCAGCGACTTCGGTGCCGCGACGCAGAGTTGCAAAACGAGGTGGTGGATCCGGGCCCAACGATTCGACTTGACAAGAAGGCGCACCTCTGGAGTGATCGGAAGCCCATTAAAGGGGGGCAGAGAGGAGCACGACCATGGCGAGCGGGAAACTGCGATTGGGACCGCGTAACGGATACGCATACCACCTGGCCGAGGTACCGAAAGAACAGTTGTTTCAGGCAGATGTGGATCATCTGAAGGCTCTGGAGGAGCTGAATCTGATCTTCAGGACCTTGGCCAGCATCATGTTCAACTGCGTTCCCATGTCCGGGCACCCGGGAGGCAGCATCTCCTCGAGCCGGTTCGTCGAGTGCCTGCTTTACCACACCATGGAATACGACTTCTCGAACCCGCAGGCGGCCGACGCCGACATCATCTCCTACGCCGCCGGCCACAAGGCCCTGGGCCTGTACGCCACGTGGGCGCTCCGCAACGAGGTGGTCCGGATCACCCACCCCGATCTGCTCCCCGACAAGAAGCTGCAGCTTCGCCTGGAGGATCTCCTGGGCTTCAGACGCAATCCCACGCAGAACACCCCCCTATTCAAAAAGCACCAGGCCAAGCCGCTGGACGGACACCCCACTCCGGCCACTCCCTTCATAAAGATCTCCACCGGCGCTTCCGGTGTCGGAGTGCCCGCATCCTTCGGGCTTGCGTTCGGGGCCCTCGACCTTTTCCCCGATGATTCGCCCCACGTACACATCGTCGAGGGGGAAGGCGGGCTCACCCCCGGCCGGGTCCAGGAAGCCATGGCCACGGTGGCGACCGCGAACATCCACAATATCACCTTGCACATCGACTGGAACCAGGCCTCCATCGACTCCGACCAGGTGTGCCGGGACGGCGAGAAGCCCGGGGATTACGTCCAGTGGAATCCTTCCGAGCTTGCTCGCTTCCACGACTTCAACGTCATCGAGGTCGAAGACGGATTGAACCACAAAGACATTCTGGCCGCGCAGGAATACGCCCGCACTCACCAGAACGGACAACCCACGGCCATCGTGTACCGGACCGTCAAGGGGTGGAAGTACGGGATCGAGGGAAGAAAATCCCACGGGGCCGGGCACAAGCTCTGCTCCGAGGAGTTTTACGAGACCTTCAATGAATTCCAGGAGTGCTACGACTGCGAGGTTCCGCGCATGTGCGTGGAGCCGACGGATGAGGCCCTCGAGGAGTACTACTTCGATCTGCTCATGCAGATCCGCGAAAAGATGGAGTCGCACAAATCCCTCTTCCAGGTCCTGGGCGACCGCATCGCCGCTTCCCGGGAGCGATTGCAGAAGCGCAAACGCACAATTCGGGCAAACGCCCCCGACCTCACCAAGCTCTACGACAAAACCTTCAAGCCGGACGAAGCGCCCGAGGCGCTCCTAACCAAACCCGGAAACCAGACCACTCTGCGTGGAAGCCTGGGCCGAATTCTCGATCACCTAAACCAGGCCACCAACGGGGCTTTCATGGGCGCCTCGGCCGACCTCCTGGGCTCTACCAGCATTTCACTGCTGGGCCAGGGGTTCCCCCCGGGCTTCTACAACTCGAAGGCGAACCCCCAGGCTCGCCTGATCGCCTGCGGCGGCATCTGCGAGGATTCCATGGGGGCGTTTCTCGCGTCCATAGGTGTCGACGGCCGCCACATCGGCGCGGGATCGTCCTACGGAGCCTTCATCGCGGCGCTACAGCACGTGGCCCTGCGGCTGCACGGCATCGGTCAACAGGCGCGCATGGAGCACTACAACATACCCTACAGCACCTACATCATGGTTTGCGCCCACGCGGGCCTGAAGACCGGCGAGGACGGCCCCACCCACGCAGACCCGCAATGCCTCCAGCTCATCCAGGAGAATTTTCCCCGGGGCGTGATGATCACCCTAACGCCCTGGGATCCCAACGAGATGTGGCCCTGCGTGATAGCGGGATTGCAAGCGCGCCCGGCCATCCTGGCCCCGTTCGTCACCCGTCCGAATGAAACCATCTTCGATCGCCAGGCCCTGAAGTTGCCGGACGTCTCCGCCGCGGCCAAGGGGATCTACAAGATGCGCCAGGCCGATCCCGACAAGCAGCCCTACCACGGCACCGTGGTGCTCCAGGGCGGCGGAGTAACCAACACCTTCGTGGCCCAGGTGCTGCCGAAGATCGACGCGGCCGGCCTGAACATGAACATCTACTACGTCGTAAGCGCCGAGTTGTTCGACATGCTGCCGGACGAGGAGAAGGCCCAAATCTTCCCCGAGAACCACGCCCTGGAGGCCATGGGCATCACCGGTTTCACCCTGCCCACACTGTACCGCTGGGTAGCCTCCGAGGCCGGGCGCCGGGCCAGCCTGCATGCCTTCATCCACGGTCACTACCTGGGCTCGGGCCAGGCTCACAAGGTTTTAGAAGAGGCCCGCCTGCACGGGGAAGGGCAGTTCGAAGCCATCATGAAATATGCCCAGAAAATATCCGAAGGGGGACGCGCATGAAACGCCTACTGGGATTCTTAATAGCCGTTCTCGTCGCCGTCCTGTTCTCCGCTTGCGGCACGCCGCCGCGCCAGCCGCCCCCCGACTACGAGAAGGTTCATCAGGATCACCGGGAGGCGCAGGATGATCTGGCCGACGAGGAAGACCAGAAGAAGGAAGAGGAATAAGCCTCCGTCCACATGACTCGTACGAAGGAACCCGCAGGCCGCAAGGTAGTCTTTAGGAACAAGAAAGCCTTTCATGACTACTTCATCGAGGATCGAGTGGAGGCCGGCTTGGTCCTGCTGGGCACCGAGGTGAAGTCGCTGCGCGAGGGACGGGTCAGCCTCAAGGACGCCTACGCCACCATCGAGAACGGCGAGGCCCACATCCTGCACATGCACATATCCGAGTGGCCCCAGGCAGCCGGCTTCAACCACGAACCCGAACGCCGGAGAAAACTGCTGCTGCACGCCCGGCAAATCCGCCGCCTGGGTATCCAGATCCACCAGAAGGGTTACACCCTGGTGGCTCTTTCGGTCTATTTCAACGAAAAGAACCGCGCCAAGATTGAGCTGGGGTTGGCCCGGGGCAAGCAAAAGTTCGACAAGCGCGAGACCATCCGCGAGCGCGAGGAAAAACGAGAAATAGATCGGCAGCGGAGGAGGTGACGACGTGACCGTCGTGGTAACCGGAGCCACCGGGCACATCGGCGCCAACCTGGTACGCGCCCTCCGGCGAAAAAACGAGAAGGTGCGGGTAACCGTTCGGAAAGACACCCGGGCCGTCGAGGGCCTCGACCTGGAGCGGGTCCGGGCGGATGTTCTCGATCGGGAGTCCCTGGTACGCGCCTTCAAGAACGCCCGGGTCGTCTACCACCTGGCCGGGCACGTCTCCATCTTAGAAGATGCCAAACGTCTCCAGGCCGTGAACGTCGACGGAACCCGCAATGTCGTCGAGGCCTGCCTGAAATGCAAAGTGGGCCGGCTGGTGCATGCCGGCTCCATCGAGGCCTTGTTGCGACCGGGCAAATCCGATCCCATCGACGAATCCGTGCAACCCGGCTCCGGGGATCCGACCACCATTTACGGCCGGACGAAGGCGCGGGGGGAACAAGTCGTGCGCGCGGGCGTCCTGCGAGGACTGGATGCGGTCATCGTATATCCCACCGCGGTGGTGGGCCCCTTCGACTTCAAGCCATCCTTCTTCGGACAGTTCTTCCTCGACTTCGGACACAGGCAGACCCCCGCGCTGGTTCCCGGCGGCTTCGACCTGGTGGACGTGCGCGACGTGGTCGCGGGCCTGCTGGCCGCCGCCGACAAGGGCCGCCGGGGCGAAGGCTACCTGCTCTCCGGCGGCTTCTTGACCGTCTTTCAGATCGCCGAAACCATCGGGGAATGCACCGGTGTTCCCCGACCGCGGCTGGTGGTTCCCTACTGGCTGGCTTATCCCGCGGCCGTCCTGGCACCCTGGTACTATCGCCTGGTCGGCCGGCACCCGCGATTCACCCGCATGGCCGTTCGGATGCTTCATGACGGAAGAAAGGTCAGCCACGAAAAGGCCCGACGCGAGCTGGATTACTCGCCCCGCCCGCCCCGTGAAGGAATCCGGGCGGCGGTGGCCTGGTTTATGAAATCCGGCCGGCTTCCCAAAAAAACGGACGAGGACGGCCTGATTCGAACGGACCAGAACGCAAACGAAGCCGACGACAAGTGATTGTTCCAAAAGAGGTATTGCATATTTTTGCCCAAACGATGCGGTTCAGGTTCCTAAAGACCAAGTAGAAGGAAAGCCAAACCCCAACCTGAAGGAGAACCCTATGAACCGTAGAATTTCCGCCTGGTTATTCCCGGCAATGTTGATCTTGGTTTCGGGCTGCGATCCGCAGGCCGATCCCAACTATCAGGGCGAAGTCCTGGCCACCGTCCAGGGAACCATCCGCAGCGAGCTGTCTCAACCCCCGGATAGCTGCCATGTCGCCTTGATATGGCAGGTTACCTCAGGAAGCCCGGACTATGTGGTGGGGCAGGACGTCGAGGTCCGGGGCGTTTTTCCGACCTCATTCGCAATCGATCTGTACACCCCCCCTCCGACGGAATCACTCAACGACTACGACGGAAGCCGCATCGGAGTGGCACTCGTCGTTGTCTCCGACCGACCGACAGCAGACCTCGATCTCAATAAACCCGACGGCTTGCTGGGCGGCTGCGAGGATTACCTGGTCATCTACGTGGAAAACGACATCCAGCCCGGCACGTTCGCCGAGTGTGCGGTCGGTTCTCCCCTGAAAACGGGATACTATCTGACCACCGTCCTGCGCACGGAAGATCCCGATTATCAGGCGGAATGCGAGCGGCGCTACCGGCAACTGGGTCTCTCGCCCGAACAGATCGAAGAGAATTGTGGTGTTTTTGATCTCATTATGCCCCTCGAAGCCGGTTTCGATACGAACATCTTCGTCCGCCTGGTGAACGATCTCGATCTGTTGGACTTCCCTAACTGGACCTAGAAACGGCCGATACACCTGCATGCCCCCCTCCCTCGACATCGACCAGACTTACCGCCGGCACGGTCATCTGGTTCTGCGCCGGGCCCGGCAAGTTCTTGGAAACGACGCGGAAGCCCACGATGTTCTCCAGGAAGTGTTCTTGTCCCTAATCGATCGCCCCAAACAATATCAAGGCAGGAGCGCCCTCACCACCTGGTTGTACAGCGCTACCACCCACCTGTGTTGGAACAAGCTCCGTTCCCGCCGGACCCGTTCTCGCCTCCTGAGGGATACTTTCTTCGACCCGGCTCCCGCGGCGACAATGCAGGTCGAAGAGGCGATCGGAGCCCAGGACCTGCTGGCTCGCCTGCCGCGCAAACTGGCCATGGTCGCGGTCTACTACTACATGGACGAGATGTCCCACGAGGAGATCGCCGAGGTCATGGGTTGCTCGCGCAGGCAAATCGGAAACCTGATAAAAAAAATGCACCAACGGGTGCAGAAACTGGAGAAAGTCGCATGAAGCTCCAACGCTCTAGAAAAGAGGAATGTATCTCCGACTACCTCCTGGACCGTTGGATGGCCGGGGAAGTGACCGAGGCTCAACGCTCCGAGGTTCAGACTCACCTGGACGAGTGCCGGATGTGCGCGGAGAGATCTCAAGCGCTCGAAGCCGGGCGAGAGTCCTTCTTGCAAACGCCGCCTCCCCGGGCCATGCCCGGGGAACGCCCGGCCCGCGCTCGGGTAAAAACGATCCCGATCCTGGTACCGAGCTCTGTTGTGATTCTTCTCGCTCTCGCTTTTTTGCTGCACTCCGGGCTTGGATCCCGAAAGGGAGATCCGGCGCTCGATTTGGGGATCCGCACCAAGGGCCAGGAACATCTCGGATTCTTGGTGAAGCGCGACCGGAAGGTAACCCGCGGCTCCGCCGGCGAGGTTCTCTATCCCGGCGATGCCCTGCAGTTCTTCTACACCAGCACCGAGTCGGCATACCTTGCGGTCATCAGCGTAGACGGGGCCGGGCGGGTGAGCGTATACCATCCCGAAGGCAACCGGGCCCAGGCCATCGAACCCGGCAATGAAGTGGCGCTTTCCTCCAGCGTGGTGCTGGACGAGGTGCTGGGACCCGAGACCATCTACGGGTTGTTCTGCAAAGAGCCCATCGCCATCGAGCCGGTGGTCACGGTCTTACGATCGCGCCCGCACGAACCTCCCATTCCGAAAGGTTGCCGGGTGCGGAAAATCCGGGTAGTTAAAAAAACAAGGTAACCATGAAGACCCTGACCATAATCTCGGTTCTCATCCTGTCGGTGGCGCCCCCGCCCGCCTACGCTCAGGTGGAACGCTATGCTCTGGCATTCGGAAACAACGTCGGCGAACGAGACGAACGCAACCTGCGTTATGCGGAAAAAGACGCGGCCAAGCTGGTCGACGTGCTCATGGATCTCGGCAGGGTTCCCTCCCAAAACATCGTCCTGCTCCGGGGAGCCGACGCCGAGACGGTCAAGAACGCTCTCATTCGTCTCAACGATCGCATCCGCAACCGGTCGGACGCCTCGGGTGCCCAGTCCATGGTGATGGTGTACTATTCCGGCCACGCCGACTCCGAGGCGCTGCATCTCAACGGCACTTCGCTGCCGATAGAGGTTCTCGAGCAACTGGTTCGCGGATCCTCGGCGTATTTCCGCATTCTGATCCTGGATGCCTGTAGATCGGGCGCGCTCACCCGCGTCAAGGGAATGCAGAGCCGGGCAGCGCCGTTTTCCATCCAGATCGAAGAGAAGCTACCCGCCGAGGGCGTTGCCTTTCTCACCTCCAGCTCGGCCCACGAGGACGCCCAGGAATCAGACGAATTGCAAGGCTCCTTTTTCACCCACTATCTGGTCTCGGGCCTGATGGGGGCGGCCGACCGCAACGAGAACGGCAAGGTGGTCCTCGGAGAAGCCTATCAGTACGCCTACGAAAACACCCTGCGGGCTTCCAGCCGCTCCCTGGCGGGAACCCAGCATCCCACCTTCCACTACGAGCTGCGCGGAAAGGAAGATGCCGTCCTGACGTTCATCGGCGATTCTCTCTCCTCCCGCGCACTGGCGGAGTTCCCCCCGGGTCGGACCTATCTGGTGTTTTCAAAACACGACCAGGGTCCGGTGGTAGCCGAGGTCGGCGCCTACGAGAAACACCGCAAGTTGAGCCTGAAGCCCGGCCGTTACTTCGTCCGAGGTCGCGGACGCGATTATCTCCTGGAAGGGCCGGTCTTACTGGAGCCCGGAAAGCATACCGTAATCAAGGACTCGGCACTCAACCGGGTGGCCTACGCACGGTTGATACGCAAGGGCCGGGGGGTGCGGTCCTACGTACACGGCCCCCAGGCCGGCTACTGGGCCCGCACCGCCCTGGCCAACAGCCGGGACATGTGCCACGGCGGATTCCTGGGCTACCGGTTGGATCTCGAACACCTGGGCATAAGCTCCCGGATAGGCTTCTGCAAGAGCGGTTTCAGTAACGAAACCCTCTCCTCCTCGGTAAACGCCGTGGACTGGGAGTTCAGCCTGTTTACTTCCTTCGATTTACCCTGGGTGAGCGTCGAGCCCGGGATCTCCTCCGGCGCGGTGTGGTTCTACCAGGATTTCTCCACCCCGGGCGAAGCTCCACCACGGGTCACCCTCGGCGCTTTGGTATCGGCCTATCTGGGCCTTTCGATAGATCTACCCGCCGGGTTCTACCTGACCGCCCAAGCAGCGGCCCAGACCCACTTCTTCCGAATACGTTCATCCGGCGAAACGACCGAATCCTGGAAACCTTCCTTCGGAATCCAAACAAGTTTCGCCGTAGGCAAGCATCTCTAAGTGCCCTAAGACAAAAGACTTGACCCCTTGTCGTTTGACTTGTCGTATTATTTGTTTGCAATAGTAGCACGATTTCTCCCGCTCTCTTTTGATTTATAAAGAGCTTCATCCGCCGCTTTGATAAGAATTGACGGATCATCGCCTTTTGTCGGTATTATAGTTGCGTATCCGAGACTGATAGTTACATGATCCGCAGCCTTTGATTTTTCATGAACCATATTCAGACTCTCTACCATGACACGTCCGTTTTCGGCTATGCATGCGGCCCCATCTGCATCTATTTCAGAAAGCGTGATCACAAACTCCTCGCCACCGTAGCGAGCAACCAGATCCCCTGGGCGATTTACCATTTTTTTTAGTGTTTGCGCAATCCTTATAAGACATTTATCTCCTTCCTGGTGACCATAAGTGTCATTATACGTAACTATTCAGCACCTATTCTAGCTTAACGACAAATTCGGGTAGGCGTCCGTCGAAGAGCATTTGTAGAGCATCGGTTGGCGAGACATCATGCTTGCTGCAAGTCGAAAGATAGCCTCGGATACGACAGAAGATTTGCGCACCTTCAAGGGAGCGAAAGCATCCAGAGATCTTCTGCTGCACCTTGGTCATTCGGATATCATTTTCACCTTGGTTATTTGTGAATGGCACAAGGTTGTCAGTCATGAACCGTAGGGTTTCTTCCTCAAAATCTCGGAGACGTTCAAGAAGGTTGCGTGACCTTGTCTTGGCTGGTCTACCGCGTTTTCCGATATGTTTTTTGGGGTCCGGCGGTGGGCATTCCTTGTCACCTCGAGTCAGCGTATTTCGATAGCGGCTACGAAAAGATTTGGCGGCTTCTTCGGTTAGGCACCCCCCGGCCTTTGTCGTAGCGTCGTTTATTTCTAGCAAAAGATCTTGCATCTTTTTAGCCCATCGGTGACCATCATGCTCCCATGCTCGTTCAAGTTCTCGTAGATGATGGGCATTGCATAGAGCGTGTGTGCAGCCGAACTTAAAATACGCCTTGAAGTGATCGTGGCAAAGAATGCCTCGGAAGTGCTCCAAGATACCCATCGCATTCATCGCTTCTCCCCCACGCTTTGCGTGTGGGAAGAACATGGTCCACTGATCGTCAGATGCCGTATGCAGCCACAATAACTTACCGTTGATGTTGATGCCAGTCTCGTCTGCATGTAGCAGTGGTCGTGTAATTAGGTGTAGCTTGACAAGCGATTCGTATTCTTCAAGCAGCTCAAACGCCTGCTTGTTGAAGTTGAACAATGAGCCTGTACTGACAGGAATCTTGCACTGATCGGCGAAGTAATCGCGGACTCGGTCATATGGTACCAACTGCTGCTGTGACATATAAACGCTCTGAGTCTTGATTGAACTTCCGTATTGAACTGGGCGGCTCACTCCGGCGGGGAAGTCCGCGACGAATTGGCTCCCATGTACGTCTTGAAGAATCTGCGCTTGATATTCCGTCACATGCTTGGAGATTTCTATATTGATCACCTGCCGAGACTCGTATCCAATCTCGGTATATTGGCCTTGTGGAATGGTCCGTCGATCAACTTCAATTATTTCGATCAGATCGGGATTCTTTTCCCTTTTCAGATTGGTTCCCTCGTGTCCTTGTTGCCCACCTGGCTTGCGCTTCTTACCTTTCTTTTTCCTTTTCGAGCCGCGTTTGCGCTCTGTATCTTTCGAAGGTGGAATGCTGCTATTACTGCTATTGAGTCCCAATTTGCCAAGAAGCAAATTAATCACAACGACAAGCAGTTCCATCATCGCGCGTATCTGCGGCGATGCGGTTTTGTCTTCCCGAAGCAGGATCTCGACATTCTCCAAAGCTTTTGTGATATTGACCTTGCCGATATTCATGATGCTATATCCCACATTCCACTGCATACGGGGTCACCGATCCTCAGGTGGCCTTCAGATTTTGAGAGGGAAGGAGCTATGAAAATCAAGAGATCTGGAGGACTGGTGTCCTCACGGTTCAAATGAGGAAGGCAGAAGTCGCCTTGTTTGTCCGCTCTATGGTTCATCTTCCATAATGAAACACATTTCCAAGAAAATTAAAAGATATATTTTCGAAATGCTGAAAGAAATTTAGCTATGGACTGGAAGAATATTCGGCGAACAAAATCTCGAAATTATGCTGAATGGTTACGAATCTTTTCGAAAAGCATGAGATTCGCTATCTCATTGTAGGTGGCTACGCGGTAATGAAATACAGCGAGCCACGATTCACTAAGGATCTTGGTGTCTGGATAGCGACTGATCCAAAGAATGCAGGTGCCGTATACGCGGCATTGAAGGCATTCGGCGCACCGCTGGCAAATCTTACCGCGCATGACTTCACCCGTCAGGATTACTTCTATCAAATGGGAAAACCGCCTTTGCGGGTTGATATTATGATGTCGATTCCTGGAGTCGAATTTGAAGAAGCTTGGAAAGACCGTGAGGTGGTTGAGTAGGATGACTTTAAGATTCCGTTTATTTCGAGATCTGACCTGATCATGGCAAAGGAAGCTAGCGGAAGGCCGCAAGACAAGATCGATATCTATAAACTCAAGGAAGCCGAACAATTGGATACACTCGACGAGAAATAGCGCGCCGCTTCGCTTGGCGATATTTCTCGCGAGTGCTCCCTGCCGTTGTACGAACAGCCATGACACGCAGAATACCCAGCCGCAACAAGA
>JAUXGL010000043.1 GCA_030622135.1 Deltaproteobacteria bacterium
CGAGTTTCGCCACGTGCTCTGCGCTTGACCGCGCCCTTCACAGAAGAATCAGCCACCGTTCGCCGCAAGGGCCGACGGGTTTACCGAATGTTTACGCACCTCCAAGGGCAAACCTTTGAATCGTTTCAACACAACAGATCGTCGAGAGTAAGTATATGGTAAAAGTAACGCATATCTGCCGCGGAGCTGGTGGCTCCCTTCGCTGAGACGAGTACGGGTTCGATGGAGACGTCGGCCGGCACGTCGAGCCGCTCGATTTTCCGCTGAACATCGTGGATTACCTGTTTTCCGACTGGCGCTGCGGTGTACTTGAGCTCGATCAGCGTCCAGACGGAGTCGCGACGGACGATGAGCCAATCGATCTGGAGCCCTCGTTGCGGACCACGCTGCTGCTGAAAGAACGGCCCCATCGCGGCGATGTCGGCGAGCGTGAGCCCGAGCCGGTCGATGATCGCTTCGGTGGAGTCTTCGCAGAGACGTTCGAAGGCGAAGCCGTAGTACTGCTGGATGGTCGGACCCGCGATTGCGCGCAGGAGATTCTCACCGCGTCGATTCCTGGCGATTATATCTCGGTTGGGATGGATGTATCTGAAGTAAAAGATCAAGAATGGATCGATAAGTTTGAAAGACCTGGTGCGAGAACGTCGCTTGCCCCCAAGCAACACCGGTGTGTACTCGCGGACGAACTGGGCGCGGATCAGGTTGTCAACCTGGCCGCGAAACCCCCCACCCTTGGAGATGCCTACCCGGCGGGCCAGATCGCTCAGGCTCGCTGATGAATCAGCGAGCGTCTTGACGATCGACTCATAAATCCTGATGCTGCGGAATTGCTCCTTGAACAGCGTTTCGTACTCCTTGATGAAGAAGCCGCCGGCCGAGAAGCACAGGCGGTTGAGGTTCTTTTCGAGTGATGTGTTTGGATCGATCTGTTCCAGGTACTTGGGGATACCCCCCAGGCACATGTAGAGTTGAGCTTTTTCGCGAATACTTCGTCTGGAAATGAACCGGCCGCATTCCTTGGGTGTGAGTGGACCAAGGCACAGCTCAAGGGTTTTGCGGTTGTGAAGCGCCTTTGAGTGGACCAGGTGACGGGTCATGAAGCTCGCCACCGAGCCGCAGAGAAACAGGCAGATGTTCGGGTTCTTGCTCCACCGATCCCAATAGAGTTTGATCTCCGAAACAATCTGCGAACGGCCAGCGCCCATCCACGGGAATTCGTCGAAGATCAGCACCCATCGCCCTTGGCGAATGAGTTCGCCGAGACCCTGGAACACTTCTCTCCAGTTGCGGGCGCCGAGGCGAACATGTCCAGTCTGGGTCGCGAGATCGGTGAGGAACTGCTCGATCTGAACATGCTTTCGCGCGCCTTCGATTCCCTCGAAAAAGAGAACGTTCGCTTCCCTTTCGACCGCCTTTGCGATCAATGTCGACTTCCCGATCCGTCGACGACCATACAGAATGATCAGCTGGGCCTTGGTCTGGTCGCTCAGGTGACTATGAATTACCGATAGCTCGTGCTTTCTTCCGACGAACATGAAGCCAGAATACGGTTGTGCAAACAAAATGTCAAGTGTTCTGTTTGCACAACAGAAGTGCAATAAAAGTTTGCACTTTTATGTTTGCACGTCTACGGATCGCGTAAGTTATCCTACGGACTGCTGAGTTAAAAGGCCGCACTCCCAGCTTATGAACGTGCGTCACCCCTGTGGCTGTGTACTATCTCTTGACAGACAAGCATTTTCTGCATGTAATTCAAGCATGTCGAAAATCCCTATGGCATTTGAGATAGTCGGGTTTCTTTTTATCCTTATGGCTATGCCAATAGGGCTGGTGGGTTGGATGACAATGGAAAACGCCCATGCCCGCTCATGCTTACACCCCGCTTGTCCGGATTCGGCCGGGCGGATATCATGGGCTTTGTGCACGAGGCCATCAACGAGTTCGTTGAGCGGTCTCGGAGTACATGATTCCTAAGGCTGTGGCTAATGACAAGCAATAAAAACCTGGTGCTCTATTCGGTGTTTCTGGTCCTGTTTGCCGTGCCCGCGTTCGACCTGTTCACCCACATGAAATGGCTCCCTCAGGTCTGCATTCTGGGGCTCTTTCTGCTGTATGCCCTGCTGCACCTGTGCCTGGTTCGCAGCCCGAGCAGGCATCATCTGGCTGTTCCCTTGGTGGTGTTGCTCTTTGCCGGTTCTGCCGTGGATCTGTTCATTCGGCTGCTCCTCTGGCTCTCTCCTCCGGTAACATCGGACGGGCATCCGGTCATGGCTATTGGACAGGTGTTCGGGGGACTTTTGATTGGTATCATCGCCGCCGGACTTCTCACCTACTTCTACTTCTGGAAACTGGGCAGGGACCCAAAGCTGGAGGCCTGGGTGGTCCACATCATCGGCGGTATTCTGTTGATCGCGTTTCTCGCCGATCGCCTGCTCGATATTCTCTGACAGGACAACGGGGACACCCTGTAAATCAAGGGTCACCCATTACATTTGATCTTTGGATTTGCTTGGTGGCCGTTGCGAGCGCCGACAATCCGGTTTGACAACTGTCTTATATTTCAGTAACTTACCTTGTAGATTGAAAATCGCCATAAGATGGGAGATGTTTCTGATGAGGACGCTTTGGGCGCTCCCGCGCAGGCAAGCGCCGGGTCGCATGTTTTTTTGATTACCTGGAGGATCTACATGTTCGACATGGACACGGTCACGGCCCTAGGCGTGCTGAGCGCGTCATCGGTGGCCAAGCTGGGCAAGTACGAGACCTGGGAACCCGGCGAGAAGCTGAAAATCCTTCTCGTGGGATACAACGGGATGCGTAACACGGGCGCCGATGTGCGAGTCGTGGCCATGGTAGACCAGTTCTACCGATTGCTGGGTCGCGACCGGATCGAGATCGGCATTCTCACGCTGAACCTCGAGAACACCGAGGCCTACTTCCAGCCGCCCACCGACCTGATCGAGTTCAACCCGGTTTATTTCAGGGACTTGTTGAAAGCCTGTAAAAAGCACCACATGGCGGTTCTGTGCGAGGGGAGCACGCTCAAGAGCAAGTTCGCCAATGCCCTGACTCTCTTCTTTTGCGAGGCCGCCGGGATAATGAAGAAACAGGGCAAGCCGTGCATCGCCTACGGCTCCGAAGCCGGCCAGATGGACACCCTGGTAAAAAAAGTAGCTAAAAAATTATGCAAAGAAACCTACTTCATCGCCAGGACCGAGCCCTCCCTGGAGATCATCGAGGAGATGGGCCTGGAAGGGCACCTGGGCACTGACACCGCCTGGACTTTCCCCCCGGCGGAGCGCGCCTGGGCGAAGAAAGAACTCAAAGAGAAAACCGGCTGGGACGGTAAAAAACCCATCCTGGGCGTGGCGGTCATCAATCCGTTCTGCTGGCCGGTGCGGCCCAGCCTCACCAAGCTCGCCCGCGCGGCCGTAACCCGCAACTGGGAGAACCGCGTCACCGGGTACTACTTCCACTCCACCTCAAAGGAGAGAACCAGGCTCTTTAGGAACTACATCGAGGGAATCGCCGACGCGGTAAATCGCTTCAAAGCCAAGCAGGATGTCCACGTAATCGCCATAGGCATGGAGGGCCTGGACCTGGGCCCCTGCACCAACCTGTGTGAAGCCATGCGCACACCCACCGAGATCTTCAGCTCGAAGTACTACGATGGGTACCAGATGACCGCCATCCTCCATTCACTGTCCATGCTGGTGACCTCGCGCTACCACGCCCGGGTTCTCTCCATGACCGGGGGTGTCCCCTCGGTGGCCGTCTCCATGGACGAGCGGCTCTACAACATCTTTCAAGAATGCGGCCAACTGGACGACTACTACCTGTCAACCGACGACTCCAACCTGGGCGACAACCTGCTCAACTCCCTGGAAAAGCTCTGGGAAAACCGAAAGACCGTCTCCGCGGAGATCCGAAAAAGCGTACCCCGGTACTTGAAGGTCATGGCGGAGATGGGCCGCTTCTTCCACGGCTATGTCCAGCGATCCTTCCCCGGGATCGAACTGCCCCCGCTGCCCGAAGATTGGAAGAACTGCCTCCCCGAGTTACACCCCAGCCTGCAGAAGATCCTCGGCGATCACCCGGCATGAACTCCCTCAACTTTTTTGCCCGGCCCCGAGTATTTGACACAACTGCCATGCCCACCTAAGGTGACATCCCGATGAATCTGGAATGGTGGAAACGGTTCTGGGCGTACTCGCTGTCCGGCTGGCGGCCATGGGCGCTGGTCGTTCTGCTGGGGTGCGTCCTGTATTTCCCGCATCTGGGCTCCGCCGGCCTGTGGGATCCCTGGGAGACGCACTACGCCGAGGTGGCCCGGGAGATGGTGGAGAGTGGCAACTGGCTGGATCCCACCTGGGAGCACAGTCCGGGGCAGAGCCTGGGCCGCAAGTATTTCTGGTCCAAGCCGATTTTATCCATGTGGCTGATGGCCATTCCCATGCAGATCTTCGGGGTGCACGCCGACTCGGGGGGAATAGCTACGGGGGCCGAATGGTACCTGCGCACTCCCTTCATCTTGACCGCCATCCTGGGGCTTTTAGGCGTGTTCGCCTTGGCGCGCCGGTTCTTCGGAGAGAAGGTGGGGCTGCTCGCCGCGGTCATCCTGGGGACCTGCGCCCAGTACTACTTCGTCGCCCGCCAGGCCATGACCGACATGCCTCTCGTCGGATTAATGACCGCGGGAATGAGCCTGCTGGTTTTGGGAGGCTTCGACGATAAGCCCAGACCCCGGTTGCTATACTCGGGCTACGCCCTTCTGGGTCTTGCGGCCCTGGCCAAGGGGCTCATTGGCTTCCTGCTGCCCGGATTGATCTTCCTGACCTACTTCTTAGTCAGCCGGGACTGGAAACGCTTGCGACAAATGCGGGTCTGCACCGGGGGGATCCTGGCACTCCTGGTGGCGGCACCCTGGTTCGTGTACATCTCCATCGCCTCGGCGGTCCACCACATGCTCGACGACGAGGGCAAGACCTTCGCCCAACGTTTCTTCCTCCACGATCACATCTACCGCCTGGGCCACGGGGTCCACGGGGACCGGGGCACCTTCGCCTACTTCATCAAGCAGCTGGGCATCGGCACCCATCCGTGGTTCCCCTTCATGATCTGGGGCGGCATCCGCTCCGCCAAGCGCATAGATCGTAAGGAACTCAACCGCGAGGACCGGGTGGAGCTCTTGGTCTTCTTGTGGGCACTGTGCGGCTTCGCGGTTTACTCGCTCTCGGTCACCAAGTTCCACCACTACGCTCTGCCCATCGTCCCGGCGCTCGCCGTCCTGGCCGCCCTGCAACTGGTGCGCTGGTCGGAGGGCCGGGAAACCACGGGCCGGCTACTGGTACCCCTGGCCCTGGTCCTGGGCGTGGTCATCATCTCCCGCGACATCGGCCTGCTGCCCAAGAACCTGGTGGATCTTTTCGTGTACAAATACACCCGCGCCTTCCCCAAGGAGGCGGCGGTCGTCGGACAAATCGGCTTCGGGGTCATCTTCGGCCTGGTCTCCACGGGACTGGCGGCTTCACTCTTGTTCTGGCGCCGGCACCTGGCCCGCTGGGCCCTGTACCTGCTAACGATCGGGGCATTGCTCGGCGCCGCCTGGGGCGGCTGGTACTTCTTCAACCAGATGGGCACCCACTGGAGCCAGCGCCATCTCTTCGACACCTACCACGCCCTGAGACAAGCCGACGAACCCATCGCCGCGTATTCAATGAACTGGCGGGGGGAAACCTTCTACTCCAGAAACGAAGTCACCCAGGCCAAGAACAACACCCGCCTGAAACAGTGGCTCTCGCGCCACAAGAACAAGCGCAAGTTCATCCTGGTGGAGCAGCACCGCCTGAAGAAACTGAAGGAACAACTCGGCCACGCCCAGAAACGCACCCTGCGCATCCTCGACCGCAGCTGCAACAAGTTCTACCTGGTCTCGGTGGAAGACGAACTCAAAGAGCCCGATCCGGGGTAGGTGTAGCTAACCGACACATCGATCCGAAAATCACCCACTAAACAAGTCACACTCAGCGAGCCTGGCCGGCGTCCCCAAGAGCCCCCGAGAGGGACGAGGAGGCGACCATGGCGAAGGCGAGAAAGAAGTCGAACAGGGGAACGGGCAGGACGCCGAAGAAGGCGATGCCCAGGTCGAAGGGCATGCGCTACGACCCGAAATCCAGGGGGATGGTGGATGGGGTCGACGCGGTTGATATATACCTGTGGTCTCTGGAACGAGGCCGGAGGCTGGATTGAACCTTGCCTAACCTCGGGTGCTTAACGAAAATGGGGGTCTCGATTAGCAAGCCCCAACGGGGGCGGAATATGAAAGCCCAGGGCGAAGCCCTGGGACAAGAATGGTGAAGAAGTTAAAGCCCTGAAAGGGCGGAATAGATATGTGAAACGTCATTTTTATTGCGCCCTTACAGGGCTTGCGTCTTGTTGCACACCTGTTCCCAGGGCTCCGCCCTGGGCTACATTATGCCGCCCCTTTGGGGCTTTCGGAGGCGAAGATCGAGGTGGGACCCCCAGATCTGTTAAGCACCCTCCCCGGGTTCACGCCTTGACAGGCTGGAAGTGTACCAAGTAAACTAATAGTAGAGTATTGCAGGAGTTGTTGCCATCCGAAAAGGGCAATCCGGGTGAAAACCTGGTGCGCAAAACCCTGATTCCGACAAGGGAGAGAGGGGTTGCCGAAGGTGGCCGAGGAACCGAGACAATTGGGCGGAGCGTTTCTAAATCGCGAGGCGATCCGCTTTTTTGTTTATAGTGTTTATACCTGTCCTTTGTCCGGATGCTGGGAGTGATCATGATATCTCGCACACGTAGAGCCGAGCTTCTGTCCGCATTTGCGCTGTTGACCCTTACCGCCATCCTGGGGTCCATGGGCTGCGACTGCAACGGAGAAGGAATCCCCAACTGGGTGGACGGGGTCATGCGGATCGACCCCGACAACGTGCCCGCCACCGGCAACCTGGAAGCGGAAGTCTCCGTCTGGGTCTACGAGCGGGGGACGGACAAGCCCATCCAGGGGATCGCCGTCACGGTCCACTCCTCGCGCAACCAAGGGGGTGACGAGATCGACATCATCGAGCAGCCCGCCAACCCCACCGACACCGACGGCCGCGCCGTGGCGTTTTTGGGCTCCACCACCGCCGGTGAAGTACAGTTGGTCGCGAAGCAGAAGGGATCCGGAGATAATATCGGCGCGCCAATCTGCGAGGTGTGGGCGGGCAATACCTGCGCCACTCCACTGCAACGAACCGTGACCTTCTACGCGGCCTGCTCGTCCGGTCTGGAGAACTGCGCCGGCGAGTGCGTGGACCTGATGACCGACCAGGAGCACTGCGGGGCCTGCGGAAACGCTTGCGCCAACGACGAGGGCTGCCTGAACGGCACCTGCGTCTGGATCGATCCGGACCGGTGCGACCAGGACAACGACCTCCATTTCGCCGACACCCCGGAGTGCGGCGGCGACGACTGCGACGACGGCGACCCCAACGTCCACCCGGGTGTGGTGGAGCAGTCTTACGGCCAACCCATGTGCACGGACGCCATCGACAACGACTGCGACGGCGACACGGACATCGACGACACCGGCTGCATGCAGTGCAGCGGGCCCGGGGATTGCGACGACTCCAACACCTGCACCACCGACGACTGCGTGGCCGGCGCGTGCCAGAACACGCCGGTGTCCGACGACACGGGCTGCGACGACGGCGACGCCTGCACCCAGACGGATACGTGCCAGGGCGGCGTGTGCACCGGGGCCGATCCGGTGATCTGCGCCGCATCCGACCAATGCCACTTGGCCGGGACCTGCGACTCGGGGACCGGCGCCTGCAGCAATCCACCCAAGGCCGACAGCACGCCCTGCGACGACAACGACGCTTGCACCCAGACCGACACCTGCCAGGCGGGAGTGTGCACGGGCATCAATCCGGTGGTCTGCACGGCGCTGGACCAGTGCCACGACGTGGGGACATGCAACACCGCCACGGGTATCTGCTCCGATCCCCCCAAGGCGGACGGCACGGCCTGCGACGATGGGGACGTCTGCTCTACACTGGATACCTGCCAGGGCGGCACCTGCGCGGCCGGCGCCACCAACAAGGACACCGACTCGGACACTTACCTGGATGACAACTGCCCGGGCGGGAACGACTGCGACGACGATGCGGCCGCCGTCAACCCGGGAGCGACCGAGGCCCAGTCGCTGCCAGCCTCGTGCGGCGACAGCATCGACAACGACTGCGACACATTCATCGACATGCTGGACCCGGGCTGCGCGGGATGCTCCATCGACGACGACTGTGACGACAGTAACGAATGCACCACGGACGTCTGCTCGGGAGGCGTGTGCCAGAACAACGCGGTGGGTGACGGCACCGCCTGCGACGACGGAGAGGATTGCAGCCACTCGGATGAGTGCACCGGTGGAGTCTGCGCCGGAACCGACTACGTATGCGAAGACTTCATGCCCTGCACCGACGACATCTGCAACGGGGACGGTTCCTGCACCTTTACGGACATCCCCAACTACTGGCTGGAGCCGGATTTCGCCTGGGTGGAGCACCTGCCGGCGGACTGCGACGGGATCGACAATGACTGCGACGGCTGCGTCGACGAGGGTTGCGCGGGCTACACGGAGCCCATCGTGGCGGCGGAGGTGATACCATACTCGAGCCCGGACGGGCTAAGGCGCCTCAACGGCAACGGGCAGTTCGGCCCGGTCGGCAAGCTGCTGCCCACCCCGCTGACCGTCCAGGTCAACAGCGGCGCGGACAACCCCATGCGGGGCGAGCTGGTCACTTTCCTGGTCGAGCCGCTCACCGACGGCGTGGATCCGGAGGATCCTTCCGAAGAGGGTGTTTGCTACGGCAACAACCAGACGCAGTACGACTGCGGCGACTGGACCTTCGGCCGGCTCTGCCCCCTGGACATCAAGAAGGCGTGCAACACCACCCTGGGCACGCTGTACGACGCGGACGGGAATACCGGGGCCCAGATCGACGTGCACACCGACGACAACGGGCAAGCCAGGGTGTGGCTGGTACTGCCCGCGGACGACCAGGGGATGTCGGTGGTCAGCGCGACGGCCAACGGCGACACGGTGTACTTCTTCGCCGGCGTCAACTACGAGCTGAACAGCAGCATCACCGTGCCGACCGTGGGCGACGAATACCCGGTTGCCAACCCGGCGTTCGGACCGTTGGTCCAGACCCGATGGCCGGGCGGCTCTCCGAACTTCAGCCAGTTTGGCACCTACACTCTGGCCATCACCGGCCTGTCGACGGACGACGGCACCTGCTCCGACGGAGAGTTGCCCGAGATCGGCCTGGTGGGAGGCGGGGATCTGTACATCTGCGGGCAGGGCTTCGCCACTTCGGGTAACTTGGTATGGGTCGGCGGAGTTCCGGCCGTGGTCACGGACCACTCGACGACGAGACTGACGGTAACTCTCCCCGAGGGAATTCCCGGCGCGGCCCCGGTCAAGGTCGATGACGGCACCACGACGATTTGCAAGGACCACGAGGGGCACGACGACTCCGGCGCCGACAACTTCGGCTGGCTGGAAAGCACTGCCATCGCCACGGCCAACTTGTGGCGGAGCTCGCCCAAGCCGGTCTACATCTACTCCCGGACGGGAAGTGTTGACGGCAGCAGCGCCAGGGTGAAACTGCTGGGCCTGGACCGCTGCGGCAACCCGCTGAGCCTGTCGGGGTACACCGTGACCGTCGATGCTTACAACCCGTTCACCGACATCGGCAGCGCCGAGAGCTCGAGCGCGGTGACGGTCACCGGACCGGACGCCGCGGGGATTGCCACCGTGGCGGCCAACTCCTCCCGGGACATCCGCGCGGCGGTGATCGTGGGTGAGATCACCGATCTGTCGCTGAGTTCGAACGACCTGGTCGACGGCAACGCCACGGTGTCGGCGGTGCCGAGGCTGGCTCCGGGTCAGTTCGAGGACGATCCCGGCATCGGCGACAACGGCAACACCAACGGCGTCAACTCCATGCTGGTCCGGGGCGCCGACGAGCAGAGCACCACCGAGCTGGCTTCATTGAACCCGGCCATCCGGATGTACAAGGACGGGGTCGAGAGCGTAGAGTCTGACACCTGGACCATTCCCTACGGGCAGACGGCCTTCGAGACCGAGGCGCACATCACCGGCGGCACCATGACCGGCGAGGGCACCACGGGCAACCTCACCTCGGATATGGACTTCTACAACGCCATGGCCGGCACGTCCCTGTCGGTGCTGTCCGGCGGGAGCATGGGAATGGTGGCGGTATTCGCGGCCACGGCGGGACTCGACCCGGACACCGACCAAGCGGGGGAGATCCTGATGGGGGTGCCGCCGGGGGTCCTGGGGGGAGAGGCGATCAGCCCGGAGACCGCCACCGGCACCCAGATAATCAATATGAACAGGGACTCGCTGCTGTTCTTCGACGACGGATCCACCATCATCCCCCGGGGTGTGGACGTGAGAATCGTAGTCCAGCGCTCCCTGCCGTAGTGTGATCAATATCATGGGGTTTTATGGGGTTACCACGGAAGGTGGGTGAGAGATTGGGGCGGACACAACCTTGACAGCCAGCAAGCCGAGGTGCTTGAATGCCTGGCGGGAGGTCAAGAATATGGTCAAGTGCTCCAAATGCGGACGTGAAAACGACGATTCTTTCACCTTCTGCCTAGACTGCGGCACCGGACTGAAACCCGGGGGAGACGAAGCCGCCAAGGATACCGCACTTAAGGTTCAGGCTCAGGCGCCTGAGCCTGAACCGGCGGCGCCGGCCTCACCGCCCGCGGATCCCAAGCCCGCTCCGGCACCTACCGCTCCCGCGGAACCCAAGCCCGCCGCGGCGGCCGCGGAAACCGAAGCCGCCAAATGCCCTCAGTGCGGCATCAAGCTTCAGGCGGACGATGCCTTCTGCTCGTCATGTGGTCACCGGATCGGCGAGGAAACCGCCAAGGGCCGCACCCAGTTCATGCACGTGGCCTCTCCGGAAATCGCCAAGAAGCCCCGGGTCCGTCTCATCCTGATCAAGCCGGACGGCGCGGAAGGCACCGTGTTCAACCTGGCGGCGGAGAAGACCACTATCGGCCGCACGCACGGGATCATCATGTTCCCCAGGGATCCCTACATCTCCCCGCGCCACGCCGACCTGGTTTTCAAGGGAGGGGAGCTGAGCATCACCGACCTGGACAGCCTCAACGGCATCTACTACCGGATGACCGGAGAGGTCCAGATCTTTCCGGGCGCTTACTTCCGCATCGGCCGGCAGTTGTTCAGGCTTGAGGTTCCGGGGGATTTCAAGCAGATGGACATCGAGGCGACCCAGAGCGACGACAGCACCTTCTGGGGCAGCCCGCTTCCCCAGGTGTGGTCACGCTTGGTGCAGGTGCTCGAAGGCGGTAAAATCGGCGAGATTCATCTACTGACCCAGCCGGAGCTGATCATCGGGCGAGAGGAGGGCGATATCCGCTTCCCCGAGGACGGCTTCATTTCCTCGAACCACTGCATGCTGATCAACAAGGACGGAGATTGCCGCCTGCGCGATCTGGGCTCCTCCAACGGAACCTATCTGCGCATCCGCAAGACCCACCCGCTGAAGAACGATGACCACGTTCAAATCGGAAACCAGGTTATGAAAGTCAACATCTCACAGCGCGGCTCACCCGCAGCCCAATGATCCGCGCAGTACTCAGAAAATCTTTGTGGGCCGCGAAGATTTTCGGGGTCAGTAGTATAAAAGCGCCGCAACCGGCAACCCGCTGGGAAAGAAAGGGAGCATTCCATGACTGGTAGCCCTTTCGAGTCGTCATGAAGACCAAGGCGGGGGAAGAGGTCAAGCTCAAGAAAGAAATCCGGAGGCTCTTGGGGGAAGGCCATCCGTGGGTCTTCCGCCACGCCCTCGACCGGCCCCGCATCGAACCCGGGCGCATCGTCACGGTAACGGATGCCCAGGGGGAGTTCGTGGCCCGGGGGATTGCCGACGCGGGGCCCATTGCCGTCCGGGTGCTGACCACCCGCGACGAGCCGGTCAATGCCTCCCTCTTCTCCCGGCGAATCGAGGCGGCGGCCTCGCTGCGCGATCGCGTTATTCCAGAAGACACCACTGCCTACCGACTGCTGCACGGGGAAGGCGACCGCATACCGGGAGTGGTGTGCGACCTGTATGCGGATCATGCGGTGATCCGGTTCGACGGCGAGGGAATCACTCACTGGCAGGACACCCTGGTCGGCGTCCTCGAAGAGGCGCTGCGGGCACGCGGGGTATCGCATTTGCTCGTCCGCAGCGGACGCGGAGGCCGGCGTAAAATCGAAGCGGCCTTCGGGAAACTTCCCCAGGAACCGGTGAAGGTGGTCGAGAGGGGAATGAAGCTGATGGCGAATCTGGTCCACGGCCAGAAGACCGGGCTGTTTCTCGACCAGCGCGAGTCGCGCCGGCGCGTCCACCGGATGGCCGCGGGGCTTCGCGTTCTAAACCTCTACGGCTACACCGGGGGCTTCTCCGTGGCGGCCGGGCTGGGGGGTGCCGAGCATGTCGAGACCGTCGACATCGCCACGCCGGCCTTGGATCTCGCCGAGCAGAACTGGAGAATAAACGGGCTCAACCCGAACATGCACAGCGTATTCGCCGCCGACGTTTCCGCCTTTCTCGAGAGCGCCGCCAAGCGGGCCGCCCAGTACGACCTGGTCATCGCCGATCCCCCCAGCTTCGCTCCCAGCGAAAAGAGCGTGAGGGGCGCATTGACGGCATACCGGAATCTGCACCGCGCCGCCATCGGGCGCGTGGCTCCGGGAGGCTACTACCTGGCCGCCTCCTGCTCCAGCCATGTACGCAGGGAAGCCTTCGAAGAAACCATACGGGAAGGCGCCCGCCGGACCCGGCGAGTGATTCAGATCGTCGAACGCCGTGAGGCTCCCCCCGACCACCCGCGCCTGCTGGCCTTCCCCGAGGGAGACTACCTGAAGGTGCTCCTGGCCCGAGTCGTGAACTAGTCATCCCGTCTTATTCACCAATTCCGGTTGGGCGTCTCAAGATCCTGCCCAATGGAGATGGTACCCACATAAGATGAGTACGTATGCCGATCATAGGGATCGATCCGGGTTGGCCCGCCCTTGAACGGCGGGGAAAGATCCTCCTCCCGATCTTTCCCTAATTAGAATTGCTGGCCGGAAATTGACACGCGGGTCGGCGATACGTAGACTCGATAGTCAAAGGAGTTACGGCGCGTAAGATGGATGAGAGCGTTGCCGACAGATTCGTAACTTTCTACGACAAGGAAGGGAAACCGGGGCGCATAAGCTACGGGGATCTCAAGATCCAGATGGGAGCAGGCCGGCTCCTGTCGCTGGCCGAGTGTCTCATGGAGGAAAAGGATCGGGTCCGCGAGCTTCAACGCATTTCGGCGAAGCTCTCGAAGAAGATCGAGGCTCTCCACCCCATCTATGACGAAATCGAACAAGACCTCATCGGCTTCTATACCCAGGCGAACGAGCGGATAAAAAACGTCAACAACCTGCCGTTCTCGAAACGGATAAAGCTGCTGAATTCCTACTACACGCTCAACAGCACCCACGACAAGATCCTGACGGAATTGACCAACCACATGCTGCAGGGCTCCGAGGGGGATCTTAGCGCCCATTGCGTCTCGCTGATACGGCGAGCGCTGGATTTCTCCTGCCGGGTGATGCGCCACAATCCCCGCAAGACCAAGAGGCCGGCCGTCCTTCACTCCATCGAAGCCGCCCGGGGAGCCGCCAAGAACGGTTTGCGCACCATCACCATCGTCGCCACCACGCTTCACGACGTACTCGAAGAGGTGTTGGACAATTGGACCGAACAGCTAATCACCCGTGAGCTCCAGGATCCCATCTACGGGGAATTCAGCGGCAAGCGAATGAAGCAGGTGCCCGTGCCGCTCCGGCACAAGATCATCCAGAAATACATCGATGCCTACAACGACCGCGCCTCGGGAATATTCTTCCAGATCGGCCTGGTGCTGTACGACCACATCCGGCACTTCCCGGTTCCGGGTCGCCACTACGAATCACTGCACTCCATCATGGACATGGTTTCCGCACTCTCCCGCCGCCGGGACATGAGCTACTACAGCTACCTCAAAGACCTGCTGTATCCCAAGCCGAACGCCGCCCTGGACACCATGCGGCGGGAACGCCTGCGGGAAGAGCTGGCTCCGGAGTTTCCCGGCCACGAAGATCTGCTGGACTCCTACATCGAAAACGTGCACACCTTCTACCAGACCGGGCTGAGCGAATGCACCGCCAAGGAAGAGATGCGCCGGAATTCCTTCAGGGAGATCCTTTCCAAGATCCTCGATCGCCTGAACAACACCCGCGACATGGACCGCGGGGCCGGGTTCACCATTCCCAGCCGTCTCTACGGCACCGGCTTCAAGAACATCCTTTTCCTGCAAGCCATCGAGGACAAGTTCCGGCGGCCCAGTTTCAACACGGAGGAACGCCGGTTGATCGAAGTCAAGTTCATCAACAAGCCGAAGGTGGCGGCCCTGTACCAGATCCTGGAGGACATCGAGTACCTGGAAAAAGAGCTCCTGGGAAAGGAAACGATCCAGTTTTTAGAAGAGGAGATCGAGCGCTACAAGCCGACCCGGGCCTTCCGCCGGCTTACCCCTCCGGGCCGCGGCGGATACTTCGACGGCTTGATCTACCTCTTCAACGACATCACCCTGGGCCGGAAATCCAACCTGGTCGAGCTCGGAAAGCGGCGTGACCAACAGGCCGAGGTTCTGGTGGCCTTCAAGTCCGTCCTGGAGTCCTATCTGGTGTACCCGGCCCTGATTCGCGAAGACATGAAGAACAACAGACACCGGAAACCGGAGGAGTGCCCCCATCGTCCATACCGCATCGAGGGCATGGGTCCGTCCATGGAACATCACTCCACCGCCAGGAAAGAACAGGCGGTGGACTTGCTCGATCTCAAGACCTTCAATCGTAGGGTGATCTGAGCCGCATGCCGATCTTGGACGCAGACGGGACCATCCGCTACAGCTCACCGGATGAGTTTTTGACCGACTACAATACCAACATCGTCAAGGGGGGATTCTACCTGCAGACCGACACCCACTGGCCCCTGCGCAGAACTCGTCCCTTCGACATCAAGATCGAGGGGATCAACACCAGCGCAACCATCCAGGCGGAGATTGTCTTCACCGGCCAGGGAAAAGCGGGGCTGCAGATGCAGCGGACGCCCGGGAACCAAGCCGCCGTCACGGAGCTGCTCGACTTGGCCAAGGCCTTTCTCTTGGACGTCTTGGAGGAAACCGGGGATGCGAAGCTCGACTCGCCAGCATCCACCGAACAGAAGGGAGTCATTCTGCTGAAGGAGGACGCAACCATTTTCTTCGGGTCGGCCGGAGACTTTACCGATCAATACGATTCAATGCTGTCCACCTCCAGCCTGTACCTGAACACGCCGGTCGACTGGCCCCTGCACAAATCGCGCAAGTTCAACATCATAATCGGCGGGACGGATACCGGCGCCACCATCACGGGCAAGGCGGTGTTTGGCGGCCGGGGAAAAGTCGGCCTGCAGATCGAAAGCACCCCCCGCAACCAGGAAGCCCTGGCGGAGCTGCTGGCCAGGCTTCAGGGCACCAAACCCGCCGGGAAGCCCAAGCCGCCGGCCACGACCGGCGCGGAACCCGCGGCGCAGTCTGGGGCCGCCCTCGAAACGTTGCGGGCTCCGACCGAAGAAGTATCGCCGGATGCCCTGGAGTTTCAGGGTCAGATCGCGGTCGCGCGCGGCACCGACATCCTCCCATCGGCCAAGCCGGTCGGGATCGGCAGCGAGGCGTGCCACTCCATTTCGCTCTTGCAACTCATCGCCTCCATCACCACTTCCGGTCTGCCGCTGGCGTTGACGATCGCCTTGCGGGGCCAGCAGATGTCTTTCCGGTTCAACCGCGAAGGCAACCTGGTGCAGTTTCTCAGTCCCGACTCCGGCGGGGATCTGCTCGAACGTCTGGTCAGGAAACAGATGCTCGCCAAGGTGCGCCAGGATGAAGTGCTCAAGGAACTGGGCCCCAACCAGTTTGCCGAGGCCATCCTGCTCAAAAAGAAGTACATCCGACTGAACGACCTCTGGAACGTTATTCGCGATCAGGTCGTCGACGCCTTCGAGCAGATTCAGGCGACGGCGGGCACATCCTATCGGATAAACGCCATCAACACCGGCCGGAAAACCGGCGTCGCCTTCGGATCCCTGGTCATCCCCTGGATGGAACGTACGCTGAAGTCATCCAATCCGGAGCAGCTCAACAGCATGCTAAAACCCCTCTGGGACCTTTACCCCGCAATTGCCAAGAAGCCCAATTGGCCCCTGGCTTCATTCGACTTCGACAGCCGGGGGGAACGGTTCATCAACGAGTACCTGGACGGAGTGCGCACACTATCGGAAGCCATGGACATATATCCCATCCGATACCGGGACAGCGCCTGTCGGCTGGTTCTGATCCTCCGGGCCATCGGCGTGGTGGAAATACTCGACGTTCACCTGGGCACAGAGGACGCTACCCCGGAAGGCCGCCTGACCCGGGAGCTCGATCAACTGAACCGGCAAAGCCGGTTTCACCAGGCCGGGGTGCATTGGAGCGCACACACCAACGACTACCCGGAGGCAATGAAGAAACTCGAAAATAAATACGGGAGCTCCGGCAAGCTGGCCCGGCACTCCACCGTGTGCGAACGGCTGTGCGTAAAAAGGCTGAAGCTGGCCAGGCAGGCCCTGCAGATCCTGAAAGATCCCGCGCAGAGAAAGCAACACCGGCAAGATGTGGTGGGTGAATACCAGATGAAGAATTCCGCCGAGCTCCTGTTCCGCCAGGCCCTGCTCCAGCTGTTGAAGAGCGATATCAAAAAGGCCCGGCAGCTCCTCGAAGTAGCCATCGAGTTCGACCCCCAACCGGAGTACATCCAGAAACTCCAGTCAATATGATCAATATGACCAGGATCTCCCACCTTTCGCGGCAACCCCAATCCACCGAGTAACTTTGGCAACTTACACCGTCCGTTTCATCGGACGGCGCAAAAACGCACACTTGCGAGAGGCCCCCGAGCTTATTACACACACCGTATCTGTGGCGCCGGGCACCAGTGATTCCTTTGCGCAGTCAACAAGTTACGTATTTTATTGCGGGCATGGGTGGTGGATTGGGGTATGATCTCAATAGGTCTGACGAGCGGTGAGCAGCAGGGGGAAGGTGAGGTCGTAGGATTCACCATTGAACGCGGGGAAATCCCAGCGCCTGACCTCTTTTATCAGGCACTCCTCGACAAACGTCCCGTTGAACTTCGCCGTGGCGATGCGGACCTTGCCTACCTTGCCTTTGGGACTCACCCGGGCCACCACGTACATCTTGCCGGATATGGAGGCGTCCCGCTTGAGCTGCCGCTCCAGGCAGCTCTTCACCTGCGAGTAGTGCTTCTGGATCACCACCCGCACCTGAAAATCACTCAGCCGCCCCGACCCCGAGGTGCGCTCCGGACCCGTCGGGGTCATTTCGGACTTCCCGACCGGCAGCGGCACATCCAGCGATGAAACCGACGCGGTGGGAAGGTCGATGGTCGTCGGCGTGGGCAGCAAGACGCTGCCGGGAATCCGGGGCGTCAGCTCCCGTTTTTCCTTGCCCTGTGCCCGATAAAACTCCTGGAGCTTCTTCTCCGCCTCGGTCTTCTTCCCGGCTCTCTGCCGGAGGTCGAATCCCGGCAAACCGATTCTCCTACCGTCAGGTGACTGCCTCTCGACCTTCCACAAAGAATCCCGGAGCCGCTGGGCCTCTTCCTTCGAGATCTCACCGGTGGCAACGTTGACACGGAACCGGCCCTCGCCGGACTTGCCCTTCCCCGCCAAACCGAAACCGCCAAACCAACCCGAGGCGACGGCCAGGTAAACCCCGCTCCCCAGGACGGCGAGCACGCCCACCACGCAGAGCAAGGTAATGGTGAGCCGGCGCCCCTTGGAAGCCGCGCCCATGCCGGCCTGCACGGCCAGCACCTTGGACACACCGGAGACCTCGGACCGGCCGAACTGGTCCCGTTGCGCCAGCACGGCCAGGGGATCGTTCTGGAGATCTTCACGCTCCTCTTGGATCGACTCCCGATCCAACCGACTCGCCAGGCTTTCCACTTCGGATGCCGGCAAAGACGGCAAGACCTCGTCATCGCCGCTGCCTTCCTCGCCGTCGTCGAAGAAGTGCCCGGAGATGCGATCCGCGGTCCGGTCGGCACGAACCCTCTCTCGTATCTTCAAGACTCGCCTCAAGAGTTCCTGCCGGTCGGCGTTCTTTTCTTCCCCGACGTTCTTTTTCCTTTCCTCGCGCCGCGGTTTCTCCTCGGCCTGCTTGCGGCTGCGGATGACCACCTCGCGATCCGACTCGGCCGTCTGCTTGGGCTTGTCCAGAGAAACCGGTGCGGGCCGGGCCCGGACTACCAGCAAGGTACTGCACCGCTTGCAGCGAAACTTGACCACTTTTCCGCGGATACGTTCATCCGCTATGCTGTACTTCGTCTTACACTTCTCGCAGGTAAATCGCATTTCACAGCAGTTTGAGCAGTTGCTCCCGCACCTGTTCGCGGGTTTCTTCCTCGGGACTGCAGCGCAGAGCCCGCTCCCACATCTCCACCGCCTTGTTCTTGAAACCCTTCTTCTGGTACAGGATGGCCAGGTTTCTCAGCGGTGCGAACAGATCCGGTTTCAACTCAATGGTAGTCTCGTATTCCTGCATGGCGTGGTAAACTTGGTTCTTGGCCAGCAGTACGTTGGCAAGCGCAAAGTGCACGTTGGCAATGAAGGGATCCAGCCGACACGCCTCACGGAGGGCAACCTCGGCCTCGTCGTGCCTTTTCTCGTTGTATAGGGCCACGCCCTTGCGGTAGGCCTCGTTGGCGGCCGCTTGATCCTTCTGCTGCTCCGCGCTGGACGATCCGGCCCCGATCAGCTCCCGCACGCGGCGGAGCAACGGCACGATGCGGAAGGGTTTCTCGAAGTAATCGTCGGCTCCGTAGGTCTGCTTCACGTCCTCGGCGAAGCGCCATCCCCGGTACACGGCGGATATCATTATTACCGGCACGCTGCCGAACCGCTTGCTACTCTTGATCTTCTTGCAGATCTCAAACCCGTGAATCTCGGGAAGCATGGCATCCAGCAGCACCAGGGCCGGGCTGTACTGTTTCACCGCCTGGAGAGCCTCCAGCCCCCGCGAGGCGGTGATGACCCGGAAGCCCTCGGCGATCAGCGACTTCTCTAAAAGCCGCACGATGTCCGGCTCGTCGTCCACCACCAGTACGACTCGCTCGTCGCCGGCATCCGGGTCAACCTCCGCGTCTCTCTCGACCTCGTCGGTCAAGCTAACCTCGATGGTGATCAACTCCTCCTCGGCATCGATGGACACATCCGGCTCGGGAAGCTGCGGGGAAATGTAGGCCATGAAGCCGTTGGGATCCGTCTTCCCGTCCGGGAAGGCGGATCGTTCGCCCTGGTAGAACTTCACCGACCGGTCGCGCTTGCGCGTGGCGTAGGCTTCCTCGATCACCTTCTTCAGCCGAGCCTCGAGCACCACGTAGGCTTCCACTTTTCTTCCGGTGACAAACTGCACTTCGTCGATGGTCCGCCGATCCCCGGGATTAGCCATGACGAGTATCACCCGGGCCTCGTCCGACAACACCGGCAGGATGTTGTTCTCCACCGCCACCGGCTCCGGCACGATGTCCAGGTGATGCAAGGCGATGATGGACCGGGACAGATCCACGGCCGGCAAACCCAGCTGCTCGCCCAGAGCCAGCAAGAGATCCTCCTCGCCGGCCAGACCCAGTTCCATCAGACTGGAAGCCAGGCGCCCCCCTTTCTTCTGCTGGTGTTCCAAAGCCTTGCCCAGCCCATCCTGATCGATCTTCTTCTTCTCAAGCAAGAGCTTACCCAACGGCGTCTTCTGTGCCACCCAAACCTCCAGGGGCGCCCGAATAATATACAAAAACGAGCCTGAACGTATCATCCATTTCAGCCCGTTTGCAAGGACTGGCAAAAGTATTGAACCGGCTACTCTTTTTCTTCAGACGTTTCAACCGGTGGGCCGGATCTTTCCAAAAGACCCGGGTCCATCAGGTGGGAAGGACGGACGTGCTTCATGGCGGCGAAAATACTCCTTCTCGCCCGGGGAAAACGGGAAGCCAGCTGCTCGACCATTTTCCTCACCGTCAGCCTCTGCGGATCAACCTTGCCGGTTTGATACGGGCAAGCGATCTCCACGGGCGTAAACTTCTTTACAGCTACAAAATCAGCGACATAACCGGACTCGACGTAAGCCAGCGGCCGGATCACCCGGTTGCGCCGGTCGTCCGATAAAAGGTTTACGGCCATGGACTTGATCTGGCCGGTGAAAAAGAGGTTCAAGAACAAAGTCTCGATCAGATCGTCGAGATGATGGCCCAGGGCAATCTTGTTGCACCCCCTCGCGGGCGCCAAGTCGTAGAGCACACCCCGCCGCAGGCGCGCGCACAGGGCGCAGGGGTTGGTGCCCGGCCTCAGGCACTCACGCACGTTCGAGCGAATGTCGCGGGCCACCACCTCCACATCAAAGCCGAATTGCGAGAACCTTTCTACCACCACGGCAGCAGCCTCCGGATCCCACCCGGAGTCGATGAAGACCGGCACCAGGGAGAATCCGAACGGAGAGCGACGCCGATGAAGATCCAGAATATCCAGCAAGGTAAAAGAATCCCGGCCCCCGGAAATCGCCACCAGGATCTTGTCGTCCGGCTCCACCAGCCGGTGGTCACCGATAGCTTGACCCATCCGGCGCATGATCAGGTGCTCGAGATCGCTGGCCGGTCGGGCTCTTTGGACATACTCCATGCCCCGTCAACTTTCCCCGGCTTGATCGCCGCGGCGCCTGCGGACGAAATAACGGACCAGGCAGTAGGCGGCCACGATGACGCAGAGCCACGCCCCGCTGACGGGAAACCCGAACATCTTCTCGGTTAAACGGATGCCGATATAAGGGGTCTTGTAGTAGTTCCAAGCGAAGATGCCCACCGCCCCCAGAACCCAAATCACAGTGGCTACCATGCAATCCTCCGTGGTATTATCGTTTTACCCGAATCACCCATCGACATTTCTTGTCAACCTCCGATGGGAAAATGGGGTTTGAGTAGCACGCCTGGATTAAGATAGCATGGTTTCCAATGACCGCTGCAACCTTCATTTTATTGCTGCTTCCCCTGGCGACCGGCATCTTGCCCGCCGGGTGCGCCGCCACCCTGGCAGGCAACCCCGACCACGGGGCCAAAGACGCCCTGAAGTCCGCCCGCGGCCGGCCGGGCACCGCCACGGCCTACGAGCACTATCTCAAATCCCAGTTGCTACTAAGCAAGAGCCGGCGGCGCGACGCGGTCTACGAGTTGCGCCAGGCCCTGGTCTACGATCACGGCTCGGCCTACCTGCATACCCGCCTGGGTGAGCTCTATGCCCAAGAAGGCCTGTGGCGCCTGGCCCGGCAGGAATCCAAAGAAGCCCTCAGCATCAACCCAGATCACGTTCCCGCCCTGCTGCTGCGGGGAAAGGCGGAACGCCGGGCCGGCAAGCCCCCGGAGGCCATCAAGACCTACGAACGGGTGATGGCCCTCGACCGGCGGAGCATCAATGCCTACATCCACCTGGCGGAGATCTTTTTGGAGACTGGCCAGAAGGAACGCGCCCTGCGCATCCTCGAGGAGATGACCGCCGCGAACCCGGAATCCGCCCTGGGATTCCGGCGCCTGGCCGAGTTCTACTTCGAGCAAGGTAACGAAAAGGAGGCCGAGACCCACTTCCGACGGGTTTTGGAGATCAATCCCAGCGACACCGACACGGTCAGAACGTTGACCGGCCTACTGGAGAAGCAGGGCCACTACCAGGAAGCCATCCAGGTTTTCGTCGAGGCTTTGGAAACCAGCCCGGAGTTCGCCCCCTACATGGCCTACATGGCCCGGCTCCACCTGAAGGCCGGCGATAAGAAATCGGCACACGCCTACTTGGATCACCTGCGGACCAGCGATCCCTCCAACGCCAGCCTCATCGCCGACGTCTACCTGGAGCTAAACCTATACCAAGAGGCCATCCGCGAGTTGGAAGCCGTTTTGAAGCAGAACCCCAACGCCAACCGGGAAAGGCTGCTGCTGGCCTACCTGCACGAGGAACGCAAGGAGTGGGAATCCGCCCTGACCCAACTGAAGCAGATTTCCAAAACCTCGCGATTTCACGTAAACTCGCAGTACCACATCGGATACTGCCTCAAGCAGCTGAAGAAATATCCACAAGCCACCGAGGTTCTCCGCCAGACCCTGGATATCGCCAAGAAAAAAAGCGATCTGGGCCGGATCCACGAAATCCTCTCCAAGGTTTACGTGGCTCGCAAAATGTACAAGCACGGGCTCCGCATCCTCAACGACGCCATCCGCGATCATCCCGACCTCACCAGCCTGGTAGAGGCCAAGGCCAACCTCCTCTTCGAAGCCAAGCGCGCGCGGGAGGGCGTCAAGACACTTAAAAAGGCCCTGGCCGACAAGCCCCGGAACGTGCCCCTGCTGTATGCCCTCGGGGCGCTGTACGAGCGGATGGGGCGCATCGAGGACAGCCTCCGGGCGATGCGCAAGGTGCTGGAAGTCGAACCCAACAACTATTCCGCCCTGAACTACATCGGCTACACCCTGGCCGACCTGAACAGAAACCTGGATGAAGCCGAGCGCCTGATCCGGCGGGCGCTGCTCCTGGCGCCCGGAAACGGAGCCATCACCGACTCGCTCGGCTGGATCCTCTACCGCCGGGCCAAGTACAAAGAAGCCCTCGAGTACCTGCTGCGCGCCGACAGCATCTCCCCCGGCGAGTCGGTCATCACCATGCACGTGGGCGACGCCTATCTGAAACTGGGCCAGCGCGGCCAGGCCATCGAGTACTACCGCCGCGCCTTGAAGTTCAACCCCGAACCCCACGACCTCGATGAGCTGAACAAGCGCCTAAAGGATCTCGGCATCCCTCCCACCCCAGTCCTCTGATTCACCCGATTTCTTGACAACTTGCGCGCATGTTCCTATGATTCCAGCAGAAATTAAGCTAGTGTGGATTTAGTATGCCCGGTATGATAAAGGAGTATTTGGAGCAAGCTCACAACCTGGACCTCGAAACCTTCGTGGCCCGAAATACCGTTCCCTTCCTCATCCGCCATAAAGAGCTCCAGGGCATCGATCCCAGAGACGAGTACCGCTCGACTTTGAAGTTCAAGGTGGACCAAGAAACCAAGGAAGTCCGCCTGGAGCCGCTGCCCCCCTGCCCCACCGACACCGTGATTCCGATTGAGAAGTCATCGAACAACTCCTTCGCCTCCAAGATCCTGGTGGGCCGCACCGAAACCAACGACATAGTGGTCCCCCACATAACCATCTCCAAGCACCACGCCTTCTTCCAGGCGGACGAAGAAGCCAACCGTTACAGCGTCACCGACACCGGCTCTACCAACGGCACCAAGCTGAACGGCCAGCCCATAACCTCCAAGGAGGCCCGCTACATGGCCGACGGCGACCAGATCGCCTTCGGCGACGCCGGCTTCACCTACTACACTCCCGGAGGCTTCTACGATCTCCTCAGAAGCCTTTCGATCCTCCTATGAAGCCAGCTCTCCGTCTGTCATTAATCGCATTGGCCGCCCTCTCTGGCGTCGGTTGCCCACCAAGAGACGGCCTGCACCTCCCCGAATCCGATCGCCTTCAGCAACCGAAAGAGCTCCTGACCGCCGTACGCGAAAAAGGCCAAGAGCTATCCTCCCTGCGCGCCGAAGGCACCATCCTCATGCGCCGCGGCGGCAAGCGCATAAAAGCCCACACAATCATCCTCCTCCGCCGCCCCGCCACCCTCCGCTTCGAAACCATAAGCTTCTTCGATCAGCCTTTATCGATCCTGGTCACCGACGGCATGCAGTTCTCCCTCTGGGGCATGAAAAAGGGCCGCTTCTACACCGGCGCGGCCACTCCCGCCAATGTCTCTAGAGTAATCCCCATCCCCATGGACGGCCCCGAGTTAGCCGGTATCCTGTTGGGCGACCCCCCGCTAATCCCCTTCGCCAACTCATCGTTGAAGTGGGACAACCAAAACGGCCTCTACGTCTTGACCCTCTCCAACTCCCGACAGCAACAAATAATAAAGATCCACCCCGGCCGCCTCCGCCCCACCGAGGTGCTCTGCAACATCGCCGGCCGGGAATACTACCGCCTCAAGTACGAAAAATGGCACGAGCAGAAAGGCAAACCGCCGGTATTGAAGCAAGCCATCTTCAGCATGCCGTCGGAAAACACCCGCCTGGTAATCACAATCCGTGACCCGGAAATCAACCCCGATCTGAAAGACGACCTCTTCGTCCTGACTCCCCCCGAAGGAATCCCAGTCGAACGCCTATAAAACATCTCCACAAGTCGTATTCGTAACCGTGGTGTTGGGATTGCCGTAAAATGCCTAGACCCCGAAACGAAGCTCGCTTACAATACGATCATGAAGATAGATAGGCGTTTCTTACCGACTACCCGAGAAGAGATGGATGCCCGTGGCTGGGATCGGTGTGATGTGATCCTCTTTAGCGGGGATGCCTACATCGACTCTCCTTTTATTGGGATAGCCGTTATTGGACGGATCTTGCAAAAGCATGGGTATCGTGTCGGCGTGATCGGTCAGCCTGATGTTGATTCCGATGTCGATATCGCCCGTTTAGGCGAGCCGAAACTTTTCTGGGGCGTGAGCGGCGGAAGTATAGACTCAATGGTCTCCAACTATACGGCAACCAAGAAATTTCGCAACTCGGATGACTACACGCCGGGCGGGAAGAACAACAAACGTCCTGACCGCGCCGCACTGGTCTACTCCAACCTTATCCGAAGATATTTTAAAAATACCGTTCCCATCGTCCTGGGCGGTATCGAAGCCAGTCTTCGGCGGGTAACCCATTATGACTATTGGTCAAATAAGCTCCGTAAGCCAATTTTGTTTGATGCCAAGGCAGACTATCTTGTCTACGGTATGGGTGAAAATGCAGTTGTTGCGCTGGCATCGGCATTGAAAGCGGGTGATGATCCCCGCACTATCCGCGGCATCTGCTATATCGCCAAAGAGCCGGTTGACGAGTATATTCAACTGCCGGCGCATGCAGATACGCTGACCGATAAAGAGAAATACATCGATCATTATAATGATTTTTATAACAACAATGACCCCATCTCAGCCCGAGGGCTCTGCCAGAAGGTAGATACCCGCTATCTCATCCAAAACCCGCCGGCGGATTATCTCTGCGAAGAGGAGATGGACGCCGGGGCCGCTCTGTCGTTCACCCGTGAACTGCATCCCCACCATCAGCCCGAAGGCCGGGTAAAGTGCCTGGAGACCATCAAGTTCTCCATCATGACGCATCGGGGATGCTGGGGTGAATGCAACTTCTGTGCTATCGGTGTGCATCAGGGACGAACCATTCGTACCCGTTCGGAAGCATCCATAGTCAAAGAGGCACGGGATTTCACCAAGTATAAGGATTTCAGGGGGATCATCTCCGATGTCGGCGGTCCGACCGCCAATATGTACGGCTACGAGTGCGACCGGAAGTTGAAAAAGGGGACCTGCGACCACATGCGCTGTGTCGATACGCAACGCCTCTGCAAAATGATGCCTGTCGATCACAGCCGAAATATAGAGATGCTGCGAAAAGTACGGGTTGTCCCGGGCGTGCGCAAGGCATTTGTAGCCTCTGGTGTCCGTTACGATCTTATCATTGCCGATAAGAACCACGGCTACTCCTACCTCAAAGAGATGGTAAGACATCATATATCCGGCCAGATGAAAGTAGCTCCCGAGCATACAAAACAGCAGGTACTAGAGCTGATGGGTAAGCCGGGCAAACAGACGCTTATAGATTTCAAAAAGATGTATGACCGACTCAACTGTGAAGCGGGTAAAAAGCAGTATCTTACCTACTACCTGATCGCGGCGCATCCCGGCTGCAAAGATAAGGATATGCATGAGCTCAAGCGTTTTGCCACACAGGAGCTAAACATAAATCCGGAGCAGGCCCAGGTTTTTACACCGACACCGGGTACGTACTCTTCAGTAATGTACTACACGGAGATGGAGCCCAAGACACGTAAGAAGATCTTTGTAGAAAAAGACACACGCCGAAAAGAGAAACAAAAAGAGATCGTGGTTAAGTTGAAAATCCGTACTGTCCTGATATGAGCTAACCCACTGACTTCACCCAGAAGACGGGTGCGGCGAAAAGCGCTGCCAAAAGAGACGAAAGGTGCCCGGTGTCATCCTCAAGAAACAAGGGCTGTTTCGCTGTAGATGCGGTGAGTACCAGTAATTCCCCTGCGCAGTCAACGGGTTACCCCGGATCTCCAGGGCACCGGTGGCGGATTGGAGCCTCCCGAAATCACTTGGAAATAAAACCCAGTAAGGCTAGAGTTCCCTGCTTTGGGAAACCACGTCCAACACTGCGGTTTCCAAGGGCACATCGAACCACCGAGTGAAGGCACGAGAGTGAGAAGCTGTGAAGAAAAGGAAAGAGAAATGAAAAGAAACGAAAAGCTCAGAAATATAGCCATCATCGCTCATGTCGACCATGGTAAAACCACCCTGGTAGACAACATGTTCAAGCAGTGCGGCCTATTTCGTTCCGATCAAGTTGTCGCCGAACGCTTGATGGACAACATGGATCTAGAAAAAGAACGGGGCATCACTATCGAGGCCAAAAACTGCTCGGTAAATTGGAAAGGAGTGAAGATCAACATCATCGACACTCCTGGACACGCCGATTTTGGAGGGGAGGTCGAACGCGCCTTATCAATGGCCGATGGCGCTATTCTCCTGGTCGATGCTTCCGAAGGTCCCCTCCCCCAAACCCGTTTTGTGCTAAATAAAGCGATGCAAGCCAAGCTCTCGATTCTTGTAGTTATCAACAAAATTGACCGTAAAGACGCGCGCCCGGCAGAAGTGCTTGATGAAATATACAACCTCTTTATCGATCTTGAGGCCGATGAAGATCAACTTGAGTTTCCGCTTCTCTATGCCGTGGGGAGGGACGGAATCGCTCAAAAAAAGCTAAAAGAGCCAGGACAAAATCTAAATCCCTTGCTAGATACCATACTAAAAGAAATCCCCGCTCCCAGTTACGATCCCGAGCAACCTTTTCAGATGTTGGTATCCGATCTGGGTTACTCGGACTACGTCGGACGATTGGCTATCGGCAAAGTGTTCAATGGGTCAACCCAGCACAACGAAAGCTTGATCTGTATTGGGAAAGACAAGATACCACAACCGCTGAAGATATCAATGCTCCAGCTTTACGAAGGCCTTTCTTGCAAACAAACCTCAAATATCAACCCCGGTGACATCGTGGTATTAGCTGGGATCGAAAACGTCGAGATCGGCGATACCATATGCAGCCGAGAATATCCCCGGGCCCTACCTCGAATAGCCGTCGACGAACCGACGGTGTCAATGCGCTTTTCTATCAACACTTCGCCATTTTCCGGCCAGGAAGGTAAATTTGTCCAATCGAGAAAGATCCGAGATCGACTAAACAAGGAGACCATGCTCAACGTATCGGTCAAGGTCGAAGAATCCCCTGACCAAGAGAGCTTCATAGTCAAAGGCCGCGGCGAGTTTCAGATAGCTATCTTAATCGAAACCATGCGTCGGGAAGGGTTTGAAATGTGCGTTGGTCGCCCCGAGGTAATCATAAAAGAGATAGACGGCAAGGCAATGGAACCCATCGAACACCTGGCAATCGACTGCAAAGAAGAGCATCAAGGGGTAGTCATCGATAAAATACTTTCTCGCAAGGGAAAGATGGAAAACATGGTCAACACCGGAAGCGGCCGAATCCGGCTTGAATTGTCGATCCCCTCTAGATCGCTAATCGGTTACCACGACGAATTTCTCACCGACACCAAGGGAACCGGACTTATGAATTCATACTTTATTGGGTACCAAGAACACCGCGGAGCTTTTGCTTCACGTAGCTCGGGATCGATCGTCTCCGACCGGCAAGGACAGGCGGTAGCCTATGGTCTGTTTCATTTAGAGCCCCGGGGCGAATTTTTCATAAAACCCAATGATCCGGTTTATGAAGGAATGATTGTCGGGGAACGCAACCTGACCGGCGACCTTAACGCCAACCCCTGCAAAGAGAAGAAACTCACCAACATCCGGGCCGCCGCCAGAGACGAGAATGTAATCCTCACCCCGATCAGGCCCATGACCCTGGAACGAGCAATCCATTTCATCAACGAAGACGAGATGGTCGAAGTCACTCCTAAATCGATCCGACTAAGAAAAACCATTCTCGATGCCCATAAACGCCATGCTCTCGATGGCAAAAAGAAATCCAAGGGCTAGCAACCGTTCAGCCACCCAACGACGGGGAATGGGGTCGGGTCTGGTCACTTGACACTTGGGTGGGTTGTGCGTATCCTTCGTCCATGCCCCGCACGAAAAGA
>JAUXGL010000187.1 GCA_030622135.1 Deltaproteobacteria bacterium
CCGACCACGGGCCAGTGTTGGCATCTTGCAAACACTGGCCCACCGGTTCAGGGACTCGTTCCCCGCCGACACCCGTCTCAGCTCGCCAGTGCCCCAAGCGGGGGCCGCCGGCCCTCGGTCCGAGTCTGCGCTGGCACCTTTTCGGCGAGGGTCCAGCTAGCGACAGAAATTCGAAGGTGGGCAGGCCGAAATACCCGGAATTCAGCTTGATGTCCATCCAGCGCTTGCCGGTATCCGCCTCCGAGGCCGGCACGGCAAGAAACTCGGCAAACCAATCCTTTCCATTCGGAGGATAAAGCCGAACGGCAGAGAGCTTTTCTTTCGGTTCAGGGGTCGGCTGTGGCTGTCCGAACCCGCCTTCGATTCTTTGCTGCCAACCACTCTCGATCATCTCCTCGGCCATGGCCGCACCCGATTTTGCAGCCTCATGATGCGGAGAGAGAAGGCAGTCGATGTCCTTGGTCCTGACTGCCCGACCCTCATCCTGGTGGAAAAAATGGTAGGCAGCAGCCAGGCTGCCGACGATGACAATATTATGGTGGTACTGGCGTGGTACCGCCTCGGTGACTTCTTGAAAGATCTTCTTGGGGGACAAGTCTTTCACGGCCGTTTCCTTCTGGGAGTTAGTGACTCGAACAAGTCATCCGCCTGCTCAGTGAATCGCAAGTCGTACAAGTCCAGCAGGCACTCTACCGGGTCAGCCCAGAAGAGATCCTTCTCCTCGCTCGAGGTGAACAACCTGTCGGTACGGCGTATGGTGTGAACAACCAATGAGGTCGGTTCAGCCGGATCGATCACCCGAACGAGTGCGGGATCGAGTTTGTGGACAAAATCGAGATCCAACGATTTTTCTGGACAGTGAACGGACAAATCCAAGCGTGGATCGCCGTGCAGATCCAAGTCTGGACACCAGTATCGGGCACCGACAGTGCCGGCGACGGCAACTGATTGCATGGACATCTTCTTCAGGCGCCGCAACAAGGCCGCGGGCGATCGGGGTTGTCCGGAGCGATCGGCAAAGCGCACAGTGTCGCGAACGCGATCGGCTGTCAGGAGCATCTCGGCCCATGCGTCCCTGGGAAAACGGCTCAACTCGACCCTGCGGTCCGAGTGGACGGTGATGACCTTCGAGAGTCTTCGAAGCCCGTCAGCCACCGTGGGATAGGAACAACCAATCGCCTTCTCCATCCAGATCCGGGTCACAGGCTTCAGGTTTTCTGGGCCGAACAGAGCTGGAAGATCGAAAGAACGAAGGATGAGAAGCTTGACGACCTCGAAAAAGTAGTCGGGCCGACCCAGCCGAATTCCCGAAACGACATTGTCGGTGACGAGCTTGGATACCCGGTCGATCAGCCCTTGGTTGGGATCGACCGGGAACCCGCTCCATTTTCCGCCTCGTAGGGACAATAAACCGAGTCGTTCGGCAAGGTCCTTTCTCAACGACATACGAACGGCCTCGAATTCGAGAAGGATCCGTTCGTTAGAAATCTGTGTGTTCCAAAGCACCAAATAGGCCTTAGCTTCATTCTTCAGATGCAATACCAAGGCGAGCGATATCAACTCCGCCCGTAAGGCAGAAATGGCTCGAAGGTTTCGTTTTACACGAAACAAATCGGTGCCGTACTCCGCATCGACCTTGGCATGCCTCCGTAAGTACTCAATAACTCTATCTTTCTCCACCGAATTCACCACCTGCCAGGATCTGTGGATGATTTTTAGTTCTAACCTTGATATTTAGTATAAACATTAATTTCAAAGTTTCAACTTAATTTACCCGCCCCCAGGATCGGGATCGGATCGGATCGGATCGGATCGGGATCGAGGTGCCGGGATCGAGGTGCCACCCGAACCGGGGGCAAGGCCAGAGTATCCCTGAGAAATGGACATATCGTCCTAAACTTGAAAGACTGAGCTGCCTCTCGATGGTTTTGAAGTTTGCCGAGAAGTGATTGTGAATCGGGGGGGATTTCAATAAACTTGCACTTTGGTTTCGGGCATCTCCGTGCTCTTGGAGGAACGCGATGAGAAAGTTGTTTCTGGTGGTTTTGTCCTTGTCGTTGTTCGGGGGAGTTCCTTCGGCTCTGGCCGGAGGGAAGGTGCAGTTGCTGGGCAAATACAAGAAGAAGGCGGTTTTGGAGGGGAAGAAGAAACGGATCTACTACGTGCTGGATCCGGTGGCGCCGTTGAAGCTGCAGGTGGAGGGGCCGGCCCGGGTGGTGCTTTTGGTGCGGGGGGTGAAGAAGGGGACGGCGGGGTTCAAGCTGGACCTGGATTCGGAGATGGGCGCGGAGGTGAAGGTGGAGGTGAGCCCGCGGTTTTCCCGGGCCGTGTTCATCGAGGTGCCGGAGGGCGGGCACCGCATCTCGGCGGTGGGGACCGTGTGGGTGCTGGTGCGGCCGATCGAGGTGAAGCGCCAGGCGCGCAATAACGACGTGGTGGTGGCGTGGCGAAAGGTACAGGAGGCGCCTCCGCCGGAAATGGTCGAGCGGAAGGTGGAGCCGGAGCCGGAGCCCGATCCCGAGCCGGCGCCCCGGCCGGTGCTTTCCAAGCAGGACCAGAGCAAGACGGTACTGGTGGCGGATCTGAAGGCTATCGGGCAGCCGGAGGAGGTGGCGCGGCGGGTGACCGCCCAGATCGCCGAGACGCTCTCGGGGGCGGGGCCGACCGTCGCGACCATGGCGGACATCCAGGACCGGATGACCCTGGAAGCGGCTCGGCAGATGCTGGGGTGCGAGGATGACAGCCGGTGCATGGCCGATGTGTCCGCGGCCATGCGGTCCGATCTGCTGCTTTCCGGATCGGTGGGCTCCATCGGCAACAACCTGCTTTTGAACCTGACCCTGCTGGACGTGCGCGCGGCCCGGCCGGTGGGTCGGGTGAGCGAGACGGTTTCGAGCCTGGACGAGCTGCCCGCGGTGTTGCCGGGGGCGCTGGCGGCCCTGTTCGGCTGGGAGCTTCAGCAGACCGTGCCCCGCTTTAAGTTGCCGGAGGGAGAGAAAGTCTCCTTCGCCGTCTTCGACCTGGCCCCCTCGGGCGTGTCCAAGGAGGTGGCCGACAACCTGGCCCAGATCCTTTCGGTGGAGATCAAGCGGATCGAGGGCACCTCGGTGATTTCCCGCGAAGACATGACCGTCATGCTGCGGCTGGAGCAGGACAAGGCCTTTTTGGGCTGCAGCGACGACACCTCCTGCATCGCCGAGATCGGCGGGGCGCTGGGGGTGGACAAGCTGGTGGTGGGTCATGTGGGCAAGATCAAGAACTCCTACGTGGTTTCGCTGCGGCTGATCGACCCGCGCGAGGCCAAGGTGGACAGCCGGATCACCGAGTGCTTCCGCGGCGACGAGGACCAGCTCATCCGGGCGGTGCGTCACGCGGGAAGAAAGCTACTGGGCGTGGGTTTCGAGGCGGAGGGTAAGCTGGCGGTCTCCTCCAGCGAGGAGGAGGCCGAGGTGTTCTTAGACGACGAGAAACGCGGCGAGTTGCCCATGGCGCCCATCGCCGACCTGAGAGTGGGCCGGCACACGCTACGGGTCTCCAAGGGTGGCTACTTCGACTTCTACTCGGACATCTACGTGGATCCCCACGAGACCTCGGCGGTGTGGGCGCAGTTGGACGAGCGCCCGGCCCGCTGGTACCAGACCTGGTGGTTCTGGAGCATCGTGGGCACCGTGGTCACCGGGGCGGGGGTAACCACCGCGATCCTGCTGACTCGCTCGGAGCCCGGCACGGGCAACGGTACGGTCACCTTCCAACTGAACGCGAGGTGAGTGATGAAATCCATCATAAAAGCCATACTTCTGCTGGGTCTGCCGGGTTTGCTTTCATGCGCTTGTCTGGAGTCCGTGGGGCCGGGCACCTTTGGGGTGGTGTTCGCCTGGGAAGGCGGCCAGCCGGCGCTATTGGGGGACGAGTACGTCTGGGCCGCGGTGGAAGAACGTGAAAATCCCCAAACAGCCGGACGCGTCCTGGGCTCGGTGGGCCCCCAGCCTTTTTTTATGGATTCAGAGCTGAAGTTTTTAGACATTCCCAACGGTGACAACCGCGTGGTGATCGTCGAGATCAGAGACGGCCAGGGCGTGTCCGCCAACGTGCTCTACTACGGCATCTCCGAGCAGTTCTCCCTCGATCCGGGCAAGCACGTCCAGGTGGAGGTCTACATGCGGTTGCGGGCGGTGCCCGGCGACACCGAGGGGTGGGTGTTCATCGAGGCTATCGGCGAGATGATCAACCACACCGACGTGAAGCTGGTGCTGCTGACCGACACGGGGGTGAAAGCCAAGGTTTCCCACTTCGTAAGCTTTCCCCCGGAGAAGACCGTCGAGGCGGATCTTTCCGACCTGGAATCATACCCCGACGCCCCGCCCGACCTTTCCGGCTACCGGATGGACTGGGACCTGGCCTGGGAGCCGGTCTACGCCTGCGAGGACGAGGACTATTGCCCCCGCCGGGTGTTCGTCCGTTTGGTGGACGGGCAGGGCTACGAGTCCAAGACGGTCTACGCCGACGCGGTCCTGGACTTGAGCCCCCCGGCCCTGGTGCAGGACGGAGTGAGCATAGTACCCGCGGTGGCCAACGTGGACACCTTCGTCACCGTGTGCCTGACCTTCACCGAGCAACTGGCCCGAAGCCCGGACCTCGAAGTAGTCAACGATTTGGACTTCACCTTCTACCTCACCTTTCCGGATCCCGACGGGCCGTCGAACAGCTACTGCTTCCGGGCCGACCAGCAGGCCGGCACCCTGGGTCCCGACGGTGACTACCCCCTGCAAGTCTCGGCGGAAGACCGAGCCGGCAACTCCTCCGGGGTGCTGGACATCGGCGTCATCCGCGTCGATTCGACCGACCCGGGGATCATCAACGTAACGGTCACCGGGCCGACGGCCCCGGACTATGCCAATCTGGCCGACCGCACCGCCGGGCGGGACGTGACCATCTCCTTCGACTTGTCCGAGGAGCCGGGCGACGAGCCCCAGGTGTGGGTGGGGGCCTACACCGATCCCGATCCGGACGTCTGCACCGCCGCGGGACTGAGCTACACCTGCCGCTATACCTTGAGTGCCCGCGACACCGACGGATTCAAAAGGATCACCATCATCGCCGTGGACCGGTCCGGCAACGCCAACGAGAACAGCGACGGATCCATCGAGCTCGACTTCACCCCCCCGGCCATCATGTCGGGGACGGTGAGCCGGAAGCTGGTTCCCGGTGACGATTTGCTCGATGATGTCACCTCCGCCAAGGAAGGCACCACCGTCGTGGTGTTCTTCACCATGAGTGAGCCATTGTGGGCCGACCCGATTGTCCAGACCACCACGCCGCAGGCGCTGACCTTCAGCTTTGCGGGAAAAGAGGGGATTTCCTACAAGTACATATACCAGATCCAGCAGCCGCTGCCCCCGGACGGTGCCTACACGGTCCAGATCTCGGCCGCGGACGAGGCCGGCAACCCCATGACTCCGGATGCGAGGCCGCCGGAGGCGGTGTTTGAAATCGACACCGCGGCTCCCAAGACACCGGAAGTCGACGTGTACGGGCTCATCGTCTACCGGCGCGTTCCCTGGGGTTCGGGCTCCATATTCACAATCGAAGGGGGCTCGGGAGCCGTGGAGGCTGAAGCCTGGGCCATCTTCTACAACGACTCCCGCCAGGAGATCGATCGAGTGCAGGCGGACGCAACCGGTGGCTTCGGTCCCTATGAACTGGTACAGGCCGACCGGCCCGAGATCTACGTAGGCGTCGTGGACGACGCCGGCAATGAAAGTCCGGTTACCCTGGTGCGTGACGTCGAATGGACGGCCACCTTCGGGGGATCCAGCCGGCTGTGGTTCGAGGAGCGCACCTGGTTCGGTCGCCCGCTCTTCCACGCGCCCGGGTACGCGGAGACGGATCTGCAAAACCTCGCCGCGCCGGACGGGAGCGCGGAGGACACGCTGGGTAGCGCCCGGGGCTGGACCCAGTGGCTCAAGCTTGCCGAGGGGCCCACCGCCCGGCAGTCCCAGATCATGTCTTACGACAGCGCCCGGGGGCGCATGGTGATGTTCGGCGGATCCGACGGTACCTACAACGCCCAGACCTGGGAGTGGGACGGAAGACAGTGGATCTTGAGGTGCGGCACCGGCACGTACTGCTCCGGTCCTGTCGCTCTGGCCGGCCACTCCCTGGTGTACGACAGCACCCGGGGCGTAACCGTCCTCTACGGTGGTGACACCGGAGACGCCAATGCCTTCTACAGCGACACATGGGAATGGGACGGGGAGGCGTGGAAGCTTGTGTGTGCCGAAGGGGATCCGTGTGCGGGAGGGCTCACCGGCCGGAGCAACCAGAGCATGGTCTACGATCGCGAGCGAGGGAAGGTGGTCATGTTTGGTGGGTGCAAAACGATGGTGGGGCCTTCCCCCTGGGTGTGCACGGACTTCTCCGACGAAACTTGGGAGTGGGACGGTTTAACCTGGGTACAGGTGTGTGGAACCGGCACCGGTTGCTCGGGTCCGAGCGGCAGGATGGGGCACGCCATGGCCTTCGACAGCATCGACAACACGGTGATCCTGCATGCTGGTTGCACCAGCTACTCAAACTGGTGCACCACACGCTCCGATGAGACCTGGACCTGGAACGGTTCGACCTGGAGCAAGATCTGCGGGTCGGGAACGGCCTGCGGTGCCCCGACCATCGATCGTCACGGCCTGGCTTATGATGCGTCGCGGGACCGGGTGGTGTTGTTTGGGGGGCGTGATTCCACCGGCTACAGCGGTAAGATCTGGGAGTGGAACGGGACGGGTTGGTCCATGGTCTGCGACACCATGGCGGGATGTGCGGGGCCTTCCCGGCGCAGCCGACTGGCCATGGCGTTCGATCCCGTCAAGGAAAGGGTGGTGATGTTCGGCGGATCCCGGGGCTGGCCGAACTTCAGCGAAGAGGTTTGGGAGTGGGACGGCACCTCTTGGCGGATCCAGTACAGCGCAAACGTGGCCCTGGCTTTCCCCGCGCCGGCCAACCGGCGCCACCATGCCATGGCCTACGACCCCGGTCGCGAGCGCACGGTGCTCTTCGGCGGAAGCGACACGGCCAGTTTCGACGACACCTGGGAGTTTGACGGGGAGAGATGGAAGAAAGCATGCGGGGCGGGAACGACTTGCAGCGGGCCGACCGCCCGGCGGATGCACGCCATGGCCTACGACGCGGTCACCAAGACGGTGGTGATGTTCGGGGGCTTCGATGATACCGGCCTGTCCGATCAGCTATGGGAATGGAACGGTACTTCGTGGAAGCAGGCCTGCGGTGACCCGACGTCGTGCAGCGGCCCCGCGGCCCGTTACGGGCACTCCATGATGTGGGACGGCAACCAGCAGCGCATCGTGGTCTTTGGCGGCTGCGTGGCCGGCAACGGGAGCACCTGCACCACCGACTCGGACGAGGTCTGGGAGTGGAGCGGATCTAACCGGCGCTGGACCCGGGTTTGCGGGAGCGGGACGGGATGCTCGGGCCCGTCCGCCCGCAACGCCCACAAGATGGTGTACGACGACAACCGCAACGTGGGCGTGATGTTCGGTGGCTGCACCTCGTGGGGAGTGGGCTATTGCAACACGCCGTCCGACGAGGTTTGGGAGTGGAACGGCAGCCAGTGGCGCCGGGTTTGCGGGACGGGCACCGCCTGCTCGGGGCCGACGACGCTGGCCGACTTCGCCATGACCTACGACGCGGGCCGGGGCGCGGCGGTGATCCACAGCGGCGTCGACGGGAACATCATCTACTTCGACACCTGGGAGTGGAACGGCTCCTCCTGGAACATGCTCTGCGGGGCGGGCATCAACTGCCTGGGCCCCCCGGCCCGCTACCAGCACGCCATGGCCTACGACCCGGACCGGGGCCAGGTGGTCATGTTCGGAGGCCGGTACCTGAGCAACAACAACGAGACCTGGCTCTGGGACGGCGGGGCGACCTCCCGGCCCGGGCAGGTCATCGCGGTTCCTTTCGCCCAGGCGCTGGATTTGCGCACCGCTCCCCGGCCCGATCCGCTCCTGTGCCTGCGGGATCCCGCCCGCTGTCCCGTGCGCTCCGTGGAGGTGGATTGGCTGGCCGGTGGGGAAGGGGACGACTCCCAAAACCCGGGCACGGTCGTAAACGGCACGGAGTTACTGGCCTGGAGCCAGAACGAATGGATACGTCTTTCCGGCAACGGCGCCGGGACGGGCTCGCCGGCCGCCATCCACTTCGACCTGACAACCGGAGATCCACCCAACGAGGCCGTGGCCAAGGAGATCGGCCGGCTGCTCTTTGGCGATTTGCTCAACTTCTACTTGGCTGTAACCCCCACCACCGACTCCGGAACTCTCCAGACGTTCGGACAGGTGGTCACGGACTTCCTCAGCGTGACGGTCAAGTACCGCCTGGATCACTTCGACTTGTAGCTATCGGGTTCTTGCCAACTCGAAAATTCCCACCACCGGCAGGTGGTCTGAGGAGCCTGCGCGCAGCACCCAAACGTTGGATGGTGCTAATCTAACGACTAATCCCCTTTATCTTCTTATAAGCTATAGCCTTCGAAATCAACGACATTGCAAAATTCTCAATGCCTACCTCTTTTGATGGTTCACTGTATTTTCCAGAAAGGCCACCAGACTTGTTGGACAATAGCAGACAAGTTGAGTCGTAGAGCCCCTCCCGTTGAAGTTTTTTACATAGCAACTCGTACCTCTGAGCATAAGAAGTGTTTTTGAAGCACTCAAAAACTGGAAAATGCCGTTCGTACAATTTCACTGGGCTCGTTGACTTCTTGGCCTTCTCAAGAAGCATGAAGTAACCAGTCCATGGCTTGGGTGACTCGTTGTAGGCACCGTATCGGTATGCCCTCAATAGGTCTTCAGCATTACCCACAGCTTCTTCAGCTCGGTTGTTGAAGTTGTTACCGAAAGATCCAACCTGAGACTTTAATTCAAGGCATGCGAATAACTTCCCTTCAACTAAAACAATAAGGTCCCAGTTTTTGGTTGGGCGGAAAAATCCGGGAATCGTGACGCTTGTCCTTCCCTCGGTAAACACAGTTGACTTCGGAAGACCTGCTTCAATCAGGAGGTCTTTGAATAGATTGATGAACCCATCAAGTTGCGCTCCACCGGTTACTGCAGACCTGCTGCCGTAATCTTTCTGACCAGTGGCGGAACCTTGGCGTTTTCTCTGCGTAGATCGAGTTTTCCAGAAGTGCCTGACAGCACCTGGAACTCTTGGTCGCAGTTTTTTCATCAGTGTTCCTGGGTATTGCTGTGTAGTTTCAATTTCGAAGTGTTGAAAAGACCGTTCATCTCTTTTTCAAAACGATTCCTGGCGAGATCGAAGTAATGTGGGTCTATCTCAACGCCCACACTATTTCTACCCCATCTAGCCGAAGCAACGATTGTCGTTCCTGTACCCACAAACGGATCAAGAACAACATCCCCAACGAAACTAAACATACGTATCAGACGTTCAGCGAGCTCGATAGGATACGGTGCTGGGTGACATTTTGTGGATGCACCAGTGAGGCCTGTCCATACTTGCTGGAACCACTTCCTGTGGTTTTCCTCGGAGATTACGCTAAGGGTCGAGGCAAAAATAACCTAGATCACCAAGGTGACATTCTGCCGGCCAGGCGCTAAATCGTCGGCACGTCCAAGTTCGTAAAATGCACGAAATGCACGATCCCCCGACCTGTGGGTTGTTCAAGGGAATTTGCATTCGAGCAGAAAGTGTGGCAACATGTCACCTGTTAACCATTTCTGAGGTGACAGGTTGCCA
>JAUXGL010000109.1 GCA_030622135.1 Deltaproteobacteria bacterium
AGCTTTCACAACAGCGAGACCTGCATACGGTGTTGATGGCCGAGGCGGAGGCCATACTGGCCTGCATGAACACCGAGGATTGGAAGGAAGGAATCGCCTCCTTCCAGGAGAAGCGCCAACCTTTCTTCAAGGGAAAATAATCATGTCACTCGACAGAGTTCTGAACGCGACCTCGGTGGCAGTGGTCGGGGCCTCGCGGGCGGAAACCAAACGCGGCTTCCAGGCCATCCGCACGCTGCTCGACGAGAAGTTCGAGGGGCCCATTTACCCGGTCAATCCGAAGGAACAGAGCGTCCTGGGTCTGAGATGCTACCCCAAGGTTTCGGACATCGAGGGCCCGGTTGACCTGGTGTTGATCACCACTTCCGCGCAGACGCTCCCGGAGATCCTGTTGGACTGCGGTAACAAGGGGGTCGGCGGGGCGGTGGTCATCGCCGGGGGATTCGGAGAGATCGGCGAGGAGGGCCGCCGGCTGGAAGCCGAGGTGGTGGAGGCCGCCGGCAATAGAGGGATCCGCATCGTGGGCCCGAACACCTCCGGGATGATAAACGTTAAGTCCGGCCTGAACCTGGTCGGGTTGCACCAGGTGCCCCGGGGGGACATCGCCCTGATGTCTCAGAGCGGCAACATGGCCCTGACCCTGATCACCGAGGCGTCGGTCAAGAGCCGCAAGGGATTTTCCTACTACGTGGGCGTCGGTAACGAGGCCGACATTCGCTTCCACGAGTACCTGGAGTTCTTCCAGAGGGATCCCGGAACCCGGGCCATTCTCATGTATGTCGAGGGTATGCGCGACGGCCGATCCTTTCTGCAGCAGGCCTACAAGACCAGCCGGAAGAAGCCCATCGTCATGCTAAAGAGCGGTCGCTCGGCCACCGGCCAGCGCTCGGCCGGGTCTCACACCGGCGCGCTGGCGGGCATGTCCGAGGTGGCCCGCACCGCCTTCCGGCGCGCGGGCATCGTCGTGGTGGAAAAATCCGACGAGTTGTTTCCCGTGGCCGAGACCCTGTCGAGCCTGCCGCCGGTGAAGAACAACCGCGTGGCCATACTGGCCGACGGCGGCGGCCACGCCACCATCGCCGCAGACCTGCTGTCCGAAAGTGGCGTGGAGATCCCCCCGCTGTCCGAAAAAACCAGGACAAAGCTGCGCGAGTTTCTGCCCGCGGCCGCCTCGGTGTGCAATCCCGTGGACGTGGCCGGGGGCGCCGACGCCGATCCGGAGATCTTCGCCCGCTGCGCCCGGGTGCTCATGCACGACGGCCAGATCGGCGGGCTGCTGATCGTGGGCCTTTTCGGTGGCTACAGCATCCGTTTCGCCGAGAGCCTGGCCTTCGTCGAGGAGGACGCCGCTCACCAGATGGGCAAGCTGGTGGCCGAGTGCAAGAAACCCATCGTGGCCCACAGCCTGTACAACCACGCCCGTCCTCACTCCCTGGACCTGCTGCGTTACTACCAGATCCCCGTCTACGATTCTTTGGAGATCGCCGGCCGCTGCGTCGGGGCGCTGGCCGAGTACGGGATCTACCTGCACAGCTACCAGGCCAAGACCAATTTCGTCTTTGACTGGGGACACAAGGCCAAGCCGCGCGGCAACGAGATCATCAAAGTGGTTCGACAGGAGGGTCGGACGGTTCTGCTGGAGACGGAGGCCCGCGAGCTGGTCGGACTGCACGGCGTTCCCGTGGGCCCCGGGGCTCTGGCTCACACCGCGGGGGAGGCCGTCGAGGCGGCGGCATCCCTGGGCGGCGAGGTGGCGCTGAAAATAGTCTCACCGCAGATCCTGCACAAGAGCGAGGCGGGCGGAGTGCGCCTCGGCCTCAAGACATCCGAGGAGATCTCGCGGGCGTTTTCGGAGATCACCGAGAACGCCTGCAGGCACGATCCCGGCGCGGACATCCGCGGAATCTTGGTGATGCCCATGGCCGCCAGCGGCGTTGAGGTGATCGTGGGTACCAAGGTCGACGACCAGTTCGGCTCGGTGATCCTGTTCGGCGTTGGGGGGATCGCTGTGGAGGTGCTCAGGGACGTGTCCTTCCGGGTCCTGCCCATTACTCCGCGTTCGGCCAAGCGGATGATCGAGGACATCCGCTCCATCCGCCTCCTGGACGGCTTCCGCGGCCGGCCCCCCGCTGACCGCGAGGCCATCCGCAAGCTGCTGCTGTGTGTGTCGGAGATCGTCGAGTCCTACCCGGACATCCGCGAGATGGATCTGAACCCGGTGATCGTACACGAGAAAGGCCTGGTGGCGGTCGACGCCCGGATCGTGCTAAAGGAGTCGAAATGATCCAGCTCGGAAGCAAGAGAAGGCCAGGGGTGAAAAAATGAGAACACGAATACTACCGTCGATCTTGTTGCTGATCGCGGCCGCCGCCTGCGGTGCCGGCAGGTGGTCTCACCCCAATCCGTGATGGTGCGCAAGGGGACCGGCTTCGTGATCTTGGCGGTCACCTGCCCGTGGGCGCTTCGGTTCGGAAAGACGGTTTCTCTCAATCCGTGATTGCTATGACCCGCCACTTGTTCTTCTGGTCCTTCTTGAAGATCAGCAAAAAACCGTTGCGGTTCTCGAAGGTGACGGCGGCGAACCGGCAGCGCCTCAGGTTCAGGTAGGAGAACTTCTCCGGGGGTTTCGAAAATTTCAGCTCGGCGGTTTTGTAGCCGAAGATGTCGATCTGGGTTCCTTGGGGTTTCTTCAGGTCTTTGCCGCAGCGGGCCAGTATCCGCTCCCACTCCTTCATGATCGGGTTGAGACCCTTGATCCGCCGGCCGTCGAAGTCGAAGGGATCGCTGCCCAGGCCGGCGAGCACGTGGGCCTGGCCGGCGGCCAGGGTCGAGAGGAACTCGTGGGTTGCCTGCGTCACGGCCTGCGTGTCCGGATTCGGCAAGGAGGTTTTCTGGGCATGCAGACTTCCCGCGGGTAGGAGAACCAGGGTTGCGAACAGGAGCGCGGGCCGGCTCATTTGATGATTCCGGCCTTCTTCAAGTTGCCGGCGAGCCTCTCGGCGGGATCGCCGACGGGCAGATCTGGCTCGGTGCCGGTGAGGCGCTGCTGAAGCTCCAGGTATTTCTTGGACAGGAAAACCCGGATGTCCTCGCTCAGGTCGGGCGGCCGGCCCTCGCCGGAGAACCCCCGCTCGATCAGCCACTGGCGAATGTTCTCCTTGTCCAGCATGTGCTGGGCCTGTCCTTGCGCGTAGCGGGATTGGTATTCCGAGAGCTCCCAGTAGCGGCTGGAGTCGGGGGTGTGGATCTCATCCATGACCACCAGCCGGTCCGCGTCCAGGCCGAACTCGTACTTGGTGTCCACCAGGATCAGATCCCGGGAGCGGGCTTCTTCCTCTCCGCGGGTGAAGAGGGCCAGGGCGATCTTCTGGACCTCCCGCCAGAGATCCGGCTCCACCAGCCTCTGTTCCACGGTTTCTTGCGAGGTAAGCGGCAAGTCGTGCTGGCCCAACTCGGCCTTGGTGGTGGGAGTCAAGAGCGGCTCCTCGAAGCGCTGATCCTTTTTCATGCCGTCGGGGAGCTCGAGCCCGTAGACGGTCCGGTTACCCGATTCGTATTCTCTAAAGAGGCTGCCGGTGAGGTACCTGCGCATCACCACTTCCACCGGAAGGGGTTTTAACTTTCTCACCAGCATGGCGCAGGGGTCGGGCACGTCGATGAGGTGGTTCTGAGCCAGATCGGCGGTTTTTTCAAACCAGTGGGAGGCGATACTGCAGAGCACCTGGCCCTTGCAGGGGATGGTGCCCAGCACCACGTCGAAGGCGCTGACGCGGTCGGTGGTGACCAAAAGCAGCCGGTCGGAAAGATCGTAGATGTCCCGTACCTTTCCCCGCTGGGGCGCGGGCAGCCCGGGCAGCTCGGTTTGCCGGAGAGTCTTGTCCAACAGGTCCGCAATAGGGTCTCTAGCGATCATGTAAAGCCCTATAACATCGGCGCCGGGGGCGGTTCAAGTCTTGCTTTTCAGATAACCGGGCGTTAGATTCCATGCGACGATGTCCGGCAACGTGCAAATCTTGATGGGTAACCACGCCGCGGCCGAAGGGGCCCTGGCGGCCGGTTGCACCTTCTACGCGGGCTATCCCATCACTCCGTCGTCGGAAATCTTGGAGCGGCTGGCCGAGAAGCTGCCCGCTGCCGGCGGGGCCTTTATTCAGATGGAGGACGAGTTGGCCTCCATCTCGGCCCTGGTGGGCGCCGCCTGGGCCGGGGCCAAGTCCATGACCGCCACCTCCGGGCCGGGCCTGAGCCTGATGATGGAGGGCCTGGGCTACGCGGCCATCACCGAGACGCCCTGCGTGATCGTCGATATTCAGCGGGCCGGCCCCGCGACCGGGCAGGCCACCCGGGTGGCCTCGGGCGACATCATCCAGGTTCGCTACGGGTCCCACGGCGACTACTGCCCCATAGCGCTGAGCCCCTGGTCGGTCCAGGAGATGTACGATCTCACCATCCGGGCCTTCAATTTGGCGGAGCGCTACCGGGTGCCCGCCTTCGTGATGTCGGACGAGAGCGTCGGTCACCTGCGCGAGAGCGTGCGCCTGCACCGGGACTTTGAGATCGTCGAGCGCAACCGCGATATCAAGAAACCTCCCTTCGGCACCGATGCGCCCGACGGCGTTCCGCCCATGCCCGCCTTCGGGGACGGGGCCAACCTGCTGGTCACCGGTTCTACCCACGACGAGTGGGGCTACCGGAGGGTGGACCATCCCGATCAACACACTCGGTTGGTCGGGCGCATCAACAAAAAGATCCTCGACCACGCGGACGACATTGTCGAGGTGGATGCCCGCTTCCTCGACGACGCCGAGGTGGCCGTGGTGGCCTACGGGTTCACCGGACGTAGCGCCCTGGCCGCGGTGAAGCGGTTGCGCAAAGAAGGTGTCCGGGCGGGCCTGCTCCGGCTGATCACCCTCTGGCCGTTTCCGGAAAAGGAGATCCGGGCCCTGGACGGCCAGGTCGAGAAGATCGTGGTTCCGGAAATGAACCGTGGGCAGGTGGCCGGCTTGGTGCGCCAGCACGTCCGCGGTGACGTGGTTTCGCTGTGCCAGACCAACGGAGAGGCGATCGAGCCCGTCGCAATAGTGGATAAGGTCCAGGAGGTGTTGGCGTGACCCGGGCGATGGAGCACTGGCTGCGTACCGAACACACCGCCTTCTGCTCCGGGTGCGGTCACGGCATCCTCCTGGGCTGTGTCATCCGGGCCGTCGACGAGCTGGAGATCGACCGGAAGAACCTCTTGTTCGTATCCGGCATCGGCTGCGCCGCCTGGATCCCCAGCCCCAACATCCAGGCCGACACCCTGCACACCCTGCACGGCCGGGCGGTGGCTTATGCCACCGGGGCCAAGCTGGCCAATCCCAGGCTCACCGTCATCGTGGTTTCGGGGGATGGCGACTTGAGTTCCATCGGTGGCAACCACCTGATCCACGCGGCCCGGCGTAACATCGATCTGACCGTCGTTTGCGGCAACAACCAGATCTACGGCATGACCGGCGGCCAGACTGCTCCGAGTACGCCGGTGGGTGCCAGGACGGCCACCGATCCCCAGGGCAACGTCTACCGGCCCTTCGATCTCTGTGCGGTGGTCCGCGCCGCCGGCGCCCCCTACGCGGCCCGCTGGCCGGTCACCCGCCCGATGAGCCTGATCGACTCCATCAAGAAGGCCGTAAAGACCGACGGGTTCGGTTTCGTCGAGGCCATCTCCCCCTGTCCCACCCAGTTCGGCCGGCGCAACCGGCTAGACGATCTCACCAAACTGTATGACCACCTGGTGGGCCTGTGCGTGACCCGCGAAGAGGCGAAGAAGATGAAGCCCGAGCAGCTTTGGGAACGCTTTGTCATTGGGGAGTATCATGACTGAGTGGCCCGTGGGAGTGCGGTTCGGAGGCCTGGGGGGACAGGGCCTGATTACCCTGGGCGCGGTTCTGGCCGAGGCCGGCGCACTCGCCGGCCTGCGGGTGGCTGCCTCCCAGCACTACGGTTCACGGGCGCGCGGCGGGGCCACCTACTCGGACGTGATCCTCTCCGCCGAGGAGATCGACTACCCCCATATCGATCATCCGGACATCCTGGTGGTCCTGGCTCAGCAGGCCTACGACCTGTACGCACCCACGCTGGACGCAAAGGGGATCATCCTGGCCGATAGCTTTTTCGTCAAGCCCCCTGCCGGGCACAAGGTTTTGCAAGTCCCCGGTACTCGCACGGCAATCGAGGAAGCCGGCAACCAGGTTTCGGCCAACTTCGTCATGCTGGGCGCCCTGGTGGGGTTTGCCGGATTGGTGGGCGAGAAAGACGCAATCGCGGCCGTGCATCACCTGGTCAAGCAGCGTTTCTTGGAGGTCAACCTGAAGGCGTTTGCCCTGGGCATGAAACTGGGGAAGTCGGAAGACCGATGCCGATAGTGCGCACACACCGTCCCATCTGGACGGCCGAAAAATGCCTCACCTGCGACGTTTGCCGGCGCAACTGCTCAGCGACGGTCTTCCCCGAACTAGCCGACGAGGACAGCCTGCGCGGGCGGGTGTCGCGGGAGGTTGCTTTCCCCCAGGGTCCCCTGCGGGTATCCCCCTGCCGGGCCGCTTGCCCTCTGGGCCAGGACGTGCCCGGCTACATCCACGCGCTGTCGGTGGGTGACTTCGACCGGGCGCTCGGGATCATTCTGCAGACCAACCCGCTGCCGTCCGTTTGCGGGTATCTTTGCGTGCGGCCGTGCATGCATGCCTGCGTTCGTGGAGTGCTGGACCGGCCGGTTCAGATCCGCGCGCTGAAGCTGGCCGCGAGCCGGGTGGTTGGCCAGGTTACCCAGGAGCCCGCGGGCGGATTGGGAGGTCGCGTGGCGGTGGTGGGTTCGGGGCCGGCCGGGCTGAGCGCGGCCTTCTTCCTGCGCAAAAGCGGTCACGAGGTGGATGTCTACGAGGCCGGGGAGCGCCCCGGCGGGTTGCTGCGATACGCCGTTGGGTCCTTCGATCTTCCCGAGGAAGCGCTGGACTTGGACATCCAGCGCATCCTGGCGACGGGCGTTCGGATCCTGACTTCCCACCCGGTGGAACCGGCCTCGGGGCCGGGTTCCCTGCTCGCCGGAGGGGCCCGGGCGGTGATCCTGGCGCTGGGCAACCCGACAGGAAGCGGGCTCGACATTCCCGGGGAGGAGCTTTTGGGCTGCCGCGATGCCCTCTCGTTTGCGCGCGAGTACCGGGACGGGCAGGGGGAGCGTATCGATGGGCCGGTGGTGGTGGCGGGCTCGGGTCATATGGCCGTGGCCGTCGCGCGCATGGCCGTTCGCGCGGGGGCCCGGCCGGTGCACTTGTTGATGCGGCGCAGCCGCGGGGAGGCGCCCGCCGGCGCCGACGCGCTGAGGATGGCCGGGGAAGAAGGCGTTCGGCTGCACGAGGAGACCTGGCCGGTGGAACTGTTTGGGGAACAGCGCCTCCGGGCGGTACGTTGCCTGCCGATGTTTTACGGGCCCGCGGACAAGAGTGGCCGCCGCTGGCCGGCCGGAGGGCTTTTTGCGGACCTGCGCGGGAGCCGGGAGATCCCCGCCAGGGTGTTCGTGGCTGCCGAGGACCGGGAGCCGGACAAAAAAAGCCTGGGCGATCTCGCCGGCCCCCTGGGTACGCTGCTCGTGGATTCCGATAGCCTGATGACTTCGATAGAAGGGGTCTTTGGTGCCGGGGAGGTGATGACCGGGGCCCGCAATGTGGTGGCGGCCCTGGCTTCGGGAATGCGGGCGGCCGAGTGCGTGGAGGCGTATCTGCAGGAGCACAAGCCATGAGCGGGTCGGACCAGGTTACATTCGAAGCGCAGGGGCGGGCCTGCCGGGGGACCCGCGGCGAAAGCCTCCTGGATGCGCTGCGACGTTGCGGCTTCGTGGTGCCGGGCCTGTGTCATCATCCGGGGGTGAAGCCCTACGGCGCCTGCCGGCTGTGCCTGGTGGAGGTGCAGAAGGGCCGCCGCCGGGAACTGGTGACCTCCTGCGACTATCCGCTTGGGGAAGGTCTGGGGGTTTTCCTCGACACCGATAAGGTCGTCAGGCACCGGCGCATGGTGCTCAAGCTCCTGCTGGCCATGGCGCCCGACGCTCCGCGCATCCGCCGCCTGGCCGCCGAGCATGGGATCGAGCAGACCGGCCTGGAGGCCGGGCGCGGGGGAGACAACTGCATCCTCTGCGGTCTGTGCGCGCGGGTGTGCCGGGAGGTGGTCGGCGCCGAGGCCATCTGCCTGGCCGGGCGCGGCCGCCGCCGGGTGCGGTGGGACCGCCTCCGCGGAGATTTTCCCGAGAGCTGCATCGGCTGCGGCGCCTGCGCGCACGTCTGCCCCACCGGCGCCATCTCCATGGAGGCGATCGCCGTGCAGAGGCTCAAGGGTCGCTGGGGCGCGCGGCGGCCCTGCCGCTACGCCCTGATGGGGCTTACGCCCGGCGCGGTCTGCGAGAACGATTACGAGTGCTGGCGCTGCGAGGTAGACCAGCGCATGGTGGACCGCGGCCGGGGCCTGCATCCGGTTTTCCTGGCTCGCGGGCTCTTGGACGGCAAGGAGAAGCATTGAGCCGAGATGTTTGCAAGCCGCGGGGCGGCCCGGGCACGCCGCCCCGGGAGAGACCGGCCGAAGGCCGCCGGGCCGACTTCCACCCCGCGATGGAGGGCTACGCGAAAGAAGAAGCCCGCGCGGAAGCCTCCCGCTGCCTGGCCACCCTGGAATGCCTGTACTGCAACGTATGCGAGACGTTGTGCCCCGACCAGTGCATCACCCGAGATCCCCAAACCGGTGGGATCCTGATCGATCTGGTCCATTGCAAGGGCTGCGGCCTGTGTGCACACTATTGCCCCAAGGGCGCCATCCGCATGGAGCTGGAGCCGACCGATTAGAGGGGGCTGGTGAAGAGAATCAATATTGCCATGCTTGCCGTCCTGTTGCTCGGTACCGCGCTGTGCGCGCCGGCCGCCGCTTTGGGGGATGAGCGCGACGAGAAGGACATGGCGTTTGACCTGGGGGTTGGGTTGCTCGAGTTTATCCATGTGGACATTGTCTATCTGCATTCGCGGAGTTGGTCATTCGGTCTTTCGCTGGGCGGCCTTCCCCTAGACTACATTCTCCGCGCCGCAATGGGCGTCGAGGAGATCGAGGGACAAGTCGATGTGGAAGGTTTTATAGTGAAGGGTAAGGTGGATACCGAATTGTTGTCGAGTGCCCTGTGGGCGCGCTGGTATCCATGGGCCCGGACTTTCTACGTGGAAGCGACGCTTTCCGTATGGACGCTCAAGGCTGCGGCCCCATGTACTTTTTCACATTCGGATATCCAGGCGGAACTGGATTTTAAAGTGAACGCCAAAGTCACGGTGCCCATGTTCGGGCTGCACTGCGGCTGGCGTTTCTTCTGGGAGAATGGCGCCTATCTGGACCTGGGCCTGGGGCTGAACACAATTCAAACGGCCGGCGCGGAGGTCGATGCCGATCCGGGAGACATCAGCCAGTATCCGGATGCCGAGGCGCTGCTGAACCAAGGGCTGGACACGGTCAGTAAGGAGCTGAAACGTGGCGCCAACCAGATCACCAAGGATATGAAGGCGTTTTCGACCGTCTTCATCCGTTTCGGCTGGGCGTTCGATTTCTGGTAGAATGCCTCTCGGCGTAACCATGCAGATTTCATGCGAGTGAGGCTGCTCTCTGAATGACCCCGAGTTGATTTGTATCGGTTTTTTTGTGTATGGTGCGTAAAAGCTAACCCATGCGACTATTCTGGATCACATTGATCGCCGTGTCGTTGCTCTGGCTGGATGCTTCTTCAGCGCGGGGCGGCAAGGACGTGCGCATCTTCAAGTCGTTCGTTCGCGAGGTTGGGGTGGGGAGCCGCTTTTTCGCCACCGGGCCGAGGGGAAAGCAGAACCTGGAGGGATGCATCTTTACCCGGAAGCTGAACTTCCGTGAATGCAAGCGGATCTTTGGCGTAAACACCAACACGCTCAAGTACGCGCGCAAAAACAGCAAGTCGTTCGTCGTCTCCGGAGACCCGCTCTCCGGCTTCTCGCTGCAGGTGAGCGACCGGCGCCTGAAGGGGATTCGTAAGGCCGCTCCCAAGAGCGCGTACATCGCCATCATGGAGCAGCGGGCCAAGGTCTTAAAGATCGTCCGCGACATGGGCACCCACAAAGGCCCCGGCGAGGACGCCTACCTCAAGAAAAAGCAGCCCGAGGTTGACGCCAAGATGCTCATGGATGAGCGGCAGAAGTACGTAAAGCTCCTCGAGGCCCAGCTGAACAAGGAGCAGAACCTCACCATCGAAGAGTGGGTCTCCAAGGAGATCCGGACCTACCAGATTATGTAACCAAGCCCGACACGGGGAGGGGCTCTAGATCCCAATGACACCATTATGCAGCCCCCCTTCCCGTATCGGGAAGGGGGGTGACGTAGCTCCGATAGTACAGCGGGTGGGGGGTTAGGTTATATCGCCGACTGGAGGCTGGCCAGGAAGGCTTCGGTCTCCAGGGGGGCCATCTTGACCAACGCCAGGTTTTCCTTTACGTGCTCCGAGGTTTTCATGCCCACCAGGGCGGTGGTCAAACCGGGGGTGGAGCGGGTGAACTGGAGCGCTCTCTGGGCGTCGGTCAGATCCGGCCCCAGAGCTTCGCCCAGCGCATCGGGGATCTTTCCGATGATCTGCCCCTGGCAGATGGAGGCGGAGGAGACCACCTCGATCTTTAGCTGCCGGGCCGCCTCCATGACCGGGACGCTTTCCGGGCCCACCTGCTGGGTGGCCAGCAGGGCCTCGGGCATGGCCAGGTTGAAGGGCAGTTGAATAAAGCGCAGGCGGTCTGCCTTTCCCGAGGCGGCTTTTTTAGCCAGCTCCTTGACGTCGGCCAGGTTCATGAAGTCGCGCTGGTCCGGCGGCACCCTGAAGGCGTTCCAGGTGGCCAGGCCGTAGCAGGCGATCTTCCCAGCATCGCAGGCTTGCTCCAGGGCTCCGAAGGCGGCGCTCAGGCGATCTGAGAACGCGCCGGGCTCCACCGTGCCAAGCTGCGTTTCGGGATTGTGCAGGTAGTAGACGTCGATGGTCTCCAGCCCCAGGTTCAAGAGGCTGCGCTCCAGCTGGTCGGCGATGTACACCGGGTGTATGCAGTGGCATCCGGCCACCAGATCGCTCTTTTTCAAGCCCGGGTCTTTTTGGATGTACTCCTGCTCGAACCAGGCGCCGGGATCCCCGGCCGCGGGAACGAAGCCTCCCTTGGAGCAGACGACGATTTCGTCGCGTTTGATGGCGCCCGATTCGATCGCTTGGCGCAGGGCCGCGCCGACGCACTTCTCGGCCCGCTCGCCGCGGTAGTTGATGGCCGTGTCGATCAGGTTGATGCCTCCCCGTATCGACTCCAGGACGGCATTGGTCACCACCTGATCGGTCCGGTCGTCGGGATCACCCTGGTAGGTGCCGATGCCCAGCGTGCCGATGCGGAGGTCTCCCGCCTTGCGGTAGCTCTCCTTCATGACTTGGCGCTCGGCGTAACGCCGGGTCCCCTCGTTGGTCGCGCGTCCTGTGATGGTCATGGTTTTCTCCCGTTGGTACTCGTACCAGGATTTTATCGGGCAGTCCAGTTGTCCCCAATCTCCCATTGGTGCCCCTACATTTCAACATAACATATTGACTTCCCAGGGTAACTCAATATACGTGGTGCCACTATACTAGTGAGATAATTTACTCGTGGTCCTCCCGTAAGTGTCTCATTTTACGCGGGAGATTGGGATCGACCGGAAAGGGGGTGGGAGATCCTGGTTGCCGATCTCCGGCGGTGCGGAAATCTTTTCACGACGGCTTTTCCTTGATTTTCAAGCACATGAAAAAAACAGGCCCGGTCTGTCGCCGATATGCTTCACTTGCTCCAGGGGTAGGTTTGTGTAGGTCTTGAAAAGCCTCGTTAAATTAGCTACTTGCGCTGAGACTTATCCGCGGCGTGTGGCACGATATTTGGAGGTAGCATGATGGGAGTGAAATGGACAAGATCGGTAATCGGATGGCTTGCAATCGGAAAGAATCGCTGTAATAATCATGGATTGCGTCCATTCTGACCCGGCCTTTTGGACTGGGAGGTCGTAATGAAAAGGTTTACTTGCCTGTTTGTCGTGGTCATGTTTTCCGGCGGTTTCGTCTGGGCCTGCTCGGACACCGACGTGGAGGTGAAGGAGACCTTCGAGACGGTCCAGGTGGACGATCAGCTGACGATCCACGGCGAGGTGTGCACCGCCCCGCCGGACGACTCGGAGTTTCCGGTCAAGATCATGTTCATTATGGATTGCTCCGGCTCCATGCAGCAGACCGACGAGGGGGACCAGCGGGTGGAGGCGGTGCGGCAGGTGGTGCGGCGCTACGCCAACAATCCCCAGATCTTCTTCAACGTGATCAAGTTCAACGGGCGCGTCGCCGATCTCACCGGCGGGTTTCGGCAGCTGTCCGGCGACGAGACCGAGGTGTTCGGGCCGCAGGGTATTCTGGAAGCCGACTCCATGACCGACTACCAGGGAGCCCTGGGCGTGGCCTACCAGGTGCTGCTCGACGACATGATGTCGGTGGCCAACGGGGCCGGGGGTCTACCCGAGTTGACCAGGACCAAGTACGTGGTCATCTTCTTTTCCGACGGAACGCCCGACCCGGTCTGCTACGGCTGCGTGACCGATCCCCCCAACCACCCGCGTTACTCGGACGAATGCCACGAGGATCTCCACGTGATCTGCACGCTGATGGATACCATCGTCCTGGACATGGACTACCGCGAGGAGGGCATGTTCCCCATGCTGGAGGGCGGGGCCGACTACAACCACAACTACCAGATTTTCCAGTTGGTGGACGCCATCATGGATCTGAGGGAGAGCTTTCACGTGGGCGAGATGCGTTTCCATAACGCGTTTTTGTACTGCCGCGACCAGTTCGGCGTCGCCACCTCGGCGCTGTGCGCGGCGGCCGAGATCGCCTACAACCTGGATCCGGATCGCGGGCGGGCGCTCCTGCGTGAGATGTCGAGGCGTGGCAACGGCACCTTCCGCGACTTTACCTCCGGCCAGGACATCAACTTCTTAAAGATCGACTACACCTCCATCAAGCGCACCTACGCGCTAAAGAACCTGATGGTGACCAACGTCAACGCCTTTCCGGGGATCGACCACTTCTTGGCCGACTCGGACGGGGACGGGCTGGACGACGACATGGAGATGCGCGACGGCTACGACCCCTTGAAGGCGGACACCGACGACGACGGGTACCAGGATTTCATCGAGCACCGAAAGCTGTCGGCCGGCTTTGATCCCCTCGACCCGGACCGCCCGGACGAGCCCTGCTCCCAGACCCAGGACTCGGACGGCGACGGGCTGCGGTACTGCGAGGAGGCGCTCTACGGCACCGACGACAAGCTGGTGGACTCCGACGCGGACGGGTTCCCGGATCTGTACGAGATCCGCCTGGGGACCGACCCGCTGCGCAACGACGTCAACGAGGATCTGGATTCGGACGGCCAACGCAACGCCGACGAGTTCTTGTTTCACTCCCATCCGGGCCGCTCGGACGAGGTTCTGTGGGAGGATCACCGCTACTGGTACGAGCTGAGGGAGGCCGAGACCGTAAACCTGGAAGACCAGAAGTGCTACGGTTTCGACATTCGCTACATCACCTTGGTGACCACCAAGGACCGCGCCGGCCCCGGCACTCGGGGATTCAACGACATCCTGATCTGGTTCGACCAGGCCTCCTACGACGATCCCCTGGACCCCGGTCGTTTCCGGGTGGCCTGCGTGCGGGCCCAGTACATCGCCCCGGACTACAAGATCCCGGTCAAGGGGGAGATCACCTTGACCGACGACGACTTCGTTCTGCCCGGCGACCTGGACTTGGATTTCCAAGGCGGTAGCTGCGTGACCAGCGACGACTGACCGTTATAAAGAGGTGGGCACCATGTTCCGGTTGAGAGCGTATTGTATATTCTTGATGTGGACGGCGGGGTTGTTGTTTCTGGTCGGGCCGGCCTGCACCGACGCCGACATATTCGAAACCCCCGGCCTGGGCAAGGGACAGCGGGATAACAAGATGCGGGTGAAGGGAGGGTTTTGCACCGAGCATCCCGACGAGCTCATGTTCCCGGTCAAGATCATGTTCATCATCGATTGTTCCCAGAGCAACAACGTTACCGATCCGCCGCCCTCTCCCAACGAGTACCCCGGTCGGGTGCGGGCGGTATGGGAAGTGATCCAGAAGTTTCGCAACGATCCCGGGGTCGAGTTCGCCATGCTGCGGTTCGAGGCGGCCGCCAACGTGGCCACCCAGCGCGATACCAACGGGGACGGCATCGCCGACATGTTCGGGTTCGTAAACGACTTGGCCTCCCTGCTGCGGGCGCTCAACTCGCTGATGGCCGTCGGGGGCAACACCAGCTACCAGGCCGCCCTGGGCCTGGCGGAGGCCACCCTGGCCATGGATATGAGCCAGTCCTCCGTCGACGAGCGCGCTCGCGCCAAGTACGTGGTGATCCTCCTCTCCGATGGGTTGCCCTATCCCATGGACTTCGACGACGAGGTGAATACCCCCGACAGCATCCGCCGGGCCCTGACCGAGATGATGAACCTGCCCAAGCGCTTCGATGTGCATGATTTCACCTTCCATACCGCCTATCTCTCGGCGGACACTCCGGACTACGTCAAGCAAGAGGCCGAGGCCCTGCTCAAGAGCATGGCCGATATCGGCGGCGGCACCTACCGGAACTTCGAGAACGGCGAGGAGATCAACTTCCTGGATGTCGATTACACCTCCATCAAGCGCATGTACGTGTTGAAGGACGGCGCGTTCATGGTTTCCAACACCAACGCGCACCCGGCCTGGACCAAGACCGAGAGCATCGACACCGACGGGGACGGCCTGGTGGATCTCCTCGAGCAGGAGATCGGAACCTCCATCGGGTCGATCGACACCGATGCGGATGGGTTCAACGACCTGCTGGAGTACAAGCTGAGGCGCTCGGGGTTCGACCCCCTGGATCCGGACGACGCGGATTGTTCGCTGGCGCTGGACCGCCTGGATCGCGACGGGGACGGGCTTTTGGATTGCGAGGAGCGCTTTATCGGCACCAGCCCGGAGCTGTTCGACACCGACGCCGACGGGGTGCCCGATCCGGTCGAGTTCCGTTCCGGGACCAACCCGGTGTGGGGCGACTCCGACGTGGACATGGACTTCGACGGCTCGCGCAACGGCAACGAGGTGGCCTGGCACACCAATCCCACCGATAACGATGCGGCGCAGTTCTCCAAGCTGGCCTACCGCTACCGCCTTGAGAAGCTGGCCGGCGTTTTCGAGAGCCGCCTGTGCTACGAGTTCGAAGTGGACAACATTACCCTGGTGGGCACCCCCGAGCGCGAACCGGGTGAGCCCGCCGGCTTCAACGACATCATGGTGTACGTGGGCCAGGTCCCCCAGGACGATCCGGACGACTACGGCACCTTCCGGGTGGCCTGCGCGCGGGTTCGCTACGTCCCCCGTTACCCCGAGCCGGACATAAAGTATCCCCCCAGCGGGGTGGTGAAGTTCAAACAGAGCGACTTCAAGCGCCCGGTGGCCACCCTGTGCGGATCCGACGAGGAATGCCCGCACCACGTGTGCGATCCCCATAAGCACGTGTGCCTGGCCCCCTTCGGCGATCTGTGCGACGAGGCGACTCCCTGTCCCCACTTCGAATGCCGGAAGGCCTTCGGCGCCGCCGCCGGCGACCCGGGGACCTGCGAGTCGCCGGTGATGGTGGCTTGCCTGGGCCCCGGCGATTGCCCGCCCTACCCGATCGACGCGGCCACCGACACCTGCATGGATCCGGCTCACACGGCCCCGGATGCGGTCACCGGCCTATGTCCCAGGCGCGAGTGCATACCCGTCTACGTCGCCTGCGACCCGGTAAATCCCTGCTCGCCCGACTCCGACGCCAACCCGGACAACGACCCCGAGTGCCTCAGTGGCTTCTGCCGGGTTCCCTGCTTCGACGCGGGCGACTGTAACCCCGGGGAGACCTGCGATTCCGACGGGGGCGGCGAGTACCTGGCCTGCCAGATCAACGCCGACTGCCCCACCGCCGGCATGGAGTGCCTGGACGGGTCCTGCCGGATCCCTTGCCTGGTGGCCGCCGACTGTCCCAACGTCACCGACACCTGCGACCTTCAGACCATCGGGGTGCAACAGCGGCGGCTCTGTGCGGGCCACCACTGTGTGGATCATCACGGGGGATCGTGCTTGGGGGTTGAGTGCACCGCGGACGACCAGTGCCCCCTCCAGCCGTGCGACGACGAGTTGGGCCGCTGCCTGACCCAGCCGTGCCTGGACTCGCGCGAGTGCGAGCACCAGCGCTGCGAGCCGGTTCTGGGCTTCTGCGTGGGGACCCAGTGCGCGGGCTCCGAGGATTGCCGCGGTGACCGGGGTTTCACCTGCAACGAGATCGTCGGCGATCCGTGCGACCGGGACATCGACTGCCCCTACGATTTCTGCAACACGGAGATCCGGGAGTGTTTCTTCGGCCAGGCGGCTTGCCTGGCCAACGCGGACTGCTCCGGCCAGCCCAACCTGTGTGAAAACATCGATCCCGACACCGGCTCGGGCACCTGCAGCCAGGACTCGATCGAGTGCGGCAGCGATCTGGACTGCCAGCCCAACTACTGCCGCAGCTTCTTCGTCTGCGAGAACGACACCCAAAAGGGCTGCGTCACCTCCCTGGACTGTCCCCAGACCTTCTGCGGCACCGACGGCACCAACACCTTCTGCATCAACAACCCGGGGCAGTCCTGCAACCCGGCCACCGAGAACATCGACAACAACTGCCAGGTGGGCATGTGCGCGAGAGCCGGGGGACTGGGCACCTGCGACACGGTGGAGCGGGAGGAGTGCGCCGCCAACGACGATTGCCCCAACTACCACTGCAACCTGTCGCTCAACCTGTGCCACTATCCGTTGGAGGTGCCCTGCCAAGGCGCGGCCGACTGCCCCGAGTCGGGGATGGAGTGCGACGCCACCGGCTTCTGCATCATGCGGTGCAACAACGACGTCGACTGTCCCAAGACCCGTTGCCAGGGCCGCTGTGTACCCATGGATCCCGATCACCGGATGCGCTGCACCGACTGGTTCGATCCCGAGCGGGACTGCCAGGTATTCGGTGACGTGGATGCCCCCGGTCCATAGAAGAATTCAATC